>NZ_JBQFYU010000003.1:0-399678 GCF_056541705.1 Ruegeria sp. AG1 | reverse complement strand
ACTGTTCCGCGACAGCCAGCGTGACAAACACGCCGAGGCACCACAGGCCGCAGAATAAACGCACCAAAACACAAACAATCAAAGCGCCGCCAAAACACAGGGCGGCGCTTTTTTTGTTGATACAATGGCGTCCGATAGAAAGGACGCTATCGGTTACCCGGCGACGACACTCTGTCGTTGCACACCCAACCCTTCGATCCCTAGCTCCATTTGGTCGTCTGGCTTCAGATAGGTTTGAGGGTTCTGCCCCAAACCCACGCCCGGAGGTGTCCCGGTCGAGATCACATCACCGGGTTGTAGTGACATGAATTGCGACAGGTGCGAGATTACCGTCGCGACACCGAAATGCATCGTTCTGGTCGAGCCGTCCTGATAGCGATGCCCGTTCACCTCAAGATACATCGGCAGGTTCTGCGGGTCAGAGATCTCATCCCGTGTGACCAGTCATGGGCCGATGGGGCCGAACGTGTCAGCCGATTTGCCCTTGACCCACTGGCCAGAGCGGTGAAGTTGAAAATCACGCTCGGACAGGTCGTTGACGACGCAATAGCCTGCAACATGATCCAGCGCTTCTTCTTCCGAGATTTACTTGGCCTCTTTCCCGATGACGACGCCCAGTTCGACCTCCCAATCGGTTTTGACCGAGCCGTGCGGAATTTCGACGGTATCGTCCGGGCCATTGATCGCTGAGGTGGCTTTGAAGAAAATCACCGGCTCTTGCGGCAGTTCCATACCGCTTTCGGCGGCGTGATCGGCGTAATTCAGACCGATGCAGATGAACTTTCCCACCCGACCGATGCAGGCGCCAATTCGGGGGGTGCCTTCGACTTTTTGAAGGGTAGAGGGATCCAACGCACGCAACCGTGTAAGCGTTTCATCTCCCAGCGCCTCGCCCGAAATGTCGTTAACCTCCCCCGAGAGATCGCGGATCGTACCCTCGGCATCCAGCAGCCCAGGTTTCTCAGCACCCTTCGGGCCATAGCGAAGCAGTTTCATATCGAGTTCCTTCGTTGCTTGGCTCGTTCAGCCGGCGCCAATGGCAAACGGCTGTTCGATGGTATTTCTGATGACATTGCCCGCAAAGCGCATCCTGAAGCGTTAAACATCCTCAGGAAGCAGATCATTTGGAATGTCCTGATAGCAGACCGGCCGCAGGAAACGACGGATCGACAGAGTGCCAACCGATGTCGCGCCGAAATTCGTCGATGCCGGGTAGGGGCCGCCATGAACCATGCTGTCGCAAACCTCGACCCCTGTGGGGAAGCTGTTGGCCAGCAAGCGCCCGGCTTTCCGCTCCAGCAGTGGCAGCAACGCCTCTGCGTCGGGCTTGTCGCCCAGGTCCAGATGCAACGTGCAGGTCAGCTGGCCTTCGATGGCGCGTGCAATCTGCTGCATCTGCGCCGTGTCGCGGACGCGGACCACGATGCCGAGGGGACCAAAGACCTCCTCTTGCAGTTTGTGATCGGCCAGCCAGTCATCGCCAGACACCGTGAACAGGTAGGGGGCCGCATCACGCGTCGCGCAGCTGTTGCCTATGATCTGGGTGACCCCGGTGCCCGCTGCAACACGCGAAACGCCCTGACGGTAGGCGTCGGCGATACCATCGGTCAGCATGGTTTGCTCGGCTATAGCGGACAAGCCAGCTTCGGCGGCGGACTGGAACGCATCTGCCTCGGGGCCGTCAATGATAACCGCGATACCGGGATTGGTGCAGAACTGCCCTGCTCCCATGGTCAATGAGCCCGACCAGCCGGCCCCGATTTCAGTCCCGCGCGCGGCGGCGGCTTGCGGCAGGATGAACATTGGATTGACCGAGCCAAGCTCACCGAAGAACGGAATTGGTTCATCGCGTTGCGCGCACAGATCGAACAGGGCGCGACCACCAGCAAGGCCGCCAGTAAATCCAACCGCCCGGATCAGAGGATGCTGCACCAGACGCGTTCCCACGTCCCGCTTGCCGCCTTGTACCAAAGAGAACACACCGGGATGAACGCCTTTCGCCTTGATGGCAGCGTCGATAGCCTGCGCGACGATTTCACCCGTGCCTGGATGCGCCGAATGGCCCTTGACCACGACGGGGCAGCCTGCGGCCAACGCGGCCGCCGTATCGCCCCCTGCGACCGAGAAGGCCAGCGGGAAGTTGGACGCGCCGAACACAGCTACAGGCCCCAGCGGGCGCTGGATTATGCGCAGGTCCGGGCGAGGCAGGGGTTCGCGGTCGGGCATGGCCGGGTCGTGGCGCATGTCCAGATATTCTCCCGCCTCTATGTGATCGGCGAACAGGCGCAGCTGACCGACGGTGCGGCCACGTTCGCCTTGCAAACGGGCCTCGGGCAGGCCGGTTTCTTGCGTTCCGATTTCAGTGATCGCATCGCCACGTGCGTCAATCTCGTCGGTAATCTTGCGCAGCAAGGCCGCCCGCTCGGCCCGGGTCGACCATCCGAACGAGGCAAAAGCCTCCTCGGCGGCGCCTACGGCACGGTCAACCAGCGTAGGCGTGCCCACGGCAAAGTCATGGCTGGGGCCATGGGCAGGTTCCGATGCAAAAGTGGCGTCTGCGCCGACCCATTCGCCAGCGATCAGGTGTTTTCCAGTCAACATGGTTAGTTCTTTCTTAAAGCAGGCCGCGTTGGGCGAGGTTTCGCATCAGATGAGAGGCCCCGAAGGTCCATTCAGGGCATTCCGTGGACAGGCGCACCGTGTTTGTCAGCGCCCCAAGCTGGCTGTTGGCGATGGTGACGAGATCGCCCAGTTTATGTGTAAAGCCGCCTCCGGGCGTGTCACGGTCCTGGGTTGGGGCAAAGAGCGTGCCCAGAAACAACATCAGCCCGTCCGGGTATTGGTGATGGCGTCCAATGGTCTGTTTCACAAGATCCGCCGGATCGCGGCTGATCTGGGACATGGAAGACGCGCCATTCAGAACAAACCCATCGGGTCCGGTGACAGTCAGTGTCAACTCGGCCTTGCGCACGTCGTCGAGGGTGAAGCCATCATCGAACAGCCGGATCATCGGCCCGATCGCGCATGACGCGTTGTTGTCCTTGGCCTTGCTGAGCAACAGGGCCGAGCGCCCCTCGACATCGCGCAGGTTCACATCGTTGCCCAAGGTCGCGCCCTTGATTTCGCCGCGAGAGGTTACGGCCAGAACCACCTCAGGTTCGGGGTTGTTCCAGGTAGAAATCGGGTGCAACCCGATATCCGCATCCGAGCCGACCGAAGACAAAACCTGCGCTTTGGAGAATACCTCGGCATCCGGTCCGATTCCGACCTCGAGGTACTGGCTCCAGAGACCTTCTTCGATCAGCGCCTCTTTGACCTTTGCGGCCTCATCCGAGCCGGGCGTGATATTGGACAGGCTGTCGCCAATCCGCGCGCCGATGCGCGACCGTATCGCCTCGGCCTTGGCCGGATCACCTGCGGCCTGTTCCTCGATCACGCGCTCGACCATGGAGCCGGCAAATGTGACGCCGCAAGCTTTGACCGCTTGCAAGTCACACGGAGCGAGCCACTGATGATCCGCGTCAAACGGGCCAAGGTCTTCGCCTTGCGCCGCACGGACGTAGTCCGCTGCATCGTCCCGCTCGAGAATATCCCGGACGGTTGGCGCAGTTTTCGATGTGATATCGACCACGCGACCATCGCGCAGGATCACAACGCAGGGGCCAATCCCGGCGCGCTCAATACGTCCGAGCCACAGCCCGTTGGAGTCCAGGTTTGGTAGAGTCATATCAATCCCTGAGGTTATAGGCCCGCGCGGCGTTGCCACCCATCACGGCATCGCGTTCGGAGCTGCTGAGTTGGCTCAGCAAAACGTCCGTAGTTTCCAGCCAGCGCTCGTAGCTGCTGGCCAAGGTGCAAACCGGCCAGTCGCTGCCCCAGATCAGGCGCGACGGGCCGAAACTGTTCAGAAGGTGGTCCACGTAGGGTCGCAGATCATCGACTGTCCAATCGGATGCGGCTTCGGTGACAAGGCCGGACAGTTTGCACCATGCGTTGGTCTCACTGGCTAGCGCTGCCATATCCGCGGCCCAACCCTCGAGTATTGCGTCCCGGATCAGTGGCTTGGAGCCGTGATCAATGACAACCTTCATGTCCGGATGACGCGCCAGTAGATTTCTGAGCGGTCCCAGATGGTGCGGCAAGGTCAATGCGTCGAACGTCAGACCCCGCGCAATAAGTTCGGTAAAAGCGGGGGTCAGAGCGTCGCCCAACATCCAGAGCGGGTCGGCAATATCCTGGATCATCGGACGAAGCCCAATGAGCGCCGGGTGCGCATTCAACGCCGCGATCTGGGTCGCCGCATCCGAGGCTTCGAAATCGACCCAACCTACAACACCTTTGATAAATGAGGTCTCGTCGGCCAGGGACAGCAAATATTCCGTCTCGGCCACCGTCGGAGCAGCCTGCACCAGCACGGTGCCTTCAATGCCGGCGTCTTTCAGCATCGGGGCCAGATCATCGGGGGTAAAATCGCGGTAGATCACGTCCAAGTCAGGCGTCAACCAGCCATAGTCCCCCCGCGCCACGGCCCAGAAGTGCTGATGCGCGTCAATCCTCATGCGATGACGCCCTTTTTCAGGATGATATTGCCATAGAGCCTACGCTCACCCGTTTGAACGATGGCAAACGCGTTCGCCGCACGCTCATAGAAGGCAAACCGCTCAAGCCCCTGTACCTTGGCCGGGTTGTCCGCTGTCGCGTCGATGATGTTCTGAAAATCGGCGACGGCTTCGGGAATTGCGTCCGGATCACCGACCACCTGCATGGTCAGGGCCGGGTCGGTCACGAATGTATCCAGAGGCATCACGGACAGCACAGCCCGGAGCACCTCACTGGCGGTCGAGCCATCCGCGCGGATGCAATCCGGGCCGGTGCTTGTGCCGGGAAAGTTCGCGTCAGCGATCACGATTTCATCGCCGTGCCCCATGGTCCTAAGCGCATGCAGCAGGTCGGGCGACAGAATGGGGTCGATGTTACGCAGCATCGGCGGCCTCACTCGGAAGCGGTGCATCCGGACGGATCAGCCCCTCGGACCGCAGATCAGACCAGAGGCCCGGGGGTACTTCCCGCTCTAGCAGGGCCACGTTGGATTGCACCTCGGCTGCGCTGACGGCACCCGGAACGACTGTTTTGACGCACGGATGACCCAGAACAAATTGCAGGGCCGCCGCGATCAGAGGGGTGTCATGCGCGGCGCAAACGGCCTCGATCTTGCGGACGCGCGCCAGTATGTCCTCGGGCGCATCGGCATAGTTATACTTTGCACCCGGCACGGCTCCGGTCGCGAGGATGCCGGAGTTGTAGGGCCCACCCAAAATGATCCCCACGTCGCGCTTTTCACAAAGGGGCAGGAAGCTGTCCAATGCTTCTTGCTCAAGCAACGTATAGCGACCAGCCAGCAGGAAGCCGTCGAAATCACCCAGGCCCAGAAGCTTTTCACACACCTGCCATTCGTTCACGCCTGCGCCGATGGCGGCGATCTCTCCTGCGTCGCGCAGCTCAGCCAAGGCTTTGTAGCCGCCTCCGTTGAACAGCTCACGCACCTTGGCGTCGGACATTTCTTGACTGCCCTGGCTGAAGACGCAGACGTCATGCACCAGAAGGATGTCGGCATTTGCGACCCCGATGCGCTCACGGCTGGCCTCGTAGGACCGCATCACCCCGTCATAGGTATAGTCGAACACGATCCGTTTTTGCGGAACGTCTACAAAGGCCTCGGGCGTGACCTCATGGGGTTCGCAATCCAGCAGAAGACGCCCGATCTTGGTGGACAGCTGGATGTTCTCGCGTCCAAAGCGGGCAATCGCCTCGCCAAAGCGGCGCTCGGACCGTCCAAGCCCGTATTGCGGTGCGGTGTCAAAGAAACGGATACCCGCATCATAGGCGGCCTGAAGCGCGGCCTGCGCGTCCTCATCCGACACTTTGCGGTACAGGTTTCCCAGCGGGGCACCGCCAAATCCCATCCGGGTCAGCGGAACGGGCCGCGCGGTGCGGTTATTGAGCAATTCTGTCTGTGAAACGGTCATCCTGCCTCGCTGTGCGACTGTTGGGTGAGATTGAAAAGGTGGCGCTTTTGCTGCCTGAGTTCCTCGATGCGCGGCATCAACTGTCCCAAGTGGGCGCGCATGGCGTCCTGAGCGGTCTGTTCGTTGCGGCTGCAAATCGAGTCAAAAATGGCTTTGTGTTCCGCCAGTGTTTCCGCAATCCGGCCCGGGGTCGGCAGCAGCAGCATCCGCGCCCGGCTCACCTGCAGAGAAACATTCTGCGCCACGTTGGCGAGGTGACGGAAGCCGGTGAAGTCCATCAGCATACCGTGAAACTCTTCGTCGGCCTGATAGAAGCCGGGAATATCATCATCTTCGATCAAAAGCTCTTGCAGGCGCATATTGCGGCTGAGGCGTTTGCGCTGATCTTCGGTCAGGTCCCGCGTCACTTTGGCGACGGTTGCTAGTTCGAGTGCTTCGCGCAGAAAGGCACCTTCGCGGATCTCATCCATCGAGAAATAGGACACACGCGTCCCGGATTGCGGGACTACATCCACCAGACCTTCAGATGCCAGGCGGGCGATGGCGTCCGCAACAGGCGCGCGTGACACGCCTAAACGCTCGCAAACCGGGGCCTTCCGTAGGTTCGCGCCTGGCGGAAAGTCCAGCGCTAGAATCGCCGTTTTTAAAGCGTGGTGAACCCGCTGAGCCAGCGATCCTTCGGTGGTCGTAATCTCGGGCAGGAGAGAGGCGTCAATATCTTGGAGCTTGTTCATGGTCAGGGTTTAACATTCTAACATGTTAGTTGACAAGAGAAGATCTACCACTTAGCAACATGGACCAAGCAAGCGGGGAAGTGATGCAAGCACACGACGGCATAAATGTTCTGGAAAAGGCGGCGCGGGATGTCGTTCAGCTTAACCCTGATGACAATATTGTTATTGCCCTGCGTGACTTGCAGTCGGGCGAGCAGCCGTCACATGTGCCGACACCTCTGACCTCGCAAGTGGCCCGCGGGCACAAGATTGCGACGATGCCGATTCGGGCTGGCGAAAACGTGATCCGTTACGGCCAGATCATCGGTCAGGCCAAAAGCGACATCGAACCGGGGGATCACATCCATGTCCACAATCTGGGGATGGGCGCGCATCAACAGGACTATGCGCATGCCAGCGCCAATACTCCGCTGCCGGCGCTCGCCGCTGATCGGACGTTTGACGGGTATCATCGTGCCGATGGCCGGATAGGGACGCGGAACTATATCGGCATCCTGACCAGCGTGAATTGCTCGGGCTCGGTAGCCAAGTTCATCGCCGAAGCGGCCGAGAAGTCCGGGCTACTGGACAGCTTTCCCAATGTGGATGGCGTCGTGCCGATCGTGCATGGCACAGGCTGCGGTATGTCAGGCAAGGATGAAGGCTATGCGACCTTGTTCCGCACATTGGCCGGTTACGCGCAGCACCCGAATTTCGGAGGTATCCTGCTGATTGGTTTGGGCTGCGAGGTCATGCAAGTCGCAGATCTTGTCGGAGGACGCCCGATCCGCACCGATGGCGTATTGCGCTATATGACCATCCAGAACGAGGGCGGCACGCGCCGCACCATCGAACGCGGGCTGGATGAGCTGCGGGGGATCGCCGAATTGGCCAATCAAGCCGAGCGCGCGCCCGCACCCATCAGTGCGATCACGGTTGGAATGCAATGCGGTGGATCCGACGGGTATTCCGGGATCACGGCCAATCCAGCCCTTGGGTATGCCTCAGATCTGCTGGTGCGCCATGGCGGAACGACAATCCTGTCCGAGACGTCTGAAATCTACGGGGCGGAGCATTTGTTGACCCGCCGGGCCGAGACCATCGAAGTGGGCGAAAAGCTCATAGAGCGTATCCACTGGTGGGAAGACTATACCGAGCGCAATGGCGGTGAGATGGACAACAACCCAAGCCCCGGCAACAAGCGCGGTGGGCTGACGACCATTCTGGAGAAATCGCTGGGTGCTGTTGCCAAGGGCGGCACGGCACCTCTGCGCGACGTCTACAAGTTCGGTGAGAAGGTGGACAAACACGGGTTTGTCTTCATGGACAGCCCCGGATTTGATCCATGCTCGGTCACGGGGCAGGTGGCATCAGGCGCGAACCTGATTGTGTTCACCACCGGACGTGGCTCGGTGTCCGGCTATCAGCCGACACCCTGCATCAAACTGGCGACCAACTCGGAAATGTATGCCCGGATGGCAGACGACATGGATCTGAACTGCGGCGACATCGTCACCGATGGCGTCAGCATCGAAACCAAAGGCGAAGAGCTGTTCGAGATACTGATCCGTGTCGCCTCGGGCGAGAAAACCAAAAGTGAGGAACTTGGCTTTGGGGGCGTCGAGTTCGTTCCCTGGCAAATCGGCGCGGTGATGTAAGCCGCACCGCCCTTGGGGAGAGGGGCAGAATGGGAGGAGAAATGACGAAACTGGTCGACATGACGGGGATTGATAAGCACTTCCCCGGTGTGCATGCGCTGAAATCCGTGCAGTTCGATCTGTTTCCGGGTGAAGTTCACGCGTTGATGGGCGAGAACGGTGCCGGGAAAAGCACGCTGATGAAGATCCTCTCGGGTATCTATCAGCGCGACGGCGGCGATCTGGTGATCGAGGGGAAATCCGTTAGCCCAACCACCCCGCGCGAGGCGCAGGATCTGGGAATTGGCATCATCCATCAGGAACTGAGCCTGATGAATGACCTGACCGTCGCGCAGAATATCTTCATCGGGCGTGAGCCACGCAAAAGCTTTGGCCGTCTGGACGAAGCCACGCTGAATGCGCAAACGGCCGAGATTTTCGCCTCGATGAACCTGAACCTCGATCCCAAGGCGCTGGTCGGTAGCCTCACCATTGCAAAACAGCAGATGGTCGAGATCGCCAAGGCTTTGTCCTTCCGGTCGAAAGTTCTGATCATGGATGAGCCGACCGCCGCCCTGAATGACGCCGAGATTGCCGAGCTGTTCGTGATCATCCGCCGCCTCAAGTCTGAAGGTGTGGGCGTCGTCTATATCAGCCACAAAATGGACGAGCTGAAGCAGATCTCGGACCGGGTCACGGTCATGCGCGACGGGGAATATGTCGGCACTGTGGGTGCCGCAGAAACGCCAATCAGCCAGATCATCGCGATGATGGTGGGGCGCGAGGTGAATGAGGAACCTCTGGACGTACCTGAACTGGGCGACGCCGAGGTCTCACTGCAAGTCACGGGCCTAAGCCGCAGCAAAGAAATCCAAGATGTCAGCTTTTCGGTTCAGAAAGGCGAGATACTCGGTTTTGCCGGTCTGATGGGTGCTGGCCGGACCGAGGTCGCGCGGGCAATCTTTGGCGCTGATCCAAGAGATGCCGGTGAAATCCGAGTGCATGGTCACGTGGTCTCGATCAAGTCGCCGACTGACGCGGTGAAGGCCGGGATCGGGTATCTATCTGAGGATCGCAAACATTTCGGCCTCGCGACGGGGATGAATGTGCGGGACAATATCGCTCTGGCTTCAATGGATCTTTTCACAAGCACCGGCGGCGTTCTGAACGACAGTGAAATCAGCACCACCGCTAAAGGCTATATCGCACAGCTGGGCATCCGGACGCCATCGGATGTACAAGAGGTTCGGCTGCTCTCGGGGGGCAATCAACAAAAGGTGGTCATCGCCAAATGGCTGCTGCGTGATTGCGATATCCTGATCTTCGATGAACCCACGCGAGGCATCGACGTCGGCGCAAAATCCGAAATCTACAAACTGCTCGAGGAGCTGGCAGAGCAGGGCAAGACGATCATCGTGATCTCGTCCGAATTGCCCGAGATCATGCGCCTCAGCCACCGCATCGCCGTGATGTGCGAGGGCCGGCTGACCGGCATTCTGCCCGGCGGAAAAGACACCACTCAGGAAGACATCATGCATCTGGCCACGCAACGGGCGGCGGCGATGCAGGTAACGGGGACAATGCAATGACCACAGCTACGGATATCGACAAGAAAAAACTCCTCGGGGGTTTGTCGGAAAGCGGCGCCTACCAGAAAATGCTGGCCTTCGCGAGCTTGATCGCGCTGCTGATCGGCTTTTCGATCGCGTCGCCGAACTTCATGCAAACCTCAAACATGATTGCAATTTTGCAGGCGACCTCGGTCAACGGTGTACTGGCGGTTGCTGCGACTTTGGTGATCATCACCGGTGGGATCGACCTATCGGTGGGCACGCTGATGACCTTCTGCGCGGTGATCGCGGGGGTTGTGCTGACCTATCTGGGCATGCCGTTGCTATTGGGTGTTGCGGCCGCAATCGCGGCGGGTGCGTTCTGTGGCCTGTGTTCGGGAACATTCGTCGCCAAGATGAAAATCCCCCCCTTCATCGCCACGCTTGGCATGATGCTGATCCTCAAAGGTCTCTCGCTGGTGATCTCGGGGACGCGACCGATCTACTTCAACGACACGCCGGGCTTTGACCAAATCTCGCGCGGATCGCTGATCGGAGAGGTCTTCCCCGCGCTGCCCATCCCCAATGGCGTGCTGATCCTATTCATCGTCGCGATCGCTGCCTCTTATATTCTGAGCCGCACAGTTCTGGGCCGCTATACCTTTGCGCTTGGGTCAAACGAAGAGGCCGTGCGCCTGTCCGGTGTCAACACCGATATGTGGAAGATCCGCATCTATGCACTGGCCGGGGCTATCTGCGGTATCGGCGGCATCCTGATCGCCTCGCGTCTGAACTCGGCACAGCCTGCTTTGGGTCTCGGGTATGAGCTGGAGGCCATCGCGGCGGTTGTCATCGGTGGCACATCGCTGTCGGGCGGTCGCGGCACGATCCTTGGCACCTTGATCGGCGCCTTGATCATGGCGGTGCTGACCAACGGGCTGCGTGTCCTGTCCGTCGCGCAGGAGTGGCAGACCGTTGTCACCGGCGCAATCATCATTCTGGCCGTCTATGCCGACATGGCACGGCGCAAGAAATCCGGCTGAGAATAACAAAATAGAAAACGACCAACTGTGGAGGAGAAAACATGTTTTCACGTCGTTTCATTCTGGGGGCGCTGAGTGCGGCCACCCTGGCAGGTCCCGCCTCGATGGCGGCTGCCGAAGAAATCTATATCCCGCTGGTATCCAAGGGCTTCCAGCACCAGTTCTGGCAGGCGGTGAAGTCCGGCGCAGAGCAGGCGGCGGATGAGTTTGACGTCACCATCACCTTCGAAGGCCCTGACAACGAAACCATGGTGGACCGTCAGATCGACATGCTGGCGGCTGCCCTGGCCAACAATCCCAAAGCCATCGGTTTCGCCGCGCTGGACAGCCAGGCGGCGATCCCGCTGCTGAAACAGGCCAATGACAAAGGCATCCCAATTATCGCCTTCGACAGCGGCGTCGACAGCGACATCCCGCTTTCGACCGCAACTACAGACAACCTTGCAGCGGCCGGTCTGGCTGCGGACAAGATGGCCGAGAAGATCGGCGGCAAGGGCAAAGTCGCTGTTGTGGCGCATGACCAGACCAGCCGTACAGGGATCGACCGCCGCGACGGGTTTGTAAACCGTATCGCCGAGAAATACCCGGATATCGAAGTCGTTACCGTTCAATACGGTCAGGGCGATCACCTGAAATCGACCGAGGTGACCAAGGCAATCCTGACTGCAAACCCGGATCTGAATGGTATCTTCGGCACCAACGAAGGCTCGGCCATCGGTGTTGTGAATGGCGTTCAGGAACTGGGCACCGAAGGTCTGGTCATCATCGGTTATGACAGCGGCAAGGCACAGAAGGACGCGATCAAAAGCGGCCTGATGGCTGGCGCGATCACGCAGAACCCGGTTGGTATCGGCTATGAAACCGTCAAAGCCGCCGTCTCGGCCCTGAACGGTGAAGAAGTGCCGAGCCTGATCGACACGGGCTTCTACTACTACGATGCCTCGAATATCGACGACCCGAAAATCTCGGCCGTTCTGTACGACTAAGACCATCCACTCACGATGACCTGTCCGGCCTTCCCTTACTGGGTGGGCCGGATGCTTTAGAGGTAGCTCGGGTCAACTAGTGGCCATGTGTCCTAGGCCTGGGGTGCAGGCCCGAGTGACTCGCGTATCTTTGTCGTGGCTTCGAGCTGTACACTTGACCCCGCATCCTCACCTTTGCGCAAAGCGACCAGCATACGAGCGGCCCCTTTACCCATATTGCGATGCGGAACATGAACCGTTGTTAGGGCCGGCGTTACGATCTCTGCTATTTCGATGTCATCAAACCCGGTGATGGAGACATCCCGAGGCACTTGAAGACCCATTTTCCGGGCCTGCCTGAGCGCTCCGGCGGCAAGCACATCGTTGCCGCATAGGATTGCAGTGGGTCTCGGGTCCAATTCCATCGCTGCCTCAAGGGCGCGGGCTCCGTTGTCGATCGAGTAGGGCGTTTCGATGACGTGCAGGTTGCCGACATCTAGGTTCCGAGACAGCATCGCTTGTTCTACGCCCTCACAGCGCAGCCGAGCCCTGTCGTTGCCGTCCCTCTCCGCAGTGACAAAGGCAATGGTGCGATGTCCCAGGTCGAGTACCTGCTCGGTCAGCGCCTGCATCGCGCTTCGGTTGTCGAACCCGATGGACAGGTGCGTTTGGTCAGGATCATAGACCCAGGCGACTACACACGGGATCTGTTGTTTCTTAAGGAAATCGTAAACCTGTGGGGTCCGGTCGAAGCCAATCAATAACAGCGCATCCGCACCGCGTGCCACGAGGCTGCGGATCTGCTCTTCTTCAAGCTCCGGGTTGTATGAAGAGCTCGCGACGAGCAGGGTTATTCCATGCCTCTGAAGCTCTTCCTGAAAGGCTTGGAGGCCACGTGCGAAGATGGCGTTTTCCATCGTCGGGATAATCGCGCCAAAGGTTCTGGTGCGTTTGGCGGCAAGGGCCTGAGCCCCGAAATTCGGTGTGTAGCCAAGAGTTTTGACTGCGCTGAGGACCCTTTCGCGGGTTTTCTCGGACACCATTGTAGGATTGTTGAGGCACCTCGAAACAGTGGCGGTCGAAACGCCTGCACGTTGCGCAACGTCTTCCAGTGTCGGTGACGCCCGGCTTGGCTCGTCTGGAAATGGTGCCTTCGTCATCTACCTAAATACACTCGTGGCTTTGGCGCTCCATTTGCGCCCTTCGGAATGTGGGGTCAACTGGCGTGCCCGTCTAGATACAGTGTAAGCGCTTGCAATGCAAAATGTAAGCGCTTACAGTGGCTTCGAATCGGAGAGGAGGGGGTTTGGCAATGTTCATATTCGCGGCCATTGCGCTTTTTCTGGCGTTCCTGATCAACGTCGTCGCGGGCGCATTTGGCTACGGCCAGTTCCTGGGCGACGTAGGAGAGATGGTGTTGCTGTTCGCGGCATCTCTCGCATTCGTTGTCGTCACGCTAAGGAAAGAGGCGGCCGCACAATCAAAAAAACAATAAATGACATGACCCATAGGGAGGAAAACATGGATCGTGAAAAGCAGGAATTGGCTTCGGCTTCACGCCGGAACTTCTTAAAGCTGGCAGGAAGCGGCAGCTTTACTGCAGCGTTGATAGCGGGCGCTGCGGGGACCTTGTGGTCCACCGAGGCCGCGGCACAGACCGCCAAGGAAGAGCGTGAACGCGAGGATGCAGCGGAATTCACGATGACCCTCGCGACGGCGTATGTCTTGGGTGCATCGCGCAGCTATCCGATCATGCAGTTGGACCTGAAGGAAAACATCCAGAACGCCACCAATGGCAAGGTCTATGTCAAGCTGGCACCGGGTGGTCAGTTGGGGGCCGGTGGCGCCCTGGTGCAAGCGGTACAGGCTGGCACCATCCAATGCGCGCAGCATTCCCTGTCGAATTTCGCGCCCTATGCGAGCGCGGCTGACCTGATCAACATGCCCTATTTCTGTGGCTCCAACCAGCGCTTCACCAACCTAGTGACCTCGGATGCGTGGAAAGCCGAAGTACACCCCAAGATCGAAGCCGCAGGTTTCAAGGCGCTTTTCTACATCAATATCGACCCGCGCGTTGTGGCTGTGCGCAAGGGCGGAAACGCCGTGATCACGCCCGGCGACATGGCAGGGGTCAAGTTCCGCGTGCCCGGCTCGAAGATGCTGCAGCAGTACTATCGCATGGTCGGCGCGAACCCGACGCCGGTGGCCTGGGGCGAAACGCCTTCGGCGATCAAGCAGGGCGTGGCGGATGCTCTTGACCCGTCTGTTGGCGCGCTCTTTGTGTTTGGTTTCAAGGACATCCTGAGCCATGTCACCTTTACACAGGCGGTGCCGGACAGCCAGATTTACTCGATGAATCTGGAATGGTTCAACTCGCTACCGGCAGATGTGCAGGAAGGCATCGAGTTCGCGGGCGAACTGACCTCGCATCAGAACCTGGCCAAGGTTCCGTCTGCACGCACCTACGCAATGGCGGAACTGCGCAAAGCAGGTGTCGAGTTCCACAGCCTCAGCGAGGATCAGCTTGCGGAATGGAAAGCCGCTGGTGGATACCAACTGTCCGATTGGGACGAGTTCAAGGTCGAGCTCGCCGGTTCCATGGACAACTTTGCCAAGCTGGAAGAAGCGGCTGGCACGAAAGGACGCTACTACGTCCACGATGCTTGATACGCCTCGTCGCGTTTCAGGGGCGGCATAGTTTCTGGCCGCCCCAAAATCTGACGACAACTTGGAAATCCGGCTGCCGGCTGCCCTTGAGGTGTCGGTGAACGGGAGGATTGCATGCAACGAATACTGCAAGAACTGAACCGGAATGCCGAGCGCTGGCTGCTGCTCGTGTTCTACACGATGCTGGTGGCGACGATGTTCATCGAAGTGCTTCGGCGCGAGCTGTTGTCCTATTCCTCGATCTGGGGCGAGGAAATCGTCCGGTACTCGTTCATCTACCTCGCATGGATCGGCGCTGCAGCTGCGGTTCGTGAACGCGGACATATCCGCATTGACGTGATCATGCACTATGTCAGCCCGCGGATTAAGGCGCTGCTCTATCTCTTTGGGGATTTTGTAATGGTCGCCGTGTCGGTCGTGGCGCTCTACTACTCGTATGAAACAGTCCACGTTTCCGCAAAATTTGGATCTGTAACAGACGGTCTGCGCATCAGCCGTGTCTGGTTCCTGATGGCCGTTCCAATCGGTTTCGCACTGGTTCTGCTGCGCCTCTTCCAATCCATCCTCCGCGACATCGCGGACCTTCGTGCGGGTCGCCCCGTTTACGAAGGTGACAAACTGTTCGACTGAGGGGGCTGGACATGCTTTGGAACCAACTCGATCAATCCGTTGTCCTCGGCTGGGATTTTTATGGCCCGGTCATCCTGTTCGTCGTCCTTGTCGCACTTGCTGTTCCCGTCTGGGCCGCCATCGGTTCGGCCGCGATCCTGATGCTTGTCTGGTCAGGGGCTCTGCCTTTGAGCCTCGTCGGGGAAAAGCTGTTCTCTGGCATCGACTTTTTCGCGCTGACGGCTGTGCCGCTGTTTATCTTAACGGGTGACGTCCTCGTCAGAACCGGGCTCAGTCGAAAATTTCTTGATGTGGCCGAGGCTTTAACTCAGTTCGCCAAGGGCGGCTTTGGATCGGCCACGGTGCTTGTCTGCGGTATGTTCGCCGCGATTTCGGGCTCGGACGCCGCAGGGGCAGCAGCTGTTGGCCGCATGACGATCGACCGACTGGTCGAATCGGGCTACCCCCGGCCATATGCCTGTGCTCTTGTTGCGGCGGGTGCCTGTACCGGTATCCTGATCCCTCCATCGATCGCCTATATCATCATCGGCCTTGTTTTGGGGATTTCTGCCTCGACACTGTTCCTGGCCGCTCTGATCCCCGGCATTGCGATCCTTCTGTCCATTCTTGCCACCAACATCATCATGAACCGCCTCAAAGGCTGGGAAGGCGGTGGTAACATCAGCATGGGCGAGTACTTCTCGCGGCTGGGCAAAGCCCTGAAGTCTGGTTGGTATGCCTTTCTGGTGCCCGGCATCATCTTCTACGGCATCTTTTCGGGTCGTCTGACGCCGACCGAGGCAGGCGCGACAGCCGTAGTGGTAACGATCGTCATGGGGTTCATCCTGCGCACTCTGAGCCTGAGCGATTTTCCGGCGATGCTGGTTAGTTCAGCCAAGGTGAACGGGGTCATTCTGCCGATCATCGCCTTTTCGGCTCCCTTGGCCGAAGCACTGGCCATCATTGGTGTCCCGCAAGGCTTTGTGGCAGCCGCCACCTCGGTCAGTGACGAACCGCTTGTCCTCATACTGATGATGGTCGGCATTCTGATCGCAGCGGGCTGCGTGATGGAGACCACGCCGAACATCGTGATCCTCGCACCGATCCTGAAGCCGCTGGCAGATGACATCGGCATGAACGAGATCCAGTTCTGCATCATGATGATCACAGCTTTGGGCGTTGGCTTTATCACGCCTCCCCTGGGACTGAACCTTTTCGTGGTCGCAGGAATAACGGGCGAGTCGATCCTGAAGATCGCTTATCGCGCCATTCCGTTCGTCTTGTTCATGCTGATCGTCACCCTTTTCATCGCTTACGTGCCGACGATCTCGACCGTTCTTCTGCCAGATATTTACAAATAGGAAGCAATCAATGCCGAGAGAATATCTCAAAAAAGCGACGCTGACCTCGAAAAGCGATGCTTCGGAAACCAAGAAAATCGTCCGCGACATTCTTGATGAAATTGAGGCTGGCGGGGACGAGGCAGCCATGGCCTACGCCCGGAAGTTTGACAATTACGATGGTGAAATCCTGTTGTCACCTGAGGCCATCGAGGCTGCGTCGGCCCTTGTGCCCGAGAAGCTGAAGCAGGACATACAGTTCAGCCACGCCAACGTTAAGAAGTTCGCTGAGGCCCAGTTGGGCACGGTTAAAGACTTTGAAACCGAGGTCGTGCCGGGTTTTATCGCCGGGCAAAAGGCAATCCCGGTGGATGCCGCCGGCTGCTATGTGCCCGGCGGGCGGTATAGCCATATCGCAAGCGCGATCATGACCGTCACAACGGCGAAAGTCGCTGGGTGCAAGCACATCGTCGCGTGTTCTCCACCACGCCCCGACGTGGGTATCGCGCCTGCCATCATCTATGCGGCGCATATCTGTGGTGCAGACAAAATCCTGGCCATGGGCGGTGTGCAGGGCGTTGCCGCGATGACCTTTGGTCTGTTTGGTTTGCCCAAGGCTAATATTCTCGTGGGCCCGGGAAACCAGTTCGTGGCTGAGGCCAAGCGGATGCTGTTTGGCCGTGTCGGTATCGACATGATTGCCGGCCCGACCGACAGCCTGATACTGGCCGACAAAACAGCCGATCCGATGGTGGTTGCAGCCGATCTCGTGGGTCAGGCCGAGCATGGCTATAACTCACCGGTTTGGCTGGTCACCGATGACCGCGCGCTGGCTGAAGAGGTCATGCGGCTGGTGCCAGAGCTGATTGCCGATCTGCCAGAAGTGAACCGTGACAATGCCACCGCCGCCTGGCGCGATTACGCAGAGGTCATCCTTTGCGCGGATCGTGAGGAAATGGCGGCAACTTCCGATGCTTATGCACCCGAACACCTGACGGTTCAGGCGGAGGATTTGGAGTGGTGGTTGGATCGTCTCAGTTGTTACGGCTCGCTGTTTTTGGGCGAGGAAACCACCGTGGCCTTTGGCGACAAGGCGGCAGGTACGAACCATGTTCTTCCGACCTCTGGGGCGGCCAGCTACACAGGTGGCTTGAGTGTACACAAGTACATGAAAATCGTGACCTGGCAGCGCGCGACCCGTGAAGGTGCCAAGCCCGTCGCTGAAGCGACCGCACGGATTGCACGCCTCGAAGGCATGGAAGGCCACGCACGCACCGCTGACATCCGCCTCAAGAAGTACTTCCCAGACGAAGAATTCAACCTGACGGCGCAAGGCTAGAACACTTGTCTTCCTCTCGATTATTCAGCGTTGACGGCCGCGTGGCCGTTGTGACCGGGGCCAGTTCTGGCCTCGGACAACAAGCGGCAACGATCTTGGCAAACTCTGGCGCAAAGGTGGTGGGCGTCGCCCGTCGCGCCGACGCCTTGGCAAGCTGGGCCGATGAGATGGGCGGAAATGTTGCCGTCCTCGCTGGCGATGTGGCCGATCTTGAAAACCAGCCGGAGCTGGTGCGCGAAATAGCTGCTCCGTTCGGCGCGCCGGATATTCTTGTTCATGCTGCGGGCCTCAACCCCAGACTGCCAGCCGAGGACCTGTCATTAGACATTTGGAACGCGACCCTCGCAGTCAACTTGTCCGCCCCGTTCTTCCTGAGCCAGGCTTTCGTCCCGGCCATGAAGGCAAAAGGCTGGGGACGGATCCTCAATTTTGCGTCGCTGCAATCCTTTCGGGCCTTTCCAAACGGGCTGCCCTACGGGGCGTCAAAGGGCGGCGTGGCCCAGATGACCCGCGCCATGGCCGAAGCGTGGTCGTCTGCGGGGATCAATGTGAATGCAATTGGTCCGGGCTTTTTTGAGACCGAACTGACTGCGGCGGTCTTTGCTGACCCCGAGCGGGCCGAACGTAACGCAGCTCAAACTTGCATTGGCCGCAACGGGGCGCTCGGAGATCTCGATGGGCCGCTGCTCTTTCTGTGTTCTGAAGCCTCTCGCTATGTGACCGGCCAAATCCTGATGCTGGATGGAGGGTTCACCGCCAAATGAAAGCTCTTGTTTATACAGACGTTAAGGCTCTGTCTTACGAAGAGACCAGGGACCCAACCCCACAGCTAGGCGAGGCGCTGATCCGGGTGGAAAGCGTGGGCATCTGTGGTTCGGACATGCATGCCTATCTGGGGCACGACAACCGTCGCCCGGCCCCTCTTATCCTTGGGCACGAAGCGGCTGGCACCATCGTGGACGGACCCCGCGCAGGTGAGCGTGTGACGATCAACCCTCTGGTCAATTGCCGTGCCTGTCCGGCCTGTGTTTCCGGACGTGAAAACCTGTGTCCGACGCGGCAGATCATCTCAATGCCCCCGCGCGAGGGCGCCTTTGCCGAGCTTGTGCGGATCCCCGAAGCCAATCTAGTCACAGTGCCTGACGATGTTTCACTGGCCAAGGCAGCGCTGGCCGAACCCATCGCCGTTGGTTGGCATGCGGCCCGACTCGGTGTTGAGGCGCTGCATCCATCGGAACCGCGCCAAGCGCTTGTCATTGGTGGCGGCGCAATTGGAGTGGCCGCCGCTTTGTCCCTGCAAGCGATGGACTTTGCGGAAGTTGTTATCGTCGAGAGAAACGACATCCGCCGAGAATACCTCGCCGCCACCTGCGGAATGCAGGTCGCCAAGGAGGTTCAGGGCGAACTCCCTGTCGTTGTCGACGCTGTTGGATTTGCGGCAACAAGGGCAGCTGCTTCTGCCGCTGCCAAGCCCGGAGGTGTGGTTCTGCATATCGGCCTGGGCGAAGACACAGGCGGTCTGGATGTGCGTCGCATGACCCTGCAAGAGATCACCTTTATCGGCACCTACACCTATACCGCACAAGATTTCCGCGACACCGCCGCCGCCATGTTCGAGGGCAAGCTGGGAGCGCTGGACTGGGTGGAAAGCCGCCCGTTGTCAGATGGCGCGCATGCCTTCGAGGACATTCTGGCAGGGCGAGTCGCGGCCCCGAAAATCATTCTAAAACCTGACGCCTGAGGAGACTACAAATGGCTGAAATCCCCCACTTGCTCGTCCACGAACATGCCGACAATGTCGGTGTTGTCGTGGTCGAGGGCCTGACGGCCGGCACCGATATGCTGGTCTGCGTAACTCATGACAATTCGACCTTCCGCCTGACATCGGGCGCTGATGTGCCAATTGGCCACAAGATCGCGCTGAAAGACTTCAAGGACGGAGATACCGCGATCAAATACGGCGAGGACATCGGCAAGATCATCGCCGACATTCCCAAGGGCGGTCACGTCCACACCCACAACTGCAAAACGAAGCGCTGGTAAGGAGTCCTCTTCATGGCACTCGATTTCAAAAATATGTCTGTGCATGCTTACCGTCGTGAGAATGGCCGTGTCGGCGTTCGAAACCACGTGGTTATCCTGCCGGTCGACGATATCTCGAACGCGGCGTGCGAAGCCGTTGCAAATAACGTCAAAGGCACGCTTGCGATCCCGCATGCCTATGGCCGCCTGCAGTTTGGCGCGGATCTGGAGTTGCACTTCCGGACCATGATTGGAACAGGGGCGAACCCGAATGTGGCCGCTGTTGTCGTGATCGGCATTGAGCCCGGTTGGACCAAGCGGATTGCGGACGGCATTCGCGAAACCGGCAAACCGGTGGCCGAATTCTCGATCGAGCAGAAAGGGGATTTTGAAACCATTCGCCAAGCCAGCTGGGCCGCGAAGGAATTCGTGCATCTGACCTCGGAATACCAGCGCGAAGAATGCGCGCTGAACGAGCTGTGGATCTCGACCAAATGCGGTGAATCCGACACCACCACTGGCTTGGGGTCCTGCCCGACGGTTGGCAATATGTACGACAAGCTGCTGCCCGAGGGCATCACCGGCTTTTTCGGTGAGACTTCGGAGATTACGGGCGCTGAGCACATCTGCCAGAAACGCGCAATTAACGAAGAAGTGGGTGAGCGTTGGTACAAGATGTGGAAAGCCTATCAGGACGACGTGATCTTCGCGCATCAAACTGATGACCTTTCGGACTCCCAACCGACCAAAGGTAACATCGAAGGCGGCCTGACCACGATTGAGGAAAAAGCCCTGGGCAACCTCGAAAAGATCGGCCGGACCTCGCAATATATCGACATCCTCGATGCCGCCGAAGCGCCAAGCTCGGGCGCAGGGCTGTACTTCATGGACAGTTCCTCGGCCGCGGCGGAGTGTGTGACCCTGATGGCGGCCGGTGGCGCTGTCATCCACACCTTCCCCACGGGTCAAGGCAATGTGGTGGGCAATCCGATTGTTCCGGTTATCAAGATCACTGCGAACCCTCGGACTGTGCGGACGATGGGAGAGCACGTGGACGTCGACGTTTCGGGTATCCTGCGCCGGGAACAGACCATTGACGAAGCGGGCGATGCACTGATCGACATGATCCGCCGCACAGCCAATGGCCGCAACACAGCCGCCGAAGCGCTTGGCCATCGCGAATTCTCGATGACCAAGCTCTATCGCAGCGCCTAAGTCGGGCAGGGGCGGCCCAAAGGTGCCGCCCCGCCACAAAAACAACACCATGGAACACGCGGAAAACATCAGCCTTTCCGAGGCTAAGGCCCTCATTTCAGGTGCATTGATGGCTCAGGGGGTTTCCAAGGAACACTCTGAGTCCGTCGCAAATGCGCTGGTGGCGGCAGAAGCCGAAGGCCAGGCGGGTCACGGGTTTTCGCGCCTCGGGGACTATGTCGCGCAGGTGCGCAGCGGAAAGATTAACCGGGACGCAAAAATTACTTCTCGCCTGACCAGTCAAACAGCGATTTCCACTGACGCCGATTTCGGTTTTGCGTACCCGGCGCTGGATCATGCCATCTCACAGGGCATAAGCGTGGTGCGTTCATACGGCACGGCCACGATGTCGGTCAAAAATTCACATCATGCGGGGACGTTGTCGGTGCAGGTCGAAAGGATCGCTGCTGAGGGTCTTGTCGGCTTGATGTTTGCCAATGCCCCTCCGGCAATCGCACCCTGGGGCGCCGCGAGCCCGGTTTTTGGCACCAACCCCATCGCCTTTGCAGCTCCGCGGCGCGATGCGCCGCCACTGGTGATTGATCTGGCGCTTTCGAATGTTGCGCGCGGCAAGGTCATGCATGCTAAAAAGACAGGCCAGCCCATCCCTCCGGACTGGGCCTTTGACAAAGACGGCAAGCCCACGACCGACCCAGCCGCCGCATTGGCTGGTTCCATGGCCCCAGCCGGAGGGGCAAAGGGAACCGTCCTCGCCTTGATGGTCGAGGTTCTCGCGTCGGTTTTCACCGATGCAAACCCCAGCTTGGGCGTGGCTTCGTTTTTTGACGCAGAGGGGCCTTCTCCGGGATCCGGGCAGTTCCTGATTGCTATGAGCCCAAACAATCTAGACGCCTTCACGGATCGTCTCGAAATGGTGCTGACGGCCATCGACGGCCTCGAAGGCGCACGGCTTCCGGGGGATCGGAGGGCAGAGTCGATCAGCCGCGCGCAGGCGCATGGCATAGCGGTTCCCGGTCAATATCTTGATCTGGCTCGCGAACTCGCGCACGCAAATGTCTGAGGCCGCCAATATGACCATGTCCCTCAGCACTGACGCCACAAACGCCCCCTAAATCGACAAAGGAACCGACTATGTACAAGCACATTCTGATCCCGGTCGCTCTGGACCACGAAGGCGTTGTCGCCAACAAAATCGCCGCTGGGCGCCGTCTGCTTGCCGAAGACGGCCGGATGACCTTGCTGACAGTGCTGGAAGAAATACCCGGTTTCGTCGCCGAATTCGTGGAGTCGAAACCCGAGAACCACCTGACAGCGCGCATCAAGGACGAACTGGATCGCCTTGCAGGCGATGCGGACGACATCTCGACCGAAGTCATCACTGGCAAGCCCGGCCTGAAGGTCGCGGAGTTTGCCCGCGAGAACCATGTTGATTTGGTTATTGTCGGATCTCACAAACCTGGCGTTCGAGACTATCTTCTGGGCTCGACGGCGTCGCGTATTTCACGCCGTGCGCCGTGTTCGGTCTTCATCCTTCGATGAGGGGTAAGGGGTCTAAGACCCTCAAAAGGCCCGGTACTGGCCGCCCGGACAAAGAGACACGGCTGTTGCTTGGCCAGAGTGACGGAACAAACCTGAGCGAACAGCCCTATGATCGGCGCCGCTTGTCTTATGCATCCACATTCAGCAACCCGGTTCAGCGATGGGCGATCAAAGCGATTGAGCTGGCTACAAGCAAATTCCATTTGTTGCGTCGCATCCGCAAATTCGAGGCAATGGGCGTGCCCGCTGGGCAACCCTTCTGGGGGCAGGCCCTCAAGGTGATGGGCATCGCGCTGCAAACGCCCGATGAAGAAATTCGTCAAATCCCGAGCAAAGGGCCCGTGGTGGTTGTCGCCAATCACCCGCACGGGCTTGTCGACGGCATGATCCTGGCGGAACTGATCGGTCAGGTCCGAACCGATTATAAAATTCTAACGCGGTCTCTGCTGACGGGTGTCGTTGAGATTGACCAGTTCATGATCCCGGTCCCCTTTGATCATGAACCCAACGCTCTTGAAAAGAGCCTGGAAATGCGCCGAAAAGCTATGGAGCATCTTGCGAACGGAGGGTTAATCGCATTGTTCCCTTCCGGGGTTGTTGCCTCGTCGGACAGTTGGTGGGGGCCTGCGATCGAACGCGAATGGAATCCCTTTACAGCCAAACTTATCCAGCGCTCTGGGGCCACAGTTGTCCCCATTCGTTTTCCGGGACGCAACAGTCGAGCATATCAAATCGCCAGCAATGTCTCCGCCACGCTGCGCCAAGGGTTGCTTTTGTACGAGGTGCGGCATGCCTTGGATAAACCCCAGCGCCCGATCGTCGGTGACCCTATTGAGAGAGACGAGATTGAAAAACGGGCCGGCAATCCACGGGAAATGCTCGAGTTTCTAAGACGGCGCACTGTCTCTTTGACCAGTCGGCGTTGATCTCCCTTGGGGCCAATCAAAAAGAGAGCGTTTCAGACAGGAGAGACTGTTAAGTGCCTACAACTATTGCCTATTGCGCCCTTCATATAACGTTTGGTTCATGGGCTTGGACGACATGCAATTTGTTCAGAATCGTGGTCTGCGCTTTTGCCGCAAACAGAGCTTCCAACGGAAAGTATAGCGACTGCGCAGAGCACGACCACTACAAGATACCTAGGTCATGCCCGGCCATATTTGACGACCCCTTTTCGGCCGATAGTGCGGAAATTTGGCACGCAGAGAAGGAGCGCCAAAAAACAGGTTTTGCTTTAGGTTTGAGCATGCTTGCAGCTCCAAAGGCTTCCAAATTTTGTCAAACCGATGCCTTTCCTATTGGCCTGAACGTAGGTTCTCATTCCAACCCATCTGGGATGGCGCCTGTCATGCGCCTTGGTGATCATGCAAATTCTATGTTAGGGAATGGCGCGCTCTGGTTCTTGAAGTGCAAAACAAATTAGAACGACGATTCCAACAAAGGGAGAAATTAAATGTTTGAAAACAAAAGAACTGTTCGTGCGCCTGATGGCCGTCTGATCACTATCGGTCAATCCGGAGTTTTTGCTCAGCCTGAAACCAATTCTGCACATCGCCAATCTGCGATCGCTGCCGAATACGTTGGCCACGGCGAGCCTTCGCAGGTCGGTGCCAAGATTGACCCCGGCCAGCATGGAGCCAAAATTGACCCGTCTCAGCTGGGCGCAAAGATTGATCCGGGCCAAATCGGGGCCAAGATCGATCCAGGCCAAATTGGCGCCAAGATTGACCCCGGCCAACACGGAGCCAAAATTGACCCGTCTCAGCTGGGTGCAAAGATTGATCCGGCCCAATTCGGGGCGAAGATTCAACCAACTGCTTAAAACCAGTCCAAACAACGTACTTGAATGTTGGCTCAAGCCTTTGAGCCAACATTCGTGTCGCGCAGTATGAATCGTCATTGCGCGTACTGATAGGTTGTTGCCAGTCGCGTGAGAACTTGGTTTGAAACAGTATTTTGATGGAACACATCGCATTCGCTCGCCCAAGCAGACGGTTGAGCTTTTGCGGGACCTGTTTCCGGTTTTTGGCATCACGCGTATCGCGAATGTCACGGGGCTTGATCGTGTTGGGCTACCGACAACCGTCGTGTGCAGGCCCAACTCGCGATCAATGGCGGTTTCTCAAGGGAAGGGAGTGACATATGACGCTGCGGTCGCTTCTGCCGTGATGGAGTCCATCGAGATTTTCCACGCAGAACGCATTGTGGCTCCGGTCATACTCGCGAGCCTTGAAGATATCAGATACACACACAACGTTTTGCCCGTTGATCAGTTGCCGCTGAGCAATGAGATGGAATTTGATCCTTTCGCGCCGAACCTCTGGATTGAAACGCAACTGTTGGCGGGTTCCGGAAATGTGTGGGTTCCCTACGAATTGGTTCATACAAACTACACACGCCCTCTGCCACCCGGGAGCGGGTTTTTCCTGTCGAGTTCGAACGGTCTGGCCTCGGGTAACTCACTTTCCGAAGCAAAGTTGCACGGCTTGTGCGAGGTGATCGAACGGGATGCTGTTGCGCTATGGTCGCGTTTGCCGTGGCAAGAGCGTGATGCACGTCGAATTGATCAACGGACGATCGAAGATCACGGTTTGTGCCAGACCTTAAGCAAATTCAAGGACGCCGACATAAGCTTGGCGATTTGGGACGTGACGACGGAAATCGGCGTACCGGCTTACTTGGTATGGGCATGTGAAAACGGAAACGTGCCGATACTTCTCTCTCGCCCATCTGTCGGCGCAGGGTGTCACCCGTGTCGGCAGATCGCGCTCTCGCGCGCCCTGACAGAAGCTGCGCAGGAACGGCTGACATTGATCACGGGCGCGCGTGATGATCTGCACTCGGACTACTACTCTGAGATGGAATTCCAAGAAACGATTGCCCGACCTGGGTGCCTGAGTTTTGACTCCAGGCAATCCTATGAAAGCAAATCTCCCGAAGGCGATCTTGTTTGGCTCAAATCGCGGTTGACTGCAGCTGGACTAGACGGTGCCTGCTTCATCGACATTACAGCCGACTATGTCTCCGATCACATCGCAGTTGTACGTGTGCTCGTCCCCGGGTTGGAGGGGCCACATGATGACCCACGCTACACGCCGGGCTCGCGTGCGCAAAACGCATCAGAGTTGATGCAATGACCGTTTTTGTTTTCTGCGGCCCCACCATTCACGAAAGTGAAGCCAAACAGATTTTAGCGGCTGAGTATCTGCCGCCGGCGGCTCAGGGGGATGTATTGAATGCGGTGTCGCGAAAGCCACGCGCCATAGGAATAATTGACGGCTATTTTCAGTTCACACCGTCTGTGTTGCACAAGGAAATACTCTGGGCGCTTGATCAGGGTGTGCATGTATTCGGCAGCTCCAGCATGGGCGCGTTGAGGGCAGCGGAGCTGCATAGTTTTGGCATGAAAGGGGTTGGTCGCATTTTTGAAGAATACCGCGACGGTCTTTTGACGCGAGACGACGAGGTTGCCTTGAATCACGGACCTGCCGAACTGAAATACCCGTCTCTATCAGAGCCGCTTGTAAACATCAGAGCAACGCTAGAGGTTGCTTCGGAAAACAAAGTCATTTCCCAAGAAACGGCCGATAAGCTCCTGAATCTAATGGATCAAGAGTATTTCTCCAACCGCTCGTACAAACATATGCTGCACCTCGGCGAACAGCACAGTGTGCAAGCCGATGAATTGCTTCGGCTTAAGCGATGGCTTGAGAGCAACACGGTCAATCAGAAGAAAATTGATGCGATCGAAATGCTTCATTCTATGGACACATTTTTACGCGAAACACCTGGTCCGTTCACTGCGCGCTTTCGGCTGGAACGAACATCAATATTTGATCAGCTCACATCATGATAGCTCGCCTCAAACCATCGCAACTCTACGCCAATGGTCCAGCTTACTTTGCGCTTGGCGTGTTTTTTATGTCTGCGATGGATGCGGTCGCCAAGGTACTATCCGAGACGTATTCCGGTCTTCAGATCATCTTGTTTGAAAGCGCCTTTGGCCTTGTGTTTTTCCTTATGTTCATTGCGCCTCGAAACTGGAGATCATTGGCCTCACCAAGATGGCCACTATTGATGGCCAGGGGATTGCTGACCCTAGGCACAATGTACTTTTTCATTTCCGGCCTTCAAAATTTGCCGCTTGCCGAAGTGACCATGATTTTCATGGTCGCGCCTATCTTTTCGATGGTCTTGTCTTCACTTGTGTTTCGGGAACATCCTGGGCTTCCACAACTACTTGCACTCGTTTCCGGCGCTATGGGCGCCTTACTTTTGATACGCCCGCCGGGTTTAGGTCTTAACGCAGCAGCCTTTTTTCCATTGGCGGCCGCGTTGTGTAGCGCACTCGGCTTAATCACGGCGCGTGCCCTTTCACGACGGGATACACCGGAAGCAATCGCCGGATATGAATATCTCATGGTCTTTGCTGCGGCCGCTATTTTGGTTCCCTATGGGAGCTACGTTCCGGGTTTTTCCGACCTCTGGCTCGTTGGCTTGTTGGGTGTTTGTGGCGCTTTGTGCGTGTACTTCAGAACGTCAGCATGCTCCTTCTCACCGATTAGCAAACTGGCCTCGATTGAGTATTCCGGAATGCTCTGGGCGGTCTTCTTCGGGTATTTGATTTGGAATACCCTACCCGATTTGTGGGGTTGGATTGGCGCTGGTCTCATCACAGTTGGCGGTCTTTTGGCCAACAAAACCAAAGAGGACGCATCTCTTGTCTAAAGATGCGATTTTGTGTTGGATGCAGTCTCTTTGTAGATGATCTAGGAAGGACATGAATTTGCCTGCTTGACCTTATCCCTTGGTGGCAAGCGACTAGCAGGTCAGCGCGTCACGCTTGCGATTTGCCCTTATAGAAATCAGTCAATTCTTGCGCCAGCGATTTGTAGAGTTGATGCACGTCTTCGATTACTGGAACTTCAAGTTGGTCGATCCTTTCCAAAAATGGACAGTTCACAACGCTGATTGCCTGCCCTTCGTGGTTTAATACGGGGTAGGAGAGGTTCGTCACCCCAACCGCTGTGGCTGATGGCATTTGCTCATAACCCCACTCGCGTATGCGGGCGACATGTTCCTTGAATTCAACGACGTCCAATTCCGGCTCACCTTGCGCAAGCCTGTGATTGTCCAGCAGGTCGTCAAGGTCGGCGTCACTGCGAAATGCGGCAAGAACGCGGCCGGTGCCGGTATTCCCAAGGCCAATCACGGTTCCGACGCGCAACGCCAAGCCCCAGTTCCCGGGCGAGGCGATCGAGGCGACAACAACTATGTCTCCATTGCTTTCCATCCCCATATGGCAGGATTGCCAGGCCTTTCGCGTTACGGCGCGCATTTTGGGTGTCGCCATCTCAAGCAACCGCTCGACCGGAGGATACCTTTGCGAAATCGCAAACATTTTCAGGCTGAGCGAATAGAGATCATCGTCAGAGGACCGGATCACATAACCGCGCCGCACCAGCGTGGATAGCATCCGGTAAATCTCGCTTTGGGACCGGTCCAGAGCGCGTGCAATGTCACCTTGCGCCAGCCCGTCGGCATGCAGCGATAGCAACTCGATGATGTCCAAACCCTTCTCTAGGGCAGGGGCACGATATTTCTCTGAAGTTGCCGACACGTATTCCTCCCAATTCGCGCTTGTGGGCGAATGCGCGAGCAAATTGCCTTGAATGCGCAGTAGATGTCAATGTTGATTTATTAGTGAATAACTGTTTTACATACAAAAATTATGGAACTTGAGAGCCGCTAAAAAAGAATTCAGGGAGAAGCAAGTGATGAAATCCTTCTGTAAAATAAGTTGCTTGCCTGAAAGCTGCGCCGTTTTTCGCGCAGGGGCAGCGCATGCTGAATCGAACTGGAGATCGTTCCCCGGAACTGCGAAAAATCCACGACTTTGCGTATGATCACGGGGCTCGAAGATATCTCCGATGATGAGATTTCCATCGGCAGCCGCGTGGTCAACGACCTGCCTCCGCGTGAAAGCAACAACTCGATGATGTTCCAGAACTGTGCGCTGTACCCGCATATGACCATGCGCGAGAATCTGAGCTTCACGCTGCAGATCGCCAAGCGCCCCGAGGCTGAGATCACCAAGGTCGTGACCGAGGTCGCAGCGATCGCTGGGCCGGACGAATTGATGGACGACAAACCGGCGGAACTGTCCGGTTGTCAGCGCCTGCGTGTCGCCAATACCATCGTCTACGTGACCCACGATCAGGTCGAGGAGATGACGCTGGCTGACCGCAGCGTTCTGAAGGATGCGCTCACGGTCCCGGCCTCGACGCGCGACCTTGTAAGAGCGGGACATGTGGTTCAATCCGGCTACCGCGCCGACAATCTCATGCAGATCGACCATGCGGTCGAGGAAAAGGGCGCGTTGGTCGATCCGGAGCTGCCGGTTGCACTGGAAGAACCGTTGGGCACCGAAACCTTTATGTTTGCCGATCTGGCGGGGGTCGAGGTTCAGGCCAAGATGTTCAATCCGCGCCAGGTGGAGCAGGGTGAGACGCTGCCATTCCATCTGGTTTTCGACAAATGCCACGTCTTCGACGCGGCCACCGGCGAGGCGCTGAGAGGGTAAGCAACCATGGCCATCATCACCCATATCGAACTGCGCATGATCGACCTGATCCCAAAGGTGAAACGGGTTGATGCCATTCAGTCCTTTGTCAGTCAGGAAACGCCCATTGTGACCTTGACCGACAGCGACGGGGCACAGGGTGTGGGCTATTGCTATACCATCGGCACCGGCGGCCCGTCGGTTATGGCGCTGCTTGAAAAAACGCTGGCACCCGCTCTGATCGGCCGCGATGCGGACCGGATCGAAGGCATCTGGCGCGATCTGTTGTTCCTGACTCATGCGACGGCGGTGGGAGCGATTACTTCGCTTGCTTTGGCCGCGATTGATACCGCTCTGTGGGATTTGCGCTGCCGCAAACAAGGGCTGCCGCTGTGGAAAGCGGCGGGCGGATCGCGGGATCGCATCCCGCTCTACTCGACCGAGGGCGGCTGGCTGCATCTGGACACACAGGCCTTGGTCGATGACGCGCTCGCGATGCAGGGGCAGGGGTTCCGCGGCTCGAAGATCAAGATCGGGCGAGACCACCTAAGCGAGGATGCCGCCCGTTTGGCTGCGGTGCGTGAAGCGGTTGGGCCGAGATATGAAATCCTAACCGATGGCAATCAGGGCTTTACCCTGTCCGAAGCGATCCGCCGAGCTCAGGTTTTGGAAGACTATCGTATCGGCTGGTTCGAGGAGCCACTGCCCGCGGATGACGTCGCAGGCCATGCCGAGCTGTCCCGCCGGACCTCCGTCCCGATTGCCGTCGGCGAAAGCATGTATTCGCTGAGCCAGTTCAAGGATTACCTGCAAGCGGGCGCGGCCAGCATCGTGCAGGTCGACGTGGCGCGGATTGGGGGGATCACCCCGTGGCTGAAAGTCGCGCATCTGGCCGAGGCGTATAACGTCATGGTCTGCCCGCATTTCCTGATGGAACTGCACCTGCCACTGGTCTGTGCCGTGCCGAACGCGAAATGGCTGGAATACATCCCGCAGCTTGACAGTGTGACCACGGACGCGATGCGCATCGAGGATGGCTTTGCCATTCCGTCAGACGTGCCCGGGCTTGGCATCGCGTGGGGCTGGCAGGCGATCGAAGCCCAGTCCTCGGCGATCACAATCAGCGAGGGCGCATGATGAAACGTATGGGTATGGTGATCGGGGTGAAGCCCGAAAAACTGGACGAATACAAGCGCATGCACGCCGCTGTCTGGCCGGATGTGCTGGCGCAGATCGCCCAAAGCAATATCCACAACTACACGATTTTCCTACGTGAGCCCGAGAACCTGTTGTTCGGCTATTGGGAATATCACGGCACCGATTTCGAAGGGGACATGGCCCGCATGGCGCAAGACCTCAGAACGCAGGAATGGTGGAGTTTCACCGATCCTTGCCAAAACCCGCTGCCCAGCCGCGCCGAAGGCGAGAAATGGGCACCCATGATTGAAGTATTCCACACGGATTGAGGACGACATGACCAAAGCACAGGGCCGTCTGGCCGGAAAGAAAGCGCTGATCACCGCCGCAGGGCAGGGCATTGGCCGCGCCAGCGTCGAAAAATACGTGGCCGAAGGCGCGCAGGTGATTGCCTGCGACATCAACGATGCAACACTTGCGGAACTGGCGGCAATCGACGGCGTGACAGCCTTGAAGCTGGACGTCACCAATGCAGACGCTGTGGCCGAGGTCGTCGCGACCGCCGGAGCGCTGGATGTGCTGTTCAATTGCGCCGGTTTCGTTGGGGCCGGTTCGATCCTTGAATGCGACGACGACCAGTGGGATTTCAGCTTTGATCTGAACGTCAAGGCGATGTACCGGCTGGCCAAGCTGGTGCTGCCCGGCATGTTGGAAAATGGCGGCGGCTCGATCATCAACATGTCCTCGGTCGCCTCGTCGATGAAAGGCGTGCCGAACCGCTTTTCGTACTGCGCGTCCAAAGCGGCCGTGATTGGCCTAACGAAATCGATCGCCGCTGACTTCATCACGCAGGGCATCCGCTGCAACGCGATCTGCCCTGGCACAGTCGACAGCCCCAGTCTGCACGACCGCCTGCGCGCGACCGGCGACTACGAGCAGGCGATGAAAGACTTCATCGCGCGCCAGCCCATGGGCCGTATCGGTCACGCAGACGAGGTTGCCGCCTTGGCCGTCTATCTGGGCAGCGATGAGACCGCATTCACCACCGGACAGACCTTCGCCATCGATGGCGGCTGGACCGTTTGATCAGGGAGATTTGAGATGAAACTGCTGCGTTACGGTCCGGTCGGACAAGAAAAACCCGGCCTTATGGATGAAAACGGCGTGATCCGCGATTTGTCGGGTGTCATTGGCGATATAGCGAGCGACGCGTTGTCGGATGCCGGGCTTGACGCCTTGCGCGCGTTAGATGTGGATGCTCTGCCCGAGGTCGAAGGCACGCCGCGCATTGGAGCCTGTGTCGGGCATGTGGGCAAGTTCATTTGCATCGGCCTGAACTATGCCGACCACGCTGCTGAATCCGGCATGGCCCTACCCGAAGAACCGGTGATCTTCTTCAAGGCGACCTCGGCGATCATGGGGCCTGATGACACCGTGGAAATCCCCCGCAACTCGGTAAAGACTGATTGGGAGGTCGAGCTGGGTGTCGTCATCGGCAAGCATACCAAATACGTATCCGTCGAGGACGCGCTTGACCACGTCGCGGGCTATTGCGTGGTCAACGATCTGTCCGAACGCGACTTTCAGCTGCACCGCTCGGGCCAGTGGGTTAAGGGCAAATCAGCAGACACGTTTGGCCCCATCGGCCCTTGGTTGGTGACGCGCGACGAAGTACCCGACCCGCAGAACCTGCCGATGTATCTTGAGGTGAACGGGCATCGCTATCAGGACGGCTCGACAAAAACGATGCATTTTGACGTAGCAACCGTGATCTCGCACTTGTCGCAATTCATGTCACTGCAACCCGGCGATGTGATCTCAACCGGAACGCCTCCGGGCGTGGGTATGGGGCAGGACCCGCAGACCTATCTGAAACCCGGCGACCGGATGGAGTTGGGGATCGAAGGTTTGGGCGTTCAGCGCCAAACCGTTGAGGCGAGCAAATGACCCAGATAACCGGCATTCGCACCGAGGACTTGCGGTTCCCGACCTCGGACAATCTGGATGGCTCAGATGCGATGAACCCTGATCCCGACTACTCCGCCGCCTATGTGGTGCTGGAAACTGACGGCGCGCATGAGGGTCACGGACTGACCTTCACCATTGGCCGCGGCAATGAGATCTGTGTAGCCGCGATCGAAGCCCTCGGTGCGTTGGTAAAAGGGCTGGAACTGGACTGGATCATCGAAGATATGGGCCTGTTCTGGCGTCATATCACCGGTGACAGCCAGCTGCGCTGGATTGGTCCCGACAAGGGGGCGATCCACCTAGCGACTGGTGCGGTCGTGAACGCGGCTTGGGATCTATGGGCCAAAGAGGCGGGCAAACCCGTCTGGCAATTGGTCAGCGAGATGAGCCCCGAAGAAATCGTGCGCTTGATCGACTTCCGCTACCTGACCGATGCGATTACTCCGGATGAGGCGTTAGCGATGCTCCGCGCCGCTGAACCGGGCAAAGCGGAGCGTATCGCTAAACTGAAGGACGAGGGCTATCCCTGCTACACGACCTCGGCGGGCTGGCTGGGCTATCCCGACGACAAGCTGCGCCGCCTTTGCCATGAGGCCAAGGAGGCGGGCTTTACTCATACCAAGTTCAAAGTTGGCCGCGATCTGGATGACGACATTCGCCGCCTGACCATCGCACGTGAAGTACTGGGCGAAGACATGAACATCATGATCGACGCCAATCAGGTGTGGGAGGTCGATCAGGCGATCCACTGGGTCAAGGCCCTGTCCTTTGCACGCCCCTTCTTCATTGAAGAACCCACAAGCCCCGACGATGTATATGGCCACAAGGCGATCCGAGAAGGCGTCGCACCGGTCAAAGTAGCGACCGGCGAGATGTGCCAGAACCGGATCATTTTCAAGCAGTTCATCAAGGAAGGCGCGATCGACATCGTTCAGATCGACAGCTGCCGGATGGGTGGGCTGAACGAGGTGCTCGCTGTCATGCTGATGGCGGCGAAATACGATCTGCCGGTTTGGCCCCATGCCGGGGGCGTGGGCCTGTGCGAATATGTCCAGCATATGTCGATGATCGACTACATCGCGATCTCGGGCGAGAAGGACAGCAAGCGGATCGAGTATGTCGATCACCTGCATGAGCACTTTGTCGACCCCTGCGTGGTGAAGAACGGGGCCTATTTCGCGCCGACGCAGCCCGGGTTCTCGATCGAGATGAAGCCCGACAGCATCAGAGAATTCCGGTTCCTGCCTCCAATGGCAGCGGAATAAAACCCTATGGCTTGCCTCTAATAGCAACATTAATCGGGCTGCGCTTTACCCGACCTGAAGAAGATACAAAACGTTCAACTTTGGGAAAACGGCCTTTGGGGCCGCCAGTATTGTTGCGCTCGGCGAAACCGCAGCTCTGTCGCAGCGCCGGTTTACTGCAAGAAACTTTGACCCGCCATGCGCTATACATGACATCATCCAAGTATTGGCTCAAGTTTTCGAACCATACCATGACGGATGGCCAGCTGATTCGTCATGCGGTTATGAATATATGTATATCTGCGAACTGACCGAGACTCCTCGACAGGTTTGGCTAAGTGACATCTAACGTGTTTTTCGCGCACGACTTTTGCGAAATTGGGGCAAGCCGCAGTTGCCCCCACGTTGCATTGCTTGATCGGAAAAACGGCAGCCTCTCATGCGGCCACGAACATTTCCTTGTACTGGTCACGTAGGATGTTCTTTTGAACCTTTCCCATGGTGTTGCGGGGAAGCTCATCTATCAGGATCAACTTGCGGGGGTGCTTGAACCGCGCGAGGCTGTTGCATACCGCAGCCTGCATCTGTTCAAGGTTGGGGGTCTCTCCCGGTTCCGCGACAATCACACCAAGAACCGTTTCTCCGAAGTCTGGGTGGGGTACGCCAACGACGGCGCTTTCCAGCACGCCGGGTTGGTCATCGAGCACCAGTTCAATCTCCTTGGGGTAGATATTATAGCCACCTGAGATGATCAGGTCTTTGTTTCGGCCTACGATCTGGACATAGCCCTCTTCATCGATCCGGCCCAGATCGCCGGTGATGAAAAAGCCGTTCTCCCGTAGCTCGGCCGCGGTTTTTTCCGGCATTTGCCAATAGCCTTTGAATACGTTTGGTCCGCGCACCTCGATCTCTCCGATCTCGCCATTGGGCAGGGCGTTGCCGTCAGAGTCGCAGATTATCAGCTCAACCCCGGGCAGTGGCACGCCAACGGTGCCTGCGCGACGCTCCCCTTCATATGGGTTTGACGTATTCATATTGGTTTCGGTCATGCCATAGCGTTCGAGTATGCGGTGACCGGTACGCTGTTCGAACTGCACATGCGTTTCCGCCAGCAAAGGCGCGGAACCGGAAACAAACAGGCGCATGTGTTCGGTCAGTTCCTTTGTGAACCGATCGTCATCCAACAGGCGGGTATAGAAAGTGGGCACGCCCATCATCGTCGTGGCCTGAGGCATCTGACGGATAATCTCGTCCATATCGAACTTGGGCATAAAAATAATGCTGCTGCCCGCAGCCAGTGACACATTGGTTGCCACAAACAGTCCGTGAGTGTGAAAGATCGGCAGCGCGTGCAGCAGCACATCGTCGGATGTGAAACGCCATTCTTCGACGAGCGTTTCAGCATTCGACAACAAGTTGTTCTGGGTCAGCATCGCGCCTTTGGACCGGCCCGTGGTGCCGGATGTGTAGAGGAATGCCGCCAAATCCTCGCCGTCCCGATCGACTGTGTCGAAACTGATAGGCATAGCCGATGCCTTTTCCATCAGGCTGCCGCTGCCATCCGCGTTCAGGGTCTCTACGCGCGCGCTCAGTTGCGCGCCAATGGGGACAAGCTTCTCTTCACTTCTGGAATCACAAACGATCAGTGAAGCCCCACTGTTTTCAATGAAGTAGGTCAGCTCATCGACGGTATAGGCGGTGTTCAAGGGTAGAAACACCAGGCCGGCCTGCGCGCAAGCGGCATAGAGGGCCAGCGCTTCGGGTGATTTCTCGATCTGCGCCGCAACCCGGTCGCCGGGTTTCAAGCCCAGCTGCGTTGTCAGGTGGGCGATCTGCGCTGCAGTGCTTAAATAGTCCTGATGGGTAATCACCGAGCCGTCGAGCAGGTGCAAAAACGGCGTGTCTTTACCGGCGTGAGCGCCGAACAAACCGTCATAGAGAGGATTGGCCATGGGGATTACCTTTCCTGTGTCGATGTGAGAGAGGCGGACGCGGCAAGCGATTTGACCTCGGTCGAGGCGATCACCTCGCGGGTATTCGCAAATTGTTCGTGGTTCTGCGCCACGCGGCTGAGGTCATAGAGATAGTTGACCATGGTGCCGCCGGACTGTGCCCGGCCTTTGTTCGAGGTATCGGCATCCGCATGAACCGCATGAACCAGCGCACCGTTGCCAAGATGGAACCGCGCCACCGGGTCGAAGGGCATATTGCCCCGGCCCTTGGCGTTCAGCAGGTAATGCGCCGCCAGCGCCTTAATCTGATCGGGCTTTTCGATGTCCCATTCAATTTTTTCCTGCGTCAGCCACTGGCTCAGGCCAGGAATGGGCGACAGAGTGACAAAGGTCTTCAGCCCCGACAATTCTGCCGCCAGATCCGAGGCCACCTGCTTGATCAGCGAGTTGCCGAACGAGATGCTGGCCAACCCAGCCTGACAATTCGAGATCGAGTAGAACACAGCCGTATCCGCGTGATCTTGCGGTAGCGGATCGCGGTCTTCGGCAAGCAGTGCCTGCACCGAGCCCGGGATGCCTTGGTTCAGCGCCACTTCGACAAAGATCAGCGGCTCATCAGGCATAGAGGGGTGGAAGAACGCAAAGCAGCGCCGGTCGGTGGGTTCCAGCCTACGGCGCAGGTCGTCCCAGCTGTCGATGGCGTGGACCGCCTCGTACGCGATGATCTTTTCCAGAATATGCGCCGGGCTTTCCCAGTTGATCGGGCGCAGCACCAGAAAGCCACGGTTGAACCAGCTGGCGAACAGGTGCCGGAAGTCCAGGTCAAGCGCCTGCAGTTCCGGTTCCTTGCCGCCCAGCCGCAGCAGATCGGCGCGCATCTGTACCAGAGCGCCTGTGGCACCGGGCACCCGGTTCAATCGGCGGATCAATTCCTGTCGGGCCGGTTCCACCGCAGCTGCGAAGCTGCGATAGGTCGCTTTCGAGGGGTCGCGTTCGTATTCATCCAGCGACGAGCGCACCGCCTCGGGGTCAATATTCATGGCTGAGGCGATATAGCGGAAGAACTCCAGCTTTTCCTCGTCGCCCAGAGTGTCGAACCGGGTCAGGATTTCCTCAGCCAGCGCCAGCCCCGAGGTCTCACCCGCTGACCCAACTAGCGCATCGGCCAACTCGGTCAGCGGGCGGCCATCTAGGGCCGCTGCGCCCGAGCGGCGGTAGCGTCGCTCGAACACGGTGGACAGAAGATCCGCCAGCAAGGTCATACCGCCGCTCCCATCACTAGGTCTGGCAACCAGGTGGCAAGACCGGGGAACAGGCAGAGCAGTACAATCGCAATTACCATGCAGGCCACGAAGGGGAGGGAGCCGGTCAGGATGGTTTTCAGCGAGATGTCGGGCGCGATGCCGTTGATCACATAGAGATTCAAGCCGACGGGGGGTGAGATCAGGCCAATCTCCATGTTGATTGTCAATACAACCGCAAACCAGATCGGATCGAAGCCAGCGGTGGTGATGATCGGCAGCAGGATCGGTGCCGCCATCAGGATCACAGCGACGGGGGGCAGGAAGAACCCGGCGATCAGAAGGAACACGTTGACCGCACCCATCAGAACCCAACGGTTCACATCCAGTGTACCGATCCATTCAGCAATCGCCTGTGTGATGAACAGCGAGCTGAGCATGTACGAGAACACACCGGCAGCGGCGATGATGAAGAGGATCATCACGCTTTCCTTGGTGCTGTCGCGCAGCACGACCCAGATGTCCTTGGGGTTCCACAGCTTGTATATGACCATTGCGATCAGCAGGCAGAGCAGGGCGCCAACGGCAGCCGTTTCCGATGGCGTGGCGATACCGCCATACATGGCGTACAGCACACCCAGAATGATGCCGAGGAAGGGTAGAACCCGCGGCAGGATCTCGAAGCGTTCACCCCAGGTGTAGCTTCCAGACCCCAGACGGGTGGCGTCACCGGATTTCCAGGTCGAATAAAGCGACCAGGCCATGAACAGACCAACCAGCATCAGGCCGGGGATCACGCCGGCCAAAAACAGGCGACCAATCGAGGTCTCGGTGGCGATGCCGTAGACGATCATGGTGACCGAGGGCGGGATCAAGATGCCAAGCGTACCACCTGCGGCGATGGAACCTGCGGCAACGCCGTCGGGATAGCCGCGCTTGCGCATCTCAGGGATGCCCATCTTACCAATTGCGGCACAGGTTGCGGGTGACGATCCGGACATGGCCGCGAACAAAGCGCAGGCGCCAAGGTTGGATACGACCAACCCTCCGGGTACACGGGTCAGCCAGCGTTCCAAGGCTTCGTACAAGTCGGCTCCGGCCCTCGTCGACGCGATGGACGCCCCCATGATGATGAACATCGGGATCGACAGAAGGGCAAAGTTATCCAGCTTTCCGAACAGAATCTCGGGCATAAGTTCCAGCGAACGCGGGCCGTCGAAGACAATCAGAAACCCGGCTGAAACTATCAGCAAACCGATGGCGACCGACACGCCCGAAAACAGAACAAGGATGGTGGCGATGGCGACAATGGCGCCGAGCAGAAGGGGGTCCATTGGCTTTACTCCAGACCAAAGGGTTTATCGATGCCAAGCAGGACGGCGACGAGGTCAGCGATTAGCTGAAGCAGCAGCAGTCCAAAGCCGACCGGGATAGACAGGTAAGGAATCCACAGCCGCACACCCCATACGGTGTCGGATTTCCAGCCACGCTCCCATGCGAAGTGCCAATACTCGTAGCCGTAGAACAGCATGACCGAGACGATGGCGATGGACAGGGCCGAGGTCAGGATCGCCATAAAATAGCGGGGGCGCGGGGCCAACGAGATCGGGATCAGGTCGACATTCACATGCCCGCGCAGGCGTTGCACATAAGGTAGACCGACGAGGGTGGCGGCGATGACAAGATAGATGACCGCTTCGGTTTGCCAGATGGTCGAGCCATTCAGGACAAAACGCACGACGATCATTTGGCAAGTGATGGCGACGGCAGCAACGATCATGGCTGCGGAACACCATCCGGCCAGTGTTGAAAGCGCAGCGACAAGGCGAAGGAAAGGATTGTTCCCGGTATGGGAAGCAACGGCAGAGCTATGGCCAGCCATTTGCGTCTCCTGATAATTGAGATGCAATTAAGTCTGAAGATCAGAACTGAGATCGGTGCCGGGCGGCGGAAGGGCCGCCCAGGCGAGAAAGGGTCACTCGACCGCCAGAGCCTTGTCCAGCAGCTCCTGCCCGTCCGGGACTTCTTCCACGAACGCCTTATAGGATGTTTCCTGCGCCAGAGCGCGCCATGCTTCGAAGTCTTCGGCGCTCATTTCGGCGATCTCGACGCCCGCTTCGGCGAAGACTTTGGCCGAGTTTGCGTCCTGCTTCTTGGCTTCTTCCAGATAGTAAGTCTGTGCCTTTTCAGACGCGGCAAGCAATGCAGCTTGCTGATCTTCATTCAGCCCGTCGAAGGTGGATTTGTTCATCAGCAATGGCTGGTACATGAACCACAGGGCAACGTCGCCCGCTGGCGTATAGCAGCTGACCTGTTCGTAGATGCGATAGCTAACAAATGACGATGACGAAGTGTTGGCCGCCTGCAAAACACCGGTCTGCATCGCGTTGTAGATCTCCGATGACGCCATCGAGGCGATCGAAGCATCGGCCCCGGCCAGCATTTGCTCAAAGGATTTACCTGCTGCACGGGTCTGCAAGCCGGCGATGTCTTCGGGCTTGGTGATGCACTTGTCCTTTCCGGCAAAGCCACCGGCCAGATAGCCATGGACCAGAACCATCACGTCATCCTCGGCCATCTTCTCTTCCAACGCTTCCATGAAAGGAGAGTCGGAGAGACGCGCTGCGTGATCGTGGTTTTTCACCAGACCAGGCATTAAAGTCAGGTTATAGGCGGGCTGCTGACCACCGGCATAGCTGAGCGGCAGAACTGTCATGTCCAGCTGACCTCGGCTGAGCGGCTTGTACTGCTCGCGCGGTTTGAACAGCGATTTTGAGCCGAAAATCTTAATCTCCAGATCAACAGCGGCGGCGGCAACCTCATCGGCCACGATCTGGGCGACCTGGTGACGGATGTCCTTGTTGGACCACTGGTGCGACAGGCGCAGCTCTTTTGCGGATACAAGCGAGCCGGCGGATACAAGCGCTGCTACAGCAACGGCTGTCTTAAAAATGGTTTTCATTATTTCCTCCCTGGTTCGACCCGGCGTACCGGGGTCACGGTATGCTTAAGCCGGTTCTGTTTTTTAGTCAACGTTTTTGTATACAAGATCATTGCTCTTGAATTTTTCGTAGATTGAGTCCTATACATAATCCTATGGACCTACGACTTGCCGATAATATCGCCCAGGAACTGGAAGAGTTGATCTTTGACGGTACATTCTCAGATGGCGACCGTCTGGATGAGGTCAAATTGGCCGAAAAGTTTGGAGTCTCGAGAACGCCACTTAGAGAAGCATTTCAACGACTTGCGCTGTCGGGCTTGGTCGATCTCATTCCACGCCGTGGTGCTTTTGTGCGACAGCCGGGTCCGGTCGAACTGATGGAGATGTTCGAGGTCATGGCCGAGCTCGAAGCTGTCTGCGGCCGACTTGCCGCCATGCGTATATCCGAGGACGCCCTGAAAGATCTGACGGACGCCAACACGAGATGTCAGCAGGCCGTCGATGCTGGTGATCCAGACACGTACTACCTCGAAAACGAACGGTTTCATCGCATTATCTACAAGCAGTCCGGGAATTCGTTTCTGGAACAGGAGGCCTCCAAGCTGCATCGGCGCCTTAAACCTTTCCGGCGGCAACAGCTTCGATTTCGTGGCCGTATGACGCAGTCGATGTCCGAACATCAGGACATCGTTCGCGCACTTGAGGACGGCTTGGCAGACGATACCGCCAATGCACTCCGCTCCCATGTCGCCGTGCAAGGCGAGAAGTTCCACAACCTGATGGCATCGCTTAAAAACACTGCTGAGCGATAAGCGGGCGGGGATTCACCACCTGCAACCACTCAACCTAGTTCAGTTCCGGCGTAGGCGAATGCTTGGCAATGCCATGTGACACGTTTCATCGGTCAGAACGCGGTTGCTCTCCTCACATTCAAAATATCGCATTGAACAACAACACGGTTCTGGCACAATTGCTGCGGCAGTCAAAATGGTAGGGTTATCGGCTATGCAATACTCATGGATTGATAAGTTCAAAGGTCTCAGCCGCCTACCGGATACTGTACGTGCTGATCTGATCAGCGGTAGCCAGATCGTCAACGTTCCCGCTGGCACCCAGATATTCGCGCCAGGCCAAACGGCTGACAATCTAATGCTTCTTTTGGAGGGAACCGTCCGGGTTCAGCAGAAATCTGAGACCGGGCGCGAGGTGTTCCTCTACCGTGTTCACGCCGGTGAAAGCTGTGTGCTGACCACGGCGTGTATGCTGGCTTTTGAAGACTATTCCGCCGACGGCATTGCCGAGACAGACGTTTCAGCGGTAGCTATCCCGCGACAAACGTTCGACGATCTGGTTGCGAAATCCCCTGTGTTTCGCGAGTTCGTCTTTTCAGCTTACTCACGCCGGATCACCGATCTCTTTACTTTGATCGACGATATCGTGTTCAAGCGTATGGACGTACGGCTGGCTTCTCGGCTGCTAGAGCTGGCAGGGCAAGGCGCGACCGTACACGCAACGCATGTCGTGTTGGGTACAGAGCTGGGCACGGCGCGCGAAGTGATCTCGCGTACTTTGGCGGAATTCCAACGCCGTGGCTGGGTGGAACAGTCGCGTGGCGAAGTCTGCCTGACCGACCGCGAGGGGCTGGAACGCTTGGCAAGATCGGCGACGCCCGAGGTCTGAATACAAACTTTGTATTTGCTTCGGCAGTTTGGTGACCATGTCACCAAAGCTATGAGCTGCGCTGTGCAATTGTCATTTCATCGATTCCCGATGGAGTGTGACATGACCACAAATATGGGCAAACTTGACCGCGCGTTGCGCATTCTGATTGCTGCGATGCTTCTATACATGGCTTTGGGCACGAGCGTTCTGGGGGCTGGACTCCTGTTCTGGCTGGCATTGATCGTGGCGGGTGTGTTCGCCCTCACGGCCTTTGTCGGCAACTGCCCACTTTACCGCTTCGTTGGCCTCAAGACCTGTCAGGACTGCTGATGATCGAGACGGCATTTACCCCTTGGGCGTCGCTGACTGGCGGCGTTCTGATTGGAGCGGCCTCGGTGCTGCTGATGTTGCTGATGGGGCGCGTGATGGGGGCAACCGGTGTTTTGGCCGGGCTGCTGCGGCCTGCATCGTCCAGTGATTTTGCCTGGCGCGCCTCGTTGCTGGCAGGCATGGCAACCGGCCCCTTGGTGGTGAGGTTGATGTCCGGGCAGATGCCTCAGGTTCAGGTGCCGGTCTCCACTGCCGCGTTTGTTCTGGGCGGTGTGGTTGTCGGTGTCGGTGTGACCCTGGGCGGCGGCTGCACCTCGGGCCACGGTGTGTGTGGAATGGCGAGACTAAGCGTTCGCTCGATCACAGCCACAGCAACGTTCATGCTGCTCGCCTTTGCCACCGTTTTCGTCACACGCCACGTTTTCGGAGGATAAAGCGTGAAACTCATCTCAACCTATTTGATCGGTCTGGTCTTCGGTGTTGGAATCTCGCTTTCCGGCATGGCGAACCCAGCCAAGGTGCTGAATTTCTTTGACCTGTTTGGTGCCTGGGACCCGTCCCTGATCTTAGTCATGGGAGGCGCGCTTATAACCGCCTTTGTCGGCTACAAGATGGTCTTCGGCCGCGCCGCACCCGTGCTTGAACCTGCGTTTCATTTGCCATCGGCGCAAAAAATCGACGCCAAGCTCGTCGGTGGGTCCGCCTTGTTTGGTATCGGTTGGGGCATCGCCGGATTCTGCCCGGGTGGCGCATTGCCCGCACTGGGCACGGGTCGCTGGGAGGTCTTCGCCTTCGTCGGCGCCTTGGTTGTGGGTATCACCCTCGCCAAGGGCCTGCAGGCAGCGCTGGCACCTGATTTGCAAACACGTACCTGAGTTAAGACCCGGAGGAGACAGGACATGGCCAATTACCCCGTAAACATGGCGATCAAGCCAGACGTATTTGCGTTCTTTGACGCTGCAACGAACACGATCAGCTACATCGTGAAAGACCCGGATTCGAGCGCCTGCGCGATCGTCGACAGTGTCATGGATATCGATTACGCGGCCGGGCGTATCACTTTCGACCACGCGGATGAACTGATCCGGACTGTGATCGACAAGGGCCTGCAGCTGGAGTGGATTATCGAAACCCATGTGCATGCCGACCATCTGTCCGCGGCACCGTATATTCAGGAAAAACTGGGGGGCAAGATCGGGGTCGGCTCCAAGATCACCGTGGTGCAGGATACGTTCGGCAAGGTCTTCAACGAAGGAACCGAGTTTCAACGAGACGGCTCGCAATTCGATGCGCTGTTCGAAGATGGCGACACCTATATGATTGGGAATGTGCAGGCCTACGCCATGTACACGCCCGGACATACGCCAGCCTGTATGGTTCATGTCATGGGTGATGCGGCCTTTGTTGGGGATACGCTGTTCATGCCGGATGGCGGCTCTGCCCGGGCCGATTTTCCGGGCGGCGACGCGGGCGTTCTATATGACTCGATCCAGAAAGTTCTGGCATTGCCGGAGGAGACACGTCTGTTCATGTGCCACGACTATGGGCCGAACGGGCGCGATATTGCCTGGGAAACCAGCGTGGCCGAGGAAAAGGCCAACAATATCCATGTTGGCGGCGGCAAGACGAAAGAAGAATTCGTCAAGTTCCGCACCGAACGTGATGCAACGCTGGCGATGCCAAACCTCATTATCCCTTCACTGCAGGTCAACATGAGAGCAGGCGAGGTGCCCAAGGATCCCGACGGCAACCCGATGCTCAAAGTGCCTGTAAACGCCCTCTGACAGGCCAGAAGGAGAGCACAGATGGAGTTTCGCACTTTATCACCCAAATTCACCGTCAGCCCTCAGATCTCGGTCGAGGATGTCGGGACAATCGCTGCGCAGGGTTTCCGCGCGATCATCTGTAACCGGCCGGATGGCGAAGGGGCGGATCAACCCTCGTTTAAGGAAATCGCCGCCGCAGCCAAGGCCGCGGGGATCGAGGCCCGCTATGTTCCCGTGCAATCAGGCATGGTGAAAGATCTGGATGTCGAGGCGTTTGGCGCAGCGCTTGAGGACCTGCAACGCCCGGTTTTTGCATATTGTCGCACCGGGACACGCTCTGCCACGCTTTGGTCTTTTCACGAGGCTATGAAACGGCCGATCGCTGAAATCCTGACGGCTACCAAGGCAGCTGGTTACGACATGAATGGCGTGGCCCGCCGGATCGCAAATGGCGGCAAGACCCCAACCGATACGGGCGATGCCCATTTCCAGATTGTTATTGTAGGCGCGGGGGCAGGGGGGATCTCGGTCGCAGCCAGCCTGAAATCTCGGCAACCTGATCTGGAAATCGCAGTCATTGATCCGGCAGATGTGCATTACTATCAGCCCGGTTGGACCATGGTGGGCGGCGGTATCTTTGATGCCCAGACGACGGCCAAGACCATGGGCAGTCTGATCCCCAAAGGCGTGCATTGGATCAAGGCGGCCGTCGCCGCGTTTGAGCCGGAAAGCGACGCCGTCGTTTTGGATGGCTGCCGAGTGGTGAAATACGACCGACTTGTCGTCTGCCCGGGTCTGAAGTTGGATTGGGGCAAGGTCGAGGGGTTGGAGGAAACTCTTGGCCGCAACGGCGTAACCTCGAACTATCGCTATGATCTTGCCCCATATACGTGGCAGTTGGTGCGTGAGATGCAAAAGGGCAGGGCAGTTTTTACCCAGCCTCCGATGCCAATCAAATGTGCCGGTGCGCCGCAAAAGGCCATGTACCTATCCGGCGACGCGTGGTCTCGGCGGGGCGTGTTGAACGAAATAGACATCCAGTTCATGAACGCCGGTGGAGTGCTATTCGGAGTCAAAGACTATGTCCCAGCGCTGGAACGCTACGTAGAAAAATACGACGCTTCGTTGAACTTCTTCCACAATCTCGTTGCAATCGACGGGCCCGCAAAGACTGCAGTGTTCGAGGTGACCCAACCAGACAATGAACAGCGCAAGGTCGAAGTCTCCTTCGACATGATTCATGTCTGCCCACCGCAGACCGCTCCGGATTTCGTGCGTGTGTCGCCGCTTGCGGATGCTGCTGGGTGGGTCGATGTCGATCAGGCCACGCTAAGGCACATGAGCTTTGACAATATCTGGTCCCTGGGCGATGTGATGAATGCGCCGAATGCCAAAACAGCGGCGGCAGCACGCAAGCAGGCGCCCACCGTGGCGGATAACGTCGTGGCTGACATCGCGGGTCGGTCTGCGACGGCGCAATATGATGGCTACGGTTCGTGTCCTCTGACCGTCGAACGCGGCAAGATCGTATTGGCAGAGTTCGGCTATGGTGGAGCGCTCGAGCCCAGTTTTCCGCGTTTTCTTATAGATGGCACGAAACCCAGTCGTTTGGCGTGGTTTCTAAAGGAAAGCCTGCTGCCGCCGATCTATTGGAAGGCAATGCTGCGTGGCAAGGAATGGATGGCGCGGCCTGAAAAGCTGAACGTGGCCTCGGAATAGTCCTGCGCATCGGAAGACCTCAGATGATCAACCATCTTCGCCAATTTGCCCCAATTCTGGATTGGGGCCGGAACTATACGCGTGGCTCATTTTCAAACGACCTAATTGCAGCCTTGATCGTGACGATCATGTTGATCCCGCAATCGCTTGCATACGCTCTGTTGGCAGGATTGCCGCCCGAGGCCGGCATCTACGCGTCGATTGTTCCGATTGTGCTTTATGCGATCTTCGGGACAAGCCGCGCGCTGGCCGTCGGGCCGGTTGCGGTGGTGTCGCTTTTGACGGCCACCGCGATCGGGCAGGTGGCCGAGCAGGGCACTGCAGGTTATGCCGTCGCAGCCCTGACCTTGGCCTTTCTTTCCGGCGCGTTTCTGGTGCTTATGGGCGTGATGCGGTTGGGGTTCATGGCCAATTTCCTCAGCCACCCGGTGATTGCCGGGTTTATCGCAGCCTCCGGCGTTTTGATTGCGACCAGTCAGCTCAAGCACATCCTTGGGTTCGATGCCCATGGGCACACACTGCCTGAAATGATCGGATCAATCCTTGCGCACTTACCCGAGACAAATTGGGTGACGCTGGTAATCGGCAGCCTTGCCACCGGCTTTTTGTTCTGGGTGCGCAAGCACCTCAAACATTTTCTTGGGTTCTTGGGGGCAGGGCCGGTTCTTGCCGACATTCTGATGAAAGCCGGGCCTGTCGCCGCCGTGGTCGCCACAACTGTTACCGTCTGGTTATTGGGCCTGAATGCTCAAGGGGTCCAGATTGTAGGGACGGTGCCACAGGGCTTGCCTCCATTCACAATGCCCGACCTTTCCTTAAATCTTGTAGAAGAGCTGATTGCTCCGGCGACTCTGATTTCGATCATCGGATTTGTCGAAAGTGTCTCGGTCGCACAGACATTGGCCGCAAAGAAACGCCAGCGGATTGATCCGGATCAGGAGTTGATCGGTTTGGGCGCGGCCAATCTGGGGGCAGCGTTTACAGGGGGCTATCCGGTTACGGGTGGGTTTGCGCGTTCGGTTGTAAATTTTGATGCCGGAGCCGAAACACCGGCTGCCGGTGTATTCACTGCTGTTGGCCTTGCACTTGCCGCCTTTGCACTGACGCCGTTGGTCTACTTCCTGCCAAAGGCCACTTTGGCTGCAACGATCATCGTTGCCTTGCTCAGTCTTGTGGATTTTTCAGTTCTGAAAAAGACTTGGGTCTATTCTCGCGCAGATTTTGTTGCGGTCGCAACCACCATTGGCCTTACGTTGGGGCTGGGGGTCGAGGTGGGGGTCGCCTCGGGCGTGGTAACCTCGATCCTACTGCACCTTTACAAGACTTCGCGCCCGCATGTGGCTGAGGTCGGGCTTGTGCCCGGCTCGCAGCATTTCCGCAACATTCTACGTCACGAGGTTGAAACCATCCCGTCCATAGTGACGTTACGCGTGGATGAAAGCCTGTATTTCGTCAACGCGCGGTTTCTGGAAGATCTGATCCAGCACCGTGTGCCTGACGGAAGCAGTGTCAGTCATGTGATCTTGATGTTTTCAGCGGTGAACGAAGTTGACTACTCCGCGTTGGAAAGTCTTGAAGCGATCAACCAGCGCTTGTCAGAAATGGGCGTCGGTCTGCATCTGTCGGAGGTCAAGGGACCGGTCATGGACAGGCTGAAGCGATCTCATTTCCTTGATCAATTGAACGGTCGAGTATTTCTGTCGCAATATGAGGCTTGGATCACGGTCGGCGCGCATGACAATGTTGTTGAGACAGTCCGAAACCGCTCGAAGCTTTAGATTTGTCAGGCTTAACTTCCGATTGAAGCGCAGCGCTTACACCCTGTATAGCGGTTGATAAATGGCAGTAACGAATCCTCTGACGGGTGTGTCTCCGCTCAACATACAGTAGGCGTATTCCCACATCCTTTTTTGAAATGGACAACCGTTCGTCAGTTCCTCCAACAGTTCTTTTGCGACGAAACCTGCCTTTGGCATCTGTAAAACGCCCGTTTGGGTCATAGTAACGAATATCCCAAGTGTAAGCATCCGGCCAATATGCAATCTTCTAGCCAAGACTAGTGAAACCGCGATTTGTATGTATCCTGGGGGAATAAATTGTTTTTTACCATAATCATAATTACACGAAAAATATGGGGAAATCGCACTTTTTTCGGTGTCCACAAATAATGGGATTTAATTATTGCACCTCCCCTCTCATTGAATTCAACACCTGAAGATTTTTGCCTTTTTTAAATCTTTCGGCGGCTCACGCGCTTTAAGCCTACGTCAAACAGAAAGCCAATGAGCCTCTTCGTAACCTGGAAACAGACGCTGTGTGCCCTGCTAGGACTTGGTTGATCGGCAGAATATCTTTCCGTCACTGCGCTGCGGCCCGTTAAACTGGTCATTCCCTGCGGGCGCAAGATCTGCGGTCAGACGAATACGGGATCAGCGGGATAAAGCGACAGTTCACTGTGGTTGCGCAGATGTCCGCTCCCATGCGGCGAGGTGAAGAGGGTCGTCTTTGTCACTGAGGACGTTTTCGACAAGTACAATTCAAATCAAGACGGCTCAGACTATGCCATGCGCACCGTCCTGCTCATATGTCATCATGTGTTTGTGGCACAACTTCAATGACGCGAGCGCCAAGCGTTTAGAGATTCTTCGCAGCATATTCCTGACAACCGCCGCATCTTCGTGCATGATGAAAAAATAGGCAGACTCTTTTTTGCCTTCCTGGAAGTGCTTGAATTCTCAAGGGGCGCGCTTTGGAAATATTGGTTAACGGCATAAACACGGTTCTTTGGAACTACGTTTTGATCTACGGTCTTCTTGGAACCGGTATCTTTTTTACAATTCGTCTTGGTGCGCTTCAGTTTCTCCATTTTGGGGAAATGTTGCGCGTCCTCACGTCTGCGAAGAGCACGGACAAAAGAGGTATTACTCCTTTTCAAGCGCTGACAGTAAGTCTGGCTTCTCGCGTCGGCACTGGAAACCTTGCTGGCGTAGCGGTAGCTCTGACCTTGGGAGGTCCGGGCGCAATCTTTTGGATGTGGATCGTGGCATTGGTTGGAATGGCCACCGCCTATTCCGAAAGTACTTTGGCCCAACTCTACAAAGTCACATCTTCCAACGGAAGGTTCAGAGGAGGTCCCGCGTTCTACATGGCCAACGCCCTGAACGCGCCTTGGGCAGGGGTCATTTTTTCTATCTGCCTGATTGTCAGCTTTGGTTTGGTTTTTGTCGCGGTTCAATCCAATTCGATTGCTGAAGCTTTCGAGGGCGCGTTCGGGTTAAACAAATTGGTGGTTGGCATAGCGCTGGCCGCAGCCGCAGCGGTAGTCATATTCGGTGGAATAAGAACCATCGCAAAGTTTGCAGAGATCGTTGTACCGCTCATGGCAGGTCTCTACCTCTTGCTTGCCTGTATTGTCGTAGTCCTGAACATTTCCGAAGTACCCGCTATGTTGTGGTCGATTGTTGCGGGTGCATTTGGCCTGCAGGAAGCTGCCGGAGGCGTGACAGGAGGCGTCATGGCTGCTGCGCTTAACGGCATCAAACGGGGACTTTTCTCAAACGAAGCGGGCATGGGCTCGGCCCCAAACATTGCAGCGGTTGCAACACCTGATCCCCACCATCCTGCCAGCCAAGGTTTCGTTCAGGCATTTGGGTGTTTTGTGGATACGATTTTGGTCGCAACGGCAACTGCACTGCTTATTCTTCTGTCGGGCGCAATCGAAATTGATGGACCTACCGGAATGCGACTGACTCAAGACGCCGCGGCGGTCCATCTCGGCGAAATAGGCCGCCACTTTATCGCGATTGCCATCGTCTTCTTTGGTTTCACATCCATACTTGGCAACTACTCATATGCCGAAAACGCGATGACGTTCCTAAAATTGGAAGGCAAATTACCGATTTACATCTTGCGATTGGGTTGCCTTTCAATGGTTGTCTGGGGCGCAGTGCAAGCTGTTGCCACAGTGTTCAATTTCGCGGATGCGACCATGGGAATAATGGCGACCATCAATTTGGTTGCGATAGTGCTGCTCTCTGGCACCGTCTACAAACTAACAGTGGATTATTTCTCGCAACGCCGACAGAACCTTGAACCTCGCTTTGTCGCAAGCAAATTTCCCGAGCTTAGCAAGGGCGTAGATCACACTGTCTGGACGGAGGAGATCCATGCCGACACTCAAAACCACTGAAAGCGAAAGGCTTCAGGAAGTCTTGGACGACATTGCAGATCGCATTGCCGGCATGTCCGAAAGGGGGAAGGTAGCAAAGTATATTCCAGAACTCGCAACAGTTGATCTGAACCAATTCGGTATTGCCATTGCACCCATCAACGGTCGGCTCGTGTCTGCTGGGGACGCGGGCACGCTGTTTTCAATCCAAAGCATCTCAAAAGTGTTTTCGCTTACTTTGGCGCTGCAACAGGTTGGCGCCACCTTGTGGCAAAGAGTTGGCCGAGAACCTTCCGGCGATCCGTTCAATTCGATCGTTCAGCTTGAACACGAGCGCGGAATTCCAAGGAACCCGTTTATCAACCCCGGTGCGATCGTAGTGGCCGATGTTCTGCTCGAAAACCGTTCTGCTGACGACGCAATCAACGACCTTTTGACGTTGTGCCGAGAGCTTTCGGAGGACAACTCGATTGAGGTTGATGTGTCGGTTGCGGAATCAGAGATCCGAACTGGTTCCAGAAATCGTGCGCTTGCCCATTTTATGCAGGCGGAAGGCAACCTTAAGTCTCCCGTAGAGGATGTTCTGTCGCTCTACTTTCGCCAGTGTAGCATCGCTATGTCTTGCGAACAGTTGGCGCTAGCAGGTCGTTTTCTTGCGGCGGCGGGTCAAAATCCGGCCACCGGCGCTACAGTATTATCAGCGCAAAGAGCAAGAAGAGTTACTGCGCTCATGATGATGTGTGGATCCTACGATGCTTCGGGCGAATTTGCCTTCCGAGTTGGCCTTCCAGCGAAAAGCGGTGTTGGCGGCGGAATCCTGTGCATTGTACCTGGTATCGCATCTGTTGTCGCCTGGAGCCCCGGGCTCGATCAAAAAGGCAATTCCCATTTGGCAACAATCGCATTTCAAGAACTGGTACGCGCCACAGGGTGGTCCATCTTCGGACCAAGTGTTTAACCCGGATTGTGGGAACCGGGTTCAAATAAATTGTGTTGCGCTTCAATGACCGGCATAGAACACAACTGACTTCAGACCGGAATGGGTGGCGGCGCTGTCACACGAGTGATCCGAGAATAGGTTTACAGCACTTTGAGCGGCGATCATCTTTTCATGGATAGAAGCTTAGAAAGCCTCCTACCCGCCTCAAACCAAGTTCTTATGACAAGACAGCTCCAAGGGTATCTTCTCGGCAATCAACTCGCGCGACTTGTTACCCAATGGATATGAGGCCTTAGCCAGATCTTCTGACAAGACCGAAGCGCCGCTGTCAATCACTGCGTTTTCTTCAAACTGCCTATTAAGCCTGCCTCACAGAAACTCAAAAGGTTCAAGGTCATGCTCTCGCGATCCGACTGGCCAATGTTTCCGCTTAGGGCCAAAATTCGCCACTGCGACGTACACAAGGCGAGCATTGAAGACACGGCAAACACCAACGCACCCGCAACTCGTTCTGGACTAGCCTCAGGGTGTTTTGAGCACAGCTTTTCTACAACCCTCATGGCCACCGGATCAAAGTGGGTTTGAGCCAATTCTCTCCACCGCGTATCAGCTGAGATAATCGCCACTATTCGTGCATAGGCAAGCCACTGAGGATCTCCGCTGAATGCTCGCGAAACAAGCGGCAACATGAAGGCTGACAACAAATCACCGACACTCCAGTCCGACTGCGCGTCCAACAAATTAATTCTAGAGAGACGCTCTTCAGAGAGTTCCGAAGCTCGACGCGCCACTATGCGCTCGAACAGCTCTTCTTTAGGACCCCCGTGAAAATTCACGTTGGCTTTCTGAACCCCTGCCCGTTCAGCAATGTCTCGAATTGAAGCGCCTTCGAATCCCCTTTCGGCAAAGACCTGTTCTGCAGCATCGAAGATTCGTTCTCTCGCTGCGACGGATCGCTGCGACGGAGCTCTTTTTCTTTCTTTTACAGCATGTTGTGGCATCTCAAAAACCAGTTTGCCTTATTTAGAACGTTCGTTCAAGATAAATACTGTCGCAGGAGGAGACGCGAATGGAACAGGCGCAGGTGAGAGCGGGCCAGCTGGTTGAGGCAAAGGCCCGCCCCGAAGAGTGTTTTGCTTTGATCGGTGCGGGGCCAATGGGCCTTGCAATGGCAAAGACGCTTGTCGAGCAGGGAGTGCCATTTCAAGGATTTGAACTGGCCGATGATGTGGGTGGTCTGTGGAACATCGATGCACCTCGGTCCACGATGTACGAGACCGCCCATCTCATTTCTTCCAAGCGCATGACGGAATTCACCGATTTTCCGATGCTAGAGGATACGGCAGAATATCCGTCACATCGCGAAATGAAGGCCTATTTCCAAGACTTCGCAAACGCGTTTGACCTGTATCAACACTTTCATTTCGGAGCCGAAGTTCTGAAGACCGAACCATTGGAAAGCGGCGGATGGGAAATCACCTGGCGAGACAAGACCGGCACCCATCATATCCAAAACTTCGCAGGGTTAATGATTGCCAACGGTACGCTGTCGGAACCGAACATGCCGGATTTCCAAGGTGAATTCACAGGTGAACTCATCCATGCGTCCGAGTACCGCTATCCCACCCAATTTGCCGGTAAGCGCGTTCTGGTTGTTGGCGCGGGCAACTCCGGTTGCGACATAGCGGTCGATGCCATTCACCATGGCGTATCTTGCGACCTCTCTATGCGCCGCGGGTACTACTTTGTTCCCAAATATGTCTTCGGAGTCCCTGCCGATACAATGGGGGGTAAGATCCGCCTGCCCATGTGGTTGAAGCGGAAGGTGGACGGAGCGATCCTTAAGTGGTTTGTCGGTGATCCGCAGAAATACGGGTTTCCGAAGCCGGACTACGCTCTTTACGAGTCGCATCCAGTGGTCAACTCCCTCATTCTGTTTCACGCGGGGCATGGCGACCTGAAGGTTCGTCCGGATATCGAGCGTTTGGACGGCAAAACCGTTCATTTCCGCGATGGGACCTCGGCTGAATATGACATGATACTGGCCGCGACCGGGTATAAATTGCACTACCCGTTCATCGACAAGAAACATCTGAATTGGAAGGGTTCTGCGCCTCACCTCTACCTAAATTGCATGCACCCAGAACGAGATGACCTGTTTGTTCTTGGCATGGTCGAAGCATCGGGACTGGGCTGGCAAGGACGTCATGAGCAGGCCGAAATGGTCGCTCGCTACATTTCCGGATTGCGGTCAGGCAACTCCGCGGCGCAGGCAATCCGCTCCACCAAGTCCGATGGGTATGAGAGAGCAACAGGAGGTATGAACTACATCGACCTTCCGCGCATGGCCTACTACGTGGACAAAGCGACCTACCGGAGAGAGGTAACGGGCCAAATCGCTGCACTCAAGGCGGCTGAAAAATGAACGGAATAGATCAGGTCGTTCTGAATTTTGATGCCGGAAATCTTAGAGTTCTCAATGCCATCCTAGCGATCGTCATGTTCTCGATCGCGCTGGATTTGCGTACGGGCGACTTTCGGCGTATTGCAGGTGCACCCAAACCCCTCATTGTCGGTCTTGTGTCGCAGTTTCTAGTACTTCCTGCGCTTACTTTTCTTATGATCGTCGCACTGCGGCCAATGCCATCTGTAGCGATGGGCCTTATCCTCGTTGCTGCGTGCCCTGGTGGGAACATATCAAATTTCATGACCCACCGGGCGAAAGGGAATGTGGCGCTATCAGTTTCGATGACCGCTTTCGCGACGGTCGGAGCCATCGTCGTCACTCCGGCGAACATTGCATTTTGGGGTAACCTTTATGGCCCGACGCGCGAGATCCTGCAGCGCACTGAAATCGACCCAGTCGCCGTCGCAATAACGGTCGGGTTCATGCTGATCCTACCATTGGTCCTAGGAATGCTAGTAAACGCGAGGTTAAAACTGTTGGCTGATCGCATTCGCCGCCCAATGCAGTGGCTCTCAATGGCCATCTTTATTGCCTTCATTGTGCTCGCGCTGGCTGCCAATTGGGCGAATTTTCTTCAGGTCGCCGGAGCCGTCATTTGTCTCGTAGTTGTCCACAATGCGCTGGCATTCCTTGGAGGGTACACAACGGCAACGATCACAGGGTTGTCCGAGCAGGATCGCCGTTCAGTTACAATTGAAACAGGTATTCAGAATTCGGGGCTGGGGCTCATCCTGATCTTCGCCTTTTTTGGAGGAATGGGAGGTATGGCTGTTGCCGCCGCTTTGTGGGGCATATGGCACGCGATTTCTGGCTTGGTTCTTGCGGGCTTCTTCGCAAGGCGGGAGCTTCCGGCATGAAACGCCTTCTCATCTCTGGCGCTGCAGGTTCAGTCGGAACAGCGCTGCTAAGTCGCTTGGCGCAGAAGGACAATTATACCGTCATAGCTACGGATATCCGAGAACCGGCAAAATTGCCGCCCAACGCGCGGTTCATCAAGATGGATGTGACCAGTAGCGACCCACAAGACGTCATCATGTCAGAACGCCCCGACACGGTCGTGCATCTCGCTTCGATCGTAACCCCCGGGCCAGACACAACCCGGGACTTTGAGTACCAGGTCGATGTTGAGGGCACCCGCAAAGTTCTTGATGCCGCCATTTCCGCGGGGGTACAGCGACTGGTCGTTACGTCCTCAGGCGCGGCCTATGGCTATCACGCCGACAATCCAGCGCTATTGCGAGAAACAGACGCAATTCGAGGCAATCAGGAATTCGCCTATTCTTGGCACAAAAGACTGGTCGAAGAGATGTTGGCAGACGCGAGAGAAACAGCCCCAGATTTAGAGCAAGTCGTATTGAGGGTTGGGACGGTTCTCGGGAACCACATCGAGAACCAGATTACGTCCTTGTTCCAAAAGCCTTGCCTGATTGGGCTTAAAGGATCAGAAAGCCCCTTTGTCTTCATATGGGACAAGGACCTGGCAGAAATACTGCTGCGCGCATCGACAAACGGGCCTGCGGGAATTTTCAACGTCTCTGGCGACGGTGCGCTTACTGTTTCCCAAATCGCCAAGGCCATGGGCAAGACTGTGCGCTGGTTGCCGCCAAAGTTGGTCAAGATGGCACTGGCCGTGGCCCGACCCGTAGGGCTTTCTCGCTATGGTCCTGAACAAGTTCGATTTCTGCAGTTTCGGCCGGTGCTGGACAACACGGCACTTAAGGTGAAGTTCGGCTATCAACCCAAATACTCAAGCGCTGAAGCATTTGAGCTCTGGTGGGAGCACGCGAAGTGAAAAAAACTGCAGTCATAACTGGTGGTGCTGGCGGCCTGGGGCAAGCTTTATCTGAAGCATTGCGAGAACAAGGTTGGCATACCGCTATCATTGACCTGCCAGGCCCGCGCCTAGACGCTTTGGTGAATGACGAAGATATAAGTCTCTACGCTTGTGACCTAACAAAACCCAAGCAATGCGCAGATGTATGCGCTCAGATTTTGAAGGAAAGGCCTTCAATTGACATGGTTGTTTACAACGCAGGGGTCACACAAATCTCGGCGTTTGCCGACAGTGACATGAACTCTCATCGCGACCTTTTTGAGATCAACTATTTTTCTGCAATTGAGTGCGCTCGGCACTTCTTACTTCCACTAAGAAAGTCCAAGGGAACGCATCTGGCGATCTCATCAGTCGCGGGATTTGCACCGCTTTTTCGTAGAACGGCCTACGCCGCCAGCAAGCACGCAATGGAAGGTTTTTTTAAGTCTCTGAGAGCCGAGGAAACCCGTCACGGGGTGTCCGTTACTATTGCTGCACCTTCCTTTGTCGCAACGAATATCGGGCAGACCGAAAAAGATACTAAGGGTTTCGCCCGTCCGGGCTCCGCAACTGACGGTGTTGACTACATGACGCCACAAGACGCTGCTAAGATCATTCTCCGCGGGGCACGGAACCGAAAAGCATTTGTGCCTGTTGGTCGAGTTGCAACTCTATCGAACGCCATGAACCGGCTAGCTCCTACGCTCTTCTTCCGCCAAATGATGCGCACAATTGGAAGGAGTTAGTTCTCAGAGGGTGCTGTAAGACGAATTTGAACTGGTCTCAACTAAGCCAGCAGAGCCATCCTTCATGCCGCGCCAAGTTCGGGCCACTCGACGAGAGCAGCGGCGCGTGTCAGCTTGAAGGTGCCTCGGCTGGTGAGAGAGCGTTTTTGGTTAAAGTGGTTGTAGACGGAGGAGTGGATGGCGGCGAATTTCTGTAATCTTTGCATACGCCTGAAACGCTGCATCGCGCGTTTTCTTCGTTGGAACGGAAGGCGTGTGTTCATACCCCGGTTGTTAAACTACCTGCCCGTCTTCTGCTTGTCCGTCGCACCGAGATCTCTGAGCGAGGCTCGGTATACCTAAAGCGGCCGAGTGGCGTCAAATGGCGTATTCGGTTGTGCGCGACGAGCCGGACCCGATTTTTATCAATTCAGCGCTGACCTGGGCGTCCAACTACCTGACCAAAGGGCCTGCAACACTTGCGCGCAAACCACAGGGCAGTTTTTCGATTTCACCCGAAGGACTCGCTGACCTAGATGGTAGCGTATGGGAGTGGACCTAGGATTGCTATGCAGACGGGATTAACCCAGCACGCTGCAATGCCTTTTGGTTTGCTGGCGGGCATATGGTGGCCACACCATTCCAGGTGCGCGACCCAGCCCGCGGCGGACGCGCCGTTGGTGCTCCATCCGCGCATCTCGATATGCGCCTGGTTTCTAACACAGCGATCAAAGAATAGCCGCGGATAGTACTTTTGCGGCAACTCCAAAATCAGCGGCCGCGAAAACTTGACCTGCACCAGTTTTCTAAGCCGCTACCGATACAAAAGTAGTATTTTTCGTGCATTTCTTAATCCCGCATTTGACGTCAGCGAATGTACCCCAGTGACTCTCGTCCTAAGGGTTTATGAAAACTGTTGATTGGCAAAGCCCACAGTTATCATGAAAACCATATTGAGCTCACGTTGTTTGCTTTCTTAGGGTTTTGTGGCGATACTTAAATTTTGTTCTACCCACGCTCCATCCGTCAATTTGGACTCATTTCGAACATTCCAGACAACAATATTTAGCAAATGTCGGCTCTATGAACTTACCTGCAGTTCGTCTTATCGCTAACGCTTTCTTGAACGTGTTGATAGAATGCGACGTTTGCATCCACACCAGCAGAACCTGCGACCCATTCCAATTCCAAACTCAATGCTCCTGCCGGTACGAATTGTCTCGCGATCTCGGGTGAGTGTGGTTTCGTCAGACGTTCCATTCTTCCAGTCGTGAAAAGCTGAAGAGTATCGTACAACCGCTCCACTGGCCGTTTATTCCAGCAACCCACCCCGGGTGAAAAACGTCAACCGTACGTCCGTTTTTCCCCGATGAGTTTGAGCCGATTTCCCAATCGATGCTAAAGGATAGCTACAAACTCTATCGCTGTGGAAAATGTGAATTTATCGACAATCACAACAACCTGCCTGCTTGCGCTTCGTGAGGAGCGTCGATCAAGGGCACCGCTAGAACAAAGTCGCCACCAGTGTTTCCGCGAACGTTTATCAAAAGTGTTTTGGTCACGCTGGCGAGCGCACGTTCCACGGCGGCTGAGGTGGCTTTGGTTCGTGCACTTTCTTAGATCAAAGAAGCTTGGTTGCACTATTGATAGTCCAAGCTCTTGCCAGTCCTGTATTTCCAAAAAACCTTGGTCTCCCAAGCTGGATCTGCCTTGCTGTGCTCGTTTTTCGGGTAGAGCATCGATCTAGGAACCGTATGTTCATTTGCTAACTTCAAATTAGCCATCCGCCCGTATTCGTCCTGCACACGATATTCGGTCGTTTAGCCGTTTGACGCAAAACCCAAACGTGCCAAAGCGCTCGGCCACGCAAAAGGATCGGACCGATGCCCCTTTTCTTTGGCGGGTTCCCGCCAGAAAATTCTCTGCTGTGGCTTCAATCTGGCTCAAAGCTGCACCGTTCATCGCTATCAATTTTCCTTGCGGCACAATTACCCCTTGTGCTGTCCTCATGAATTGCAATAAACGCCCCGTGCTCACGAAACTCAGCGGTAGCACCGAAATCGCACCATTCGGGATCAGCCTTGTGTGCCCATTTTGGTGGAGCGCCAATAGGTGCATCGCTGACATCAGGAAGGCTTCGATGGAGCCCTCCGAGGCGTATTGCTGGATTTCACCAATGCAGCTGTCTATTTCGGCCTTATAGATCCCACGATAGCTGGGATCGGTTGGCAAGACAGTTTCCAGAATTTGCTTTAGGTCTTCCGTCGGTGACATGTTTCACAGTGCGCATAGCCATTCGTAAACGTCCAGAGTGGGCACATTGCTGCCATTCTCTGCGCTTTAGATGAAGGTCCGCTATTTACTTTTTTGTTTAGAAAATCTCGGAAACTTGACACTGAAAAATTTAAAAAACTCTAGGTAGCAGATTTTCTTGCAACCCCAGTCCCACCATTTCCGTGATCCGATATTTTTTGTCGTAGTACGTAGTAAGGGTACTGTTTTATTGAGACTCGCTTACCATTGAATTTAACACCTTAAGACTATTGCGCTTTATTGCAGTTTCTACGGTTCAAGCGATTGAAGGCACCATCAAATAAAAACCAATTAGCTTCTTCGCGACCTGCAAACCAGGGCAGTGTGTCTTAGTTGGGCTTGTTTGAGCAGTAGTAAGCCCCGCACCAGCACTCGGGCCTTTCCGGAGCTTCACCTTATTATCTCAATACTGCGGCGCTACATGTCAGAGCAGACATTCGCTGCGCTAGCGAGACTCCAAGACGGGCGGAGGTCCGACGATCGGACAAATTTGCCTTTCGTGCCGATGCCGTCAATCTCAGCAAACGACCCTTTCTGGACTTTGACCGCCACTCTCAATATTGGCACGAAACCTAAACCTGCATCAAAATACGCTTCAATTGCACCTCTTTTTCTCCCAAAGCGTTGGTTATTTACTAGCAGACAACTGATAATTCTCTCTTGCGTTGCGCATCTCTGATCAAAGCCGCGAGCCGATAGAAGCCATGAGCCATCTTGGTGTAGGGCGTTATTAGGAAGAAGGTCAGAACCGATCCAAGGTGGATGGCAAGCAGCGCAGGCATCAGAGACGTTGAACCAAGGGCATAAAGGACCAGCCCGCTTAGGCCGACAAAACCGAGCAGCAGGATAAAACCGATGTCTCCACCCCAAGCAGACGGATCGCCAAGCTCTCGATCAGATTTTTGCTTGAGCAGAACCATAGCTCCGCATCCCACCGTCAGCAGAATACCTCCGGAAACCCCGAAGAGTTTAGGCAAAGACCAGAACCCGTAGGGCGCATGCAACCCGAACCCGTAGTGCATAACCGTCGCTATCGATGTCGACGCAAAGCATAGCAGGAAGCCGTACATGATAGCGTGGTGAATGTGACGGCGCCCCTGGCTGAACCGATCTTCGTCCTCGAAGTTACATCCCTCACCATGCCCGGCAGCCAAATCCTGCATCTTGCCGGCGCGCTGGAAGGCGGCCTTCAAATCAGACAATTGGAGAGTTTTGCCACCGACTTCCGCCCAATAGCGCCTTAGGCTGATAGCCACGCTAAAGAGCGGCAACAAGAATGCCGGCGCAAAGATTGCGACCATCGCGTTGTGGGACAGGACGGCATAGAACCCCTCTCCTCCGCTTGATCCAATGGCGCGAATGGCCCAGAACAACAGGGCAAATCCAATCACCAGAGCCAAGGCAATAGCCCCTCCGTGAGTGTGAAACCGGCGCGCCAGAGGTTGCGGCCAGGCGAAGCTTTCCCAGCTGTCCCGCCGCACTTCGGCCAGAGCTTTCGGCAGGTTCAGGTCAAACTCGTGCGGAGCTGTGTACTGACAGGCATAGTAGCAGCCTCTGCAGTTGTGGCAGAGGTTGGCGAGTTGCGTGATGTCTCCATCGGAAAACGCGCGTTCTGCATGCAGGGATGGAAAGACTGAGCAGTAGCCCTCGCAATACCGGCAGGCATTGCAAATCTCGGCCTGACGGCGGGCTTCTTGAATTAGTTCAGTTTGCATAAGCGGCGGCCTCACGTCCTGCGATGCGTCCAAAAACGGTTCCGATAGTCATGCCGAACCCGGCCAAGTAACCTTGCCCCAAGATCGACCCGGCCATGGTTTCGCCAGCGGCCCAAAGGTTTTTGATCTTGCCGCTGGACGTCGAGCACTGCGCTGTGTCGTCGACCTTCAGACCCAGATAGGTGAAGGTCACGCCGGTGCGCAGCGAGTAGCCATAAAAGGGAGGCTCCGTGATCGGACGCGCCCAGTTCGTCTTGGGCGGCGTCAGACCGGAGGTCGTGACCCCGTCCAACTCAGTCGGATGAAACCCACTGGTATCACCGCATGCTTCGTTGAATTCAGCAACGGTCGCTTTCAACTTGTCGGCAGGCAGATCCATCATTCCGGCCAGTTCTTCCAAGGTGTCCGCCTTTAGCGGTGGAAAGACCGAGGGCATAAACAGGTTCAGCGACTTCGCATCGATGATCACATAGCCAACTTGATCCGGCTGGGCCGCAACAAGACGCCCCCAGATCGCATAGCGCTTGGGCCATACGTCTTCGCCTTCGTCATAAAACCGCTCGGCATTCTTGTTCACGACAATTGAAAACGGCACGCAGTCCAGGCGGGTGACGATACCGCCGTCGAACTTCGGCGCGCGCCCGTCAATGGCGACGGCGTGGCACTGGGTCGGATCGCCGACGCTGTCCACACCCTGATCCAGCAAATCAGACAGAACCACGCCACGGTTATAGGGTGTGCCCCGGATCAAGAAATTCTTGGCAGGTTCACCCCATGCACGGGTCAGCCAATCCGTGTCGGCCTGAAACCCACCCGAGGCAACGATGACCGCCTTGGGCGTGATGCGATGAGACTGGCCCTCATAGGTGTAGTCGACCCACTCGATCCGATCACCATTCAGCTCCAGATGCGTGACAGCAGCTTCGTACAGAACATCGACACCCAAACCAGTAGCAGTTCGGTAATATGCGTTTACCAGAGACTTCCCGCCCCCCATGAAGAAGGCGTTGGTCCGCGCCAGTGACAATGTCCCGGACAGAGAGGGTTGGAACCGCACCCCGTGTTCTTCCATCCACGGCAGGCATTCCTCGGAGTTTCGGATCGCGAGGCGAGCAAGATGTTCGTCGGTTTTGCCACCAGTGACCATTAGCAGATCTTCAAGATACTCATCTTCACTGTATTCTTCGATCAGCGGGCCGAGAGGAGCGCCATGCATACAACGAAAATTGCGCGTATGGCGGGAGTTTCCACCACGATAGGGTTTTGGCGCCGTCTCGAGGATCAGAACACGGGCGCCTGCCTCGGCAGCGGTCATCGCGGCGCAAAGAGCTGCGTTCCCACCGCCGATCACAGCGATATCATAAGCTTCCTTTTGGGTGGCCATATCCTGTCTACCTATTGATTTTTGTCGGTTGTCCGGTCGCGCTCTTGCAACGCCCGAATACGCATCCGTTGTGCGGCCTGAATATGCGCACGCATTTCTGTTTCAGCCGCTGCGCCATCGCGGGCCTTTAAGGCAGCCATGACGCGCTTATGCTCTGCCACTGCTGTCTCGGCCCGATCACCGTCCAGCAATTGCGACGGCCCAAGAATCAACAGCGCTTTTTGCAAAGACAACATAGACTTGGCAAGAAACCGGTTCTTTGCTGCGTCCAAAAGTGTGGCGTGGAAAATCCGGTTGATCCGAGCCGCTTCCGAGCCGGTACCAGCCTCAGCCAAGCGATCATTCAAAACGCTCAACTCGTCCAACTCGACATCCGATGCAGCACGCGCGGCTAAACGGGCGGCAGTTCCCTCGAGAACCGCGCGCATTTCATAGAGTTCCATTACTTCGGCGTAATCAAGGCTGCGGACGGTTGCGCCCTGCCGGGGCACATGAGTGACTAGCCCGTCGGCCTCTAACTGCCGGATAGCCTCGCGTACGGGAGTACGGCTGACGCCTAGTCGTTCCGACAACTCAATCTCGCGCAGGCGTTCGCCAGGCAAAAGTGTGCCATCCCGAATCTCGTCCAGCAGGCGTTGATACGCTGAATTGCCTTGTGGGCCAGGCTGTAAGGGGTCGTCTTGAATGGTCATCGAACGCTCACTTGTCTTCTTGCGTCCAGTTGTATACATTTGGATACATAGCGAGTCAATATTGTCGGAAGCCGCGCCTTGCCCACCCAAAACAAAACACCTTCTCTCCTGACAAAGCGGGCCGTAACACTGGTCCTTGCACTACTGGGCACCGGAGTATTTTGGTCGTTGAACCTGCCGCTGCCCTTTCTTTTCGGCCCGATGAGCGCGTGTCTGATCGCTGCCCTGGCGCATGCCCCTATGGAAGGTTTTGGTCAGGTCTCGGTTGCAGCGCGCACCATACTCGGCGTTGCAGTTGGGGCTTCGATTACCCCTGCCCTTTTCGCCGAGCTGCCGAGAATGGCCGCGTCTATTGCACTGGTCCCGTTCTTCATCCTGCTGATCGCACTGGTGGGCGTGCCCTTCTTTCGCAGGATCTGGGGGTTTGACACCACGACCGCATTTTACGCCGCCATGCCGGGCGGATTGCAGGACATGATCATCTTTGGAGCCGAAGCAGGCGCCAACCCGCGTACACTTTCCCTGATCCACGGTACGCGCGTGCTGATCATAGTGACACTAGCCCCGCTGTTTCTGACAGTGTTCTACGATGCCCAACTCACCAACCCAATCGGAGAGCCTGCGCGTGACCTGCCAATAAATGAACTGGTGCTGATGGTCCTGGCCGCCCTTATAGGCTGGAAAGGCGGTGAGCGGATCGGCCTGTTCGGAGCATCCATCCTCGGCCCGATGATCCTGACAGCAGCCCTATCACTGGGGGATTTCATTCATACCCGACCACCGCGCGAGGCCATCCTTGCAGCGCAGTTCTTCATCGGTTGCGGGATGGGCGTGAAGTTCGTGGGCGTCACTTGGGTCGAACTCCGCCGGGTGGTTGCAGCAGGCTTCGCCTATGTCATCGTCCTTGCCATCCTTGCAGCCGCTTTCACTGCTGTTGTCACCACGTTGGGCTTCGGCCAACCGGTCGAGGCTTTCTTGGCCTTTGCCCCCGGCGGGCAGGCTGAGATGACAGTGCTAGCTATCGTTTCGGGCGTGGATCTGGGCTTTGTAATCACCCACCATCTGACAAGGATCGTGCTGGTGATCATCGGCGCGCCTATAGTGGCCAATCTTATCCTGCGCTGGTCCAAACCTCGGGGTTGATCATGTGAATGGGAGCGCCTTCAGCATAGGCGTTCACCTGATCGAAAATATCTGCGAATTGCAGATCGAATTCGTCCTCGGTCACAAAGCCGATATGCGGTGTCGCGATCAGGTTTGGGTGCGATAGCAAAGGGTCATTCGGGTCCGTCAGGGGCTCGGCATCAAAGACATCGATTGCGGCCTTGCCCGGGCGACCCGCGTTCAGCGCATCCAACAAAGCACCCGTAGTAATCAGCCCGGCCCGGGAGGTGTTCACAAATAACGCCCCGGGTTGCATCTGCGAGAAATCCGACGCTGTGATGATGCCGTTTGTGTTTGGCTTCAGGCGAACATGGACAGACACAACATCACTATTGGCAAAGAACGCTTCGCGGCTTGCTGCGACCTGCACGCCGTCTGCCTGCGCCCTTGCCCGGCCTTCGTCCGAAGACCACCAGACCACATTCATCCCGAATGCCTCGGCGTAACCAGCAACGGCGCGGGCGATGCGACCATATCCATAGAGCCCCAGTTGCCGCCCTCTCAGGGTCTTGCCAACCCCGGCCTGCCAACGCCCAGCTTTGACCGAGGCCATCTGCGCTGGCAAATCGCGCATCCCGGCCATGATCAGCGCCCATGTCAGTTCAGCTGCTGCATATGAGGGCGTTCCGCCATGCATGTTCGAACAAAGCAGCACACCGTTATCCGAGCATGCCTGCACATCAACATGCGGATACACGCTGCGCTGACTGATCAATTTCAGGTTTGGGAGTTTTTCAACCAAATCGCGGGTGATCTTGGTGCGCTCGCGAAACAACACCAGCGCCTCAGCCTCCTGCAAGCGTTCAGCCAATTCGCTGGTATCTTCGACATGGTCTGTCCAGACCTTCACGTCATGGAGAGATAGCTTCTCAAAACAGGGCAGGCCCTGCAGAGTGTCAAACCAATCATCCAGAATGTGAACTTTCATCGACTATCTCTACCCTGCTCGGTGCTTAGTTTTCTTGGTGTCGGCACAAAATGACGTGTGTCGAGCGCTTCTAATGCGTTGCGAACACGTTCGCGCTGATCCAGCAAATGGTTGAATTGCTCATCGCACCCAGCAATCGGTGTCGGGTAGTCCGCGATGTCCCTCCGCAGAGCCGACTGCGCCAGCCTGAGTTCCTGACGCGCGATATCGAGGCATTCAGAATAGTCATCCATCGAGGCATCCTCATAATGTATACCATAGTATACTTTTGGAGAGCCGCCTTTTCAACTGTCGTTCCACACAGATTCCGGTACATAAACATGCCCATCCGCCAATTTACGCGCTGTTCTCACCAGACCGGCGGCATTGACGTTGAACTCCTGGTCGTTTGAGAAGTCCACCAGAACTTCGATCTGGCCTGAGGCGTGCTCCAACACAACGTCAGCCGGGCTTGAATCCGGGCGATCAAGCAACCCGTCTGCGACGGTTCCGGGCGTCAAAGCGCAAGACGCAATGCATTGCGCTCCCGTTACGGCCATAGTTGGGTGGGTTTTCCATGGCATGAAATACCGAACCGCAAGGGTTCCACCCTCTCTGGCGGGGGCCATCAGGCCGAATTTGGGAGTCACCGATTTCGATACGACCCCCATACCCATCCGTTCCCCGGCTTCGATCCGCACGGCCTCCATCCGATCAAAGAAAGCACGATTGGCATCCAGCTCTTCGGCGCTTTCATATCCTGTCAGTCCGAAATCGGCCGCCCGGGCTATCGCCATCGGCATAGCGACATCCATGCACGTCAGCTCGATCCCCTGCACTGTATCGCGCAAATTTCCAGTGGGCAGAAATGCACCTGTTGCTGAGCCCACAACGCCCATGAAACTCAGTTTCACCGGTGCAGAATGGCCGGGAACTCCGGCGATTTCCGCGTCACCCTCATAGACCAACTCGCCGCCCGGGGTCTGCACTTTGGCAACGACGCGGGCGCCTGTATTGACGGCGCGAATGCGGATTTCGGTCTCATCGCCGTTGGGCTGAAACAATCCCATTTCGATCGCAGCTGGACCAACTCCTGAGAGGATGTTTCCGCAGGTGGGTTTGAAATCGACCAGCTTTTCTTCAACAGAAACTTGCGCGAAGAAATAGTCGATATCGGCCCAGCCGTCCTCGCTGGCAGACAGCATCGCCACTTTGGTCGTCACCGCGTTACCGCCACCGATCCCGTCGATATTGAGCGCTTGCCCAGCCCCGAGGGCAGCGACCAGAACATCAGCCAACTTATCCCTATCTTCAGGCAGATCAGAGCGTCGAAAATAAGGCCCTCGGGAAGTGCCGCCGCGCATGAAAACATATGGGATTGCTGTCTGGGTCATTGCGAACCCTCCTTTACAAACCGTTGAAATTTCTGATTTCTGTGCTGCCCAGCCGCCAGATTGGCAGACCGGACAAACATGGAGCGCCTACTTGAGCGGCCATGGCAGGTTCACCATGTCTTGCAGCAGACCCGGCGGGAAATCCCGGTTCAAAGCGCCAGCCATGAAGCACATGAAACCGATGCCACAAGCCGTCAGGAGCAGCGTCATCTGCCAGCTGGACCCGGCGCGAATGCGGAAGAATGCGATCAGGAACCCGATCAACGCCAAGATGAACCCCACAAACCACGTGGCCGCGATTAGACCTGCAAACCAAGCGAGCGTTGACCAAAGCCCATGCGGAGCGCTTGCATCCTCGCCGGCAAGTTCCTTGTCAGCAAAGATTGCATCCCCTTCGGGTCGCCGCATCATCTGGATCAACAGGATGACGCAGCAAAACAGCGACACGCTGCCGATCACCAGCGGGATGATCTTGTCGGTCATGTTGTAGTCAGGGATCATGTTGGCATTGATCAACGCCACGATCAGGTAAGCCATGATCACCAGCAGGAAGATCAGCGGCGCGCGCTTGCTACCGGATTTGACCTCACCTTCGGCCATGATCATCTTGGCTTGACGAATGCCAAGAATAACCGAAACCACGGTGACCACGATCAGGACGATGACGATCGGGCTGAAGACGTACTCCATGCCTTCGCCAAAGCTTTTGCGGAAGCGGAAAGAGGCGATCTGGAACGCCTGGTTGGTGAACTTCTCAACCGGGTTGGACAGCACGAATCCAATCAGGAAGGCCGGGCGCGACCAGTCGAAACGGCGCAGGAAGATGCCGATCAGGCCGATGACAAACAGGGCCAGAAGGTCTTCGAAATTCTGACCGGACTGGAATGCCGCGAAGCTGATTAGCATGAACAGAAACGGCGCCAGATAGGTGAAGCGGATCGTCGTTAGTTTGGCAATCCCGCCAGAGGCCGCGATACACAGGATGGTGCCCACCACGTTGGCAAGAGCTAGCAACCAGACAATCGAATAGGTGATATCGAGATTATCCTTGAGCATGCTCGGACCAACCTCGATATCGCCAGATCCCAACAGCGCAACTGCGCCGATAAAGATCGCCATCGAACCCGAGCCGGGGATGCCGAATAGCAGCGTTGGGACCAACCCCCCGCCCTCTTTGGCGTTGTTCGAGCTTTCGGGCCCGATGACGCCACGCACTTCGCCCTTGCCAAAGTTGCTTTTGTCTTTGGTCGATTGGACCGAATGGCCATAAGCGATCCAGTCAACAACCGAGCCTCCGAGACCAGGAATGACACCGACAACCACGCCAATGATCGAACAGCGGACCGACAACCAAATGTTCGCAGCCCAGTCTTTGACGCCATCAAACCAACCAGCTCCCAGCGAAGCGCCCTTGGCAATGGATCGGTCTTGACGCAACAGCGAGACGATTTCCGGCACCGCAAAGATACCCAAGCCAACGATGACCAATTTCAGACCGTCGGTCAGGTAAGGAATGTCATAAGTGGCCATACGGAGCGAGCCACCTGCATCCGCCTCGCCAATCGTGCCGACCATCAGGCCCAGCCCAGCGGCGGCAACGCCTTTTAGCGGGATACGTCCGGCAAGAATGGCGACCATGGAAAGACCAAGTATAGTGATCATCAGCATCTCGGGCAGGCCGAATGCCAGAACGATTGGCCGCGCGATCAGGATGAACATGGTCAGAAAGGTTGCGCCGACTAAACCGCCAAACAGCGATGACGCAAAGGCCGCTGACAATGCACGCGCGGCCTCACCCTTTTTCGCCATCGGGAAGCCGTCCAGCACCGTCGCCTGTGAGGCGGAACTGCCGGGGATGCCCATAAGAACCGATGCAAAGGTGTCAGAGGTCGGAACAACGGCAACCATTCCGATCATCAACGCCAACCCGAGGATAGGGTCCATGCCGAACATGAAAGGCAGCAGCAAGGACAGACCAGCAATACCGCCAAGCCCAGGGAAAACACCTACGGCCAGTCCCATGACGACACCGAGAATAAGATAACCCAGAACAATAGGTTGCAGGATCAGACCCCACGCATCACTGAGCGCAGGAAGAGCTGTGGCGAAAACCTCCATAGCGGCCGCCTTTCATAAACTGTCTTGTGTTTGGAAAAGCGCGCGCCCGACATTGGGGCACGCGCGGTGGTGTCTGGGCTTAGTTCAGCTCGACACCATAGGCTTCTTTGAGCCAGTTCAAAACGTAAGCTTTGGCGTTGTCGTCGACATTTGTCGCGGTTTGCAGCGCCGCCTTAGAGCCGTCACCGACGAACACCGGATACTTGCCCACGCGCTTCGAGGAGATTTCGGCAAAGTCGCCGCGCTCGGTTACTGCCTGGAATGCGGCGGTGTATGCGTCGACCACTTCCTGAGGTGTATCGCCCGGCAGGAAGGCTAGCTTCTGCACCGGGAAACCGGCTACAAAGAACGCTTTCCACGCATCCCACGCCTCACCGCTGGTTTCACAGCCATCGGTGGCTTCGCATACTTCCTTGAATGTCGGGATGTCCGGGAAGGTCGGGTCACGGACGATATTGCCATCTGCATCCAGAGCACCCCAGGTCATCATCGGCACAGCCTGACCGGATTCAACCAGCGGGGCCGAACCACCCAGGTAACCGGATGAGGTCTGATAATCGACGTTGGCTTCGCCGCGCTCGAACATCAGACGACCATCGCCACGGCCTTTGATGCCAAAGACAGGCTCGACGTTCATACCCAGCATTTGCCATGCCAGCAGCGGCACAAGGTCAAGACGTGTCGCGCCCTGCGAACCATAGATGAAGTTGGTATCTTTCAGCGCGTTCGCAGAGCCATCAAACTTTGCTCCATCCTCGGCGTTCAGATAGGCAACACCACCGGTTCCCGACGCCATCACCGGAATCCAGTCGTTGTATTCATATCGCACGCGCGGATCGCTCAGCAGATACGGGAATTGAGTTGAACCGGAGGTGCCAAACAGCAGCGTACCATCGTCATGGCTCTGCTCTTGGAACCAGTTTGCGCCTTTGGTCGATCCGGCGCCGGGCATGAACTTCACGACAACAGTCGGTTGACCCGGCAGTGCTTCGGACAGAAGCGGCGCAAAGAAATTGGCCCATTTGGCAGACCCGCCCGTTTCCGAGAACGGGATGACCCATTCAACTGTCTTGCCCGAGAAATCGACCTCGGCAGCGGCAGGTGCGGCGATACCGGCGGCGGCGATCAGCCCCACGACGGCGCGACGGGTGAAGTTGGAAATGGTCATTGGTTCCTCCCTGTTGACCAAACAACCACGCTAGCGCCCTCTGCGCCACCGTGATCGCAAATAGAACTGTGGGGTTGATTCCCCCTCCCATCTGGCAATCATGGAGCGCCAACCTTGCGCGAAACTTGCAGGAGACCCGATGCGGATCGTCATCGTCGAAGACAACGAGACCCTCGCCAACGCTATTGCTTATCGTCTGCGTGACCGCGGTCATGCGGCAGAAGTGCTTACGGATGGCGACGAGGCTGACTTGTATCTTGCGCAAGAGGGTGCCGACTTGGTTGTTCTGGATATCAATTTGCCCGGACAGTCAGGGTTGGAGATCCTGATATCCCTTCGCAATCGCGGTGACGGCGTACCAGTGATCTTGCTGACGGCACGTGCCGAAACAAGCGACCGGGTTTCGGGGTTGGATATGGGCGCCGATGATTACCTGGTTAAGCCGTTCGAGATGGACGAGTTGGAAGCACGCATCCGGGCGCTTTCTCGACGCAAAGATCTCGACTACGGCGCAAAGGAGAGCATTGGAGGTCTGGAATTTGACCGCGCTGCCCGACAGGTTAGTGTGCAGGGCGAAGTTCTGGATATTCCGCGGCGGGAAATCGCGGTGCTTGAATGCCTTTTAGAGCGCAGGGGCAGAATTGTTCCCAAAAGCCAACTTACAGATTACGTCTATGGCGTTGGTGCCGATGTGGAGGCCTCGGCCGTTGAACCTCATGTATCTCGGCTGAGAAAACGTCTTCAAGATCTCGGTATTAGAATTAAGACAGCTCGTGGTCTGGGATATCTGCTTGAGGTGCAGAAGTGATCAATCACGGCTCGCTCAGGTTAAGACTTTTCATTCTTATCCTAACCCCCTTGGTGCTGATTGCCGCCCTGCTCGGTCTTTGGCGTTTTATGATTGCGCAGAATACGGCTCAGGAATTGTTCGACGACAGCCTGTTATCTGCTGGCCTCGCAATATCGCGAGATGTTGCGATTTCGGGGGGTGACGCGCTGTCACCAACGACACGCAGCATGATCCGGGACGCGTCGGGCGGAGAGATTTTTTACCACGTAACGGGCCCCGGCGGCATCTATGTGACAGGTTATGCCTACCCGCCGGCAGCCTCGAACCCGTCTGATCAAGAGGTGTACAAGCCACGGTTTTTCGAAGCGCTCTACCGCCAAGAACCAGTGCGTGTTCTAAAGATGACGGAACGAGTGACCATAGAAAACCTAGTCGGAGATGCGACAGTTACAGTCTGGCAACGTATGGCCGATCGAAACGCTTTCGCGAACGAACTGTCAATCCGCGCAGGAATTCTTATGGGAATTCTGCTGGCCACCCTCGCCATTGTTGTATGGTTCGGCGTCGCTCGAGGCTTGAGGCCTTTGCTGGATTTGCAGGACGCAATTGACCTGCGTTCACCAGATGACCTCAGTGAGATCAAGCGCCCTGTCCCGATCGAAGTTCAAGGAGTTGTCAGAACCCTGAACCGACTTTTTGGACAGGTGGAAAATAGTATCAACGCCCACCAAGTTTTTATATCCGAAGCAGCACATCAGCTGAGAAATCCGGCGGCGGCCGTGCAGTCGATGGCCGAAGCGCTGCAGGACGCGAAAACGGACGACGACCGAGAAAAACGCATCTCAGAGCTTGTGGCGGCGGCAAAAAACTCAGCAACGGTGGCTGAACAGCTTTTGTCACTTGAGAGGCTCAGGCAGCCGACGCACCAAGACCAAATGGATAAAATTGACTTCCGCTCGGTCGTGGAAGAGGCCTGCGCGGAAATGGGCGTTCACATTCTCGCCAAGGGTGTCGAGTTTGATGTTACGATGCCTGAGACAGCAATCACGGTTTTCGGCGACCGTATCTTTCTGATTGAGGCTCTGAAGAACCTGTTGGACAACGCAATCAAACACGGTGGCCCAAAGTTGAGCCAAATCTCAGTTGTGCTGCAGCGTGAGGGCAAACAAATTGAGCTAACGGTGGCCGATGACGGGGCTGGCCTTTCGCCAAACCAAAGCGAAGCAGCATTCAATCGGTTTTCTCAGTTGGAGCACTCCGAGGGCAGCGGATTGGGGTTGTCAATCGTCTCGGCAGTGGCGCAGCGCCACGGAGGAATGGTCGAAATCAACCAAGTCGAAAGAGGTGCGAGCATTACGCTTAAGCTCCCCATAGCCCTGTAAGCTGTTTCTAGTTCTGCTCGGAACCCGCAACCCATCAAAATCAAAGCGCGTATTTGCGATTCCAGCGAAAGTCAGTTTTTGTGCCCTGAGCGACGAACGCGGCGCTCAACATCTATGCCTATGTCGCCTTTGAGCTCAAATCAGTCATCGGGTGGAATTGGTTGGACTATATGAACCGAACGACTGTGAAGCGGGATAAAACGGCTATCTGTTCCAATCCGGAAAGAAACGTTTCCAGCTATTAGAGCTGGATAATCGCTGCTACGATTAAGCGAAGCCATTCTTCTTCGATTGGGTAATATATGAAAGTCAATGCGCTTTTGATTTCGGCTCTCTTCGTCAGCAGCTGTATTGCTCTATGGGGTGTTGTCGACCCGCATGGCTTGGGTTCCGTCTCCTCAAGAATTGTCACCATCCAGTTCGAAAGCCGGGGCTGGTTCATTATGCTCGAAGCCAGCGCACTTTTGTTACTGGCAATTTATCTTGCAGTTTCCAAGTACAGCTCTATCCGAATTGGACCCGAAGGTTCAGAGCCCGAGTTTTCGACTACAGCTTGGATTGCAATGCTTTTCGCGGCGGGTATGGGTGTGGGCCTGCTGTTTTTTGGCGTGTCAGAGCCGCTCACCCACTTTTCGGTAATACGCGATTTTTCTTCTGATCCAGAAGCCGCAAGGCTCGCCATGTTCGTAACCTATTTGAACTGGGGGTTCCACGCCTGGGCCATCTACGGTGTCGTTGCACTCATAGTTGCCTATTTTGCATTTCGACGTGAGCGCTCGTTGCTGCTCAGCGCTCCGCTACTGGACGTGTTCGGCGAGAAAACTTGGACTCGCGGATTGGCTTGGCTGTTCGATTTCTTATCCGTCGTCGCCATAGCCGTTGGCCTAGCGGGTTCGTTGGCCATGGGGGTGTTTCAAATTCAAACAGGACTGGCAGGAGTTCTTGGAATACCAAATTCTCCGTATCTGACAGCAATTATTTTTGCCGCCATGTGCGTTGCTTTCCTTATTCCTCTGAGACGTGATCTGGGAGAAGGAATGTCGAAACTGTCCAATTTGGCCATGGCGATTGCGATCAGTCTTTTGGTTTTTTTGCTTGTCGCCGGTCCCACGTCTTTTGTGATGAATTCGATCGTCTCGGGTTTTGGACGTTATGTTTACAACGTTATACCTGCCGGTTTTTCAACAACAGAATTTTTTGATCAGAGCATTTCCACCTGGTTTCAAGACTGGACGCTTAACTACATGATCTGGTGGCTTGCTTGGTCTCCATTTGTAGGCATTTTCATTGCACGCATTTCGCGGGGGCGCACAATACGCGAGTTTCTGGCCGGGGTCATAATTGCGCCCACTCTTTTTTCGGTTTTCTGGTTTGGAGTGCTCGGCGGTGTAGGTTTTTTTGATGTTTTGGATGGAAGTGGTCATCTTCTTGAGGTCAACGAAAAGAGCCTTGATGCGACGACATTCGCTCTCCTGCAACAGTTTCCATTGAAGTCTATCACGCAGATAGCGACGATAACTGCCGCTTTCCTCTTTGTTGTAACGAGCGTCGTGAGCGCAGGCTTCACACTTGCAATGATTGGAACAGGCGGAGACGAAAACCCCTCGCCGAGCGTTCGAACCATCTGGGGGATAGTTCTCGGCGCTTTGGGCCTAGCCATGATCCTCGTAAACGATGTTTCACTTGTCAGATCTATTATCGCACTCTCGGCCATTGCGTTTGTATTCATCGTGCCAATTCTTGTGGTCTGTCTCCTCAAGTCGCTTTCAAAAGAGGTCTCCGAATGACAGGTTCTATCGTCGATACGGTTTTGAACGTATCTGTTTTTTTGTACATTGGTTTTTTGATCTGGCTCGCGCTTCATCGCATTTAGAAATTTGTGTTTGAAGCGACACTCGGCTGGAGCCGATGCTCCAAAGAACTGAGTGTGGGCCTCCTAGCTAACATCTAGCGCACTGTGTCGATTGGTGATTCGCCCCTAGCTAGCTCGGTGGCGGCAGTGCGGACAAAGCTGCCATTAGACTAGCGAACGCATCAGTCGATCGGACTCGGATTCATCGTACTCTTCCACCAAGCAACCTCTAGCACGTTGCGGGTGTTTTCGTTCTCTTGCTGGAATTGTAAAAGGATTTAGTAAAAAGATGACGCGAAACTGTGCTGGCAAAACTCCCCCATCGGAAGCATCAAAACGGCAGTTGCGCTGTTTGGCTAGCGGGAGCTGTGGGCCTTTACGAGTTAACCGTTCGCACTCGCGTTGTCGCAATCTGGTGCTGATCTAATGGTACTCAGAAACGTTCCGGCCGCGTGCATTCGCCTCTACTTGCTAAAAATTTTAATAGTGTACTGGCGACGGGCCCCGGCAGGCGGAATTGGAAAAGGTGCAGCCGCGCGCACCTGTGACAAGGCGATCCGGTCCAAACGCTTTGAACCTGAACTGCGGGCAATGTTGGCCGATACCAAAGCTCCGCTGTCAGCGATGCGAAACGTCACTAGAACCACGCCGCGGATGTTCACGCTTTTGCGTCGCACACGAAGAATCTTGCGTTTGACCTTGCCCGCGTAGTTGCTTGCATCGGCATTGCCCTGGGCCGAGGTTGTACGGGCTGTCTTTTCTGCGGCGGCTTCTCCCTTGTTGTTTTCGCCCGTTGTACTGCCCTTTTTTCTAGCGCGTTCACCATTGCCTGCTTTTGCAGCGAGCTGGGCGACTTTCTTCTCCTCAAGTTCTGCGTTTTGCACGGGAGGCTTTGCAGTTTTGCGTTTGGGCTCAGCCTCAGGCTGTTCGGCTTGGGTCAATTCGGGCTGGCTTGCCTTTTGAGGAACCTTTAGCTTCAATGCTCCTTTCGCCGAAGGCGCGACCTGTTTTGCGATAGGTATTGCAGCCTTCGCTGTCTGCCCCTCGGGGTTTGCTTGTTTAATTGGTTGATCAGGCTCTACAGTCGTTTTCCGGGTCGAGGCCGGCGCAGATGCAATCGTTCCAGCAGTGAAATCCTTAAAGGACGTCCCGAGTGCTGCTGTATCGACCGAGCCACCACCTTCGATTTGCGTCACCGTTTGTGGGCCAAAGTCATGCAAAGCAAGACCGTGGGTCGCAGCAGCCAACACGATCGCAGATGCGGCTATTGCGCGAGAACTGGGGATCATTGCAGCGCTCTTTGTGTGATCACAAAGACCTTGTTTGCGCCTAGGGCACGAAGCGCATCACTAACCGCTTTCAGCCGCACCGCTGGAAGCGCGCGGTCGGGAACCAAGCGTACTACTTCCAGCGGCAGGTCAATTGAAGCGCGTTCAACATAAGCTTCAACATCTGTCAGCTCGGCCCCGCGATACTCGAGCACACCATCGGCACGGATGACGAGCGCATCTGGCGGCTCGCGCCCTTCAAGGTTCTGCGTTTCGACCAGTTGCACTGAGTTGCCAAGCGGTGGGGCAAGCGTACCCGCAATCATGAAGAAAACCAGCATCAGGAAGACGACGTTGATCAGAGCAATTGTGGGTTCTCGGGTTCGCCTCGCCTTTGGTTTCAGTTGCATCATCCGATCACCTGCGTCCGTAGGTGAGCCACGCCTTTCAAAGCCGTCAGCAGGTCAATCAGTTGTTGCGAAGTTGCGTTCTGACCGAGACTGATCAATGCCATTTGTTCGGAGGTCCCGTCGAAAAGCTCTGTAACGCTATCCAGGGTTGTTACGGTCCCGTCGACCAGAAGACGATCCTGTTCAAGCTTCACAAAGCGGATCGGGATGTCTTGGTCTGAACCGCCTGCCGAAGATGTTGAAAACTCAATCTCGCCGAATTTCGAAAATGTTGAAGTAAGCATGAAAAACAGCAGCAGCAAAAAGATGACGTCGATCAACGAGGTCATCGACAGGCGCTTGCGCCGCTTGGTTCGGGTCTCAAGTGCCATGGGCAAGGGCTGCCTTTGGCATCCCGGTCGCTTTGCATCCTGCGGCGTGACCAGGTGCGAAAACGGTGCGTAGGGCACGGTTAGTAAAGATGCGCTCACGCGTCATGCGTGCCTCGAACCAAGTCAGCACAAGCGAGGTTGGCATTGCGACGGCCAACCCTGCAGCCGTTGTCAGCAGGGCAATCCAAATGCCACCTGCAAGCAGTGCAGGGTCTACCGAATTGCCTGCGCCTTGCAGGGTCTGGAAGGCTTCGATCATGCCAAGAACGGTGCCGAACAACCCCAATAGCGGTGCCAATTGAGACACCATGTCCAGCACGTTGAGGCCCCGTTCAAGCCCGGCAAAGCGCGCTTCGGCCTCGGCATCGGCACGCTCGGACAGCGTGCTGCTATCACCACTGAACGACATGGCGATCACTGGGGCCAGATAGCTTTGGCTCTTGTCCAGATGCGCCACCGCAGCCGCCCGGTCCTGCCGGTCCCAGGCTTCAATCGCCAAAGAAAGCTCGATATGGCGACCGACGCCGGCGGCCGCATATTGCCACAGCTTGTAAATGACGAGCGACAGGGTTGCGACCGAGGTTGCGATCAGGATCGCAACAACCGGCCCGCCAAGCGCGAGGACGTCTGTCAATTTCTGAATGATCGTATCCATTGGCCTATCCAATTATTTCCGTTTCAAGGCGGCTTTTGAGTGTCAGGTTCGACATGCAGGCATTCTGCATGCCTCCTTGATGCGCACATTCCTGAGCGTCGTTGATCAGGATAAGAGTGATTTGGTTGCAGGCCATTCCATCGAACTGAAATTGGCGGACCCTAGGACGCCCTGCGGGCATATCCTCGAAATCCAGAAGCGTGAGCAGAGCAACGCCACCTTCCTCGCCGAATAAGACCATTTCGTAGACGGCGCCTTCGATATCGGTGTCATGTTTATTCTCGACCAAAAAGCTGAGCAGGCAGCTTTGGTCTCGTTCTTCCGCAGAACTCAGCTCTATCGAAACGCCACCGGTTTCTCCGGCTGACGCAGGCCCCGCCCCCAGAATTGGGAGCAAGGCCAGCAGGACCAACCGAGCATTTCTTTTCGACGCTATTCGCATAACTGGTCCTTTCTTTTCTTGATCAGAAAGTTTTGGCCACGGTCAGCTTGAAGTTCCGGCCCGGCGCATTGCGCGTCGACAGGTTCGGCAGGTAGTTTTTGTCAAAGATATTCTCGATACCTGCCCTAACTTCGAACCCTGCAAGCGCGCCTTCTTGCGGGAAGTAGGACGCGCGCAATGTGTTGACGCCATATCCGGCAACCGGGTCGCCTGAGGAATCAAAGCCAGACCTGGCTCCGAAAAGCTCCCAGCTGACATCAAGCGTTTCGCCAAACCGTTTGCCGAATGTGATCCGCCCCGAATCCGATGGTTCGTTGCGCCAGCGGGACTCCTGCCCGTTTTCATTGGTTTCCGTGCCGCTTACGACATTTGCGTTAAAGTCGACATAGAATCCGCCAACGTTCGCGTATGATGCTTCAATTTCCACACCGTGCGTTTCGACCTTGTCCAAAAGAACAGATGCTCCGGTAATCGGATTCGACTGATTGTACGATGTGACATCCCGCAAGTTAGTGTCGTAGAAATTCACCTTGGCGCGTATGATGTCGCCCTCGGCAAAGATATCTCCGCGATTGAACGAAAACCCTGCTTCCCAGGTGCGCGATTTCTCGGGCTGGGTCATGAATACCGGGGTACCAAGGTCGTCGATGATGGGCAGGCTTTCAGTGTATGCACCGCCGCCGAAGATGCCGAAACCGTTTGCGAATTCGTACCGCGCCGACAGTCCCCCCATCAGAGCATTGTTATTGTAGCTCTCATCGAAAGGTGCTGTATCGCCATCCCCCTTGATGTCCTGCGTTTCGTAACGCAGCGCCGGTGTGATGGTCAGTTGATCGCCGATCTGAATGTCATCGACTGCGAACAAGGCAATCCGACGATCGGTCCCACCCGGGGCTGACGGAGCATCCAGACGCTCTCGATTGATGAACTCGATCCCGGCTCGAAGATCATGCGAAGCGATTCCAGTTTGGAAATACGAGGTATTCTTGATCGTCAGTTTGGTGGTTTCATAGTTATGTGACGCGTCCGCAAGAGCCCGAATGCTTGGGAAAAACGGAGTTCCCTCTAAGCTGGAAGAGCCAGGAACATAGCTGCTGTCGATGGACTGCTCGGAATAGCTGAGGTTCACATCCAAATCGATCAGATCGTTGTCTGCTGGCCGGTATTGATATCGCAGGATGCCAATCCGGGTTTCGATATCACGATCCACATTTCCAAAAGCGTCTGCAGATGTACCGAATGAGTCATATGGAACGTCCCGTTCTTCCGAGGTCGATTGGTTCCATGATGCGGTGATAGAATGCTCCAGATTGTCGCCGAAGCTGTATTTGCCCTTCGCCAACAGGGAAGGCAGGGTAAAGGCGCTGTTGCCGATCGAGCCGCCATTCCCGTCTTCCTGATCGTCTTGATCGCGATAGGTGTAGTTGAACAGAAACTCGGTCTGCTCGTTCGGCTGCCACGCCAGAATCGACGATGAGGCAAAGCCGCTTCCGTTCGAATAGCCTTCCAACGTCTGACGGAACCGGAAGCCGGGCTCACCGCCGGTGAAATCCGAGGCGTCTTTGGTTTCCAATTGAACCACGCCTCCCACGACGCCCGAGCCGAATTCAAACGACCCGACAGTGCCCCGGATCACCGACACGCTTTTGTAAAGCTGCGGATCGGTGAAGAGTTGGTTGCCGATCCGATACAGCTCTTCCGAACCGGTTGTTGCCCCGTCGATCAGAATGAGAACCTTCTGGTCGGTACCGAAGGTGCTGTTGGCGCCGAAGCCCCGAATGTTGATGCCAGACCCCTGCGGTGTCGAGCCATTCACCAGAGTCACACCAGGCACGGTGTCGATCAGCTCTGCAACCGTGTTGGCCTGACGGTCATTGATCTCTTCCTGATCGATATTGGTAATAGGTACTGCGGTGTCGGTCTGGATTTCACGTTTGCTTTCGCCCAGCTCAAGTGTGCCCAGGAACCCATCATCCTGTTCCTGCGCCCAAACGGCCGCTGCGATCATACTGAGGCAAGAGGCGGTGCCAAGCAGGCCCGCCTTTCGAATTGAAGCACGCATTTCTGTCCCTTCGAGTGGTTGAGGACCGGAGATGCTTGCAGTTCGCTGGCTAAGGTCAGTCTTTTTTGGTGTTTTTTGGAATCGCCTTTCAGCGATGACTTGTGCTCGCTAATAAAGCTTACTAAAAGAGTCAACATATTTCCGTGACTGAGTTTGCAGTCACTGCCAGCGGGCCAATGACGGGATCATGGGCCGGGCCAGCGCCTCACAGAACCACTCGAAGATGGGAAATCCACTATGGAACAGGTGCTTACGGCCCCTCAGGATATTCGTGCTGCCTATGCAGAGAAGGCTGGCAAACGTGATCGCGATCTGGCGGAATCACTTGGTTTGTCCGAAGGGCAGCTGGTGGTGGCTTTCGCTGGGCAAGGCGCAACAAGGCTGAAATCAGACATAGACGCGCTTTTTGGTCAGTTGAGCGGGTTGGGAGAGGTCATGGCGCTGACACGCAACCCGTCCTGCGTGATTGAGAAAGTCGGGCGATACGACAGCTACCACCCTGGCGCTCATGCCGCGATGGTCCTGACACAAGAGATTGACCTGCGCATGTTCCCAAGTCATTGGGTTCACGCCTTCGCGGTCGAGCGTGAAACGGATTCCGGAACACGCCGCTCGATTCAAGTATTTGATGCAGCCGGAGATGCGGTTCACAAGATTTTTCTGCGGGACGGCTCAGATCTGGATCACTGGGCACATCTGGTCCAGACGCTGGCCGCGGACGATCAATCGCAGACGATGACTGTCGAGCAGCGCAAGCCAGCCGAGGCACCTAAGGCCAATCCGGATAAGGTTGAAATCCTTCGCAATGAGTGGGCCAAGATGACGGACACGCATCAGTTCCTGCGCTTGACTTCGAAGCTCAAGATGAACCGGTTGGGGGCGTATCGTATTGCCGGTGCGCCTCTGGTTCGGGCGCTTGACCCAGACACAACTCCGCAAATGTTCGAACAGGTGCGCGACCAAAGGCTTGAGGTCATGGTCTTTGTCGGCAATCGCGGCTGCATTGAAATCCATGGTGGCCCAGTCAAAACCCTGAAACAGATGGGGCCTTGGTTCAACGTGTTGGACCCAGATTTCAACCTGCATCTGCGCACCGATCATATTGCCGAGGTCTGGGCCGTCACCAAACCCACCCAACGAGGACCCGCTGTTTCAGTTGAAGCGTTTGACGCTGAAGGCGGATTGATTTTCCAGATATTCGGTCGACGCGCCGGCGATACTGACCACCGCCCCGCCTGGGATGCGCTGGTCGCCGGGTTATCCGACAAAGCCGAAGAAGAGGTGGTGTAATGCGACAGCTTTTATCTCTCTGCACGGCTGCTTTTCTCTCTGCCACAACTCTGCAAGCAGAAGAACAACGCGTGATCGCGATCGGCAGTTCAATCACCGAGATCATCTATGCTCTCGGGCAACAAGACCGGCTGGTGGGCCGTGATCGGACCTCAACTTACCCGGCCGATGCGATGGATTTGCCGGATGTGGGCTACCGGCGCGCTCTTTCGCCCGAAGGCGTGCTGTCCGTCGCACCCGACCTAATCCTGGCATTGGAAGGCTCCGGCCCGCCAGATGCCATTTCGGTGCTTCAAGAAGCCGGTGTGGAATTTGTCACAATCGACGAAGAGTTTACCCGAGATGGGATAGTGGAAAAAATCCGCGCAGTGGGCGCTGCTTTGGGCGTTGAGACTGAGGCTGAAAAGTTGGCCGCAAGCGCAGCTCAACAACTGGATCAGGCGCAAGAGAGTGCCTCGGCCGCCGCGGATGCGGACCCCTTGAATGTGTTGTTCATCCTCTCGGCGCAGGATGGAGAAATCACCGTCGGCGGGGCCGACACACAGGCCGACAGCATTATCAGAATGGCGGGCGGTGAAAATGCTGCGGCAGGCGTTTATGGATTCAAGACCATGACGTCAGAAGCGTTGGCAGTCACCGCGCCCGACGTGATCCTGATGATGGAGCGGCGCGGCAATCACGGAACTTCGGACGAAGACCTTTTTGCAATGCCCGCGATCCAACTGACCCCGGCAGGGCAGAACAAAGCCCTGATCCGTATGCCGGGTGCGTATCTTCTGGGCTTTGGCCCGCGTACAGCGGATGCAATTTTGGACCTATCGTCGGCGCTGCAAAACGCGAGCGGATCATGACGCTGGCGTTAGACCACGGCGCTCCGATGCGCGCTGACGCGCGAAGGATCAGGGCCAGGCGCGTGACGCTGTTTCTAGTTGTCGTCCTGACCGTAACAAGTGTGATCAGCGTCTCGGTTGGAGCGTCCGAAGCCTCGCTGTCGATTGCGGTCTTGGACTTACTTCAGGGGCGTGAGTTGTCGGACCTGAACCGGATCATTCTATGGGACATTAGATTGCCCCGTCTGGCTATGGGAATACTTGTTGGTGCGGCGCTGGCAGTCTCGGGCGCGGTGATGCAAGGGCTGTTCCGCAATCCGCTGGCCGATCCTGGGATCGTCGGTGTCAGCGCGGGCGCCGGGTTGGGCGCGATATCAGCCATCGTCTTTGGTGGCCTCCTGCCTCGCACGGTCCTCGCCTGGGTAGGCGACGGGCTGGTTGCCTTTGCGGCCTTTCTGGGGGGATGGGCCTCGGTTCTGATCCTTTATCGCGTGTCAACGCGTCAAGGGCAAACATCGGTCGCCACAATGCTGCTTGCAGGCATTGCACTGGCGGCTTTGGCCGGAGCTGTATCCGGAGCGATGATCTACATGGCTGACGATCAGCAACTCAGAGACCTCACCTTCTGGGGTATGGGTTCGCTTGCTGGCGCAACGTGGGTAAAGGTTGCAACGGCTGCCCCGATTATTCTGACCGCAATTGTATGCACACAGTTTCTTGCCCGTGCTTTGAACGGTTTGGCGATGGGTGAGGCCATTGCCCATCACATGGGTATTCCAGTCCAGCGAAGCAAAAACGTCGCGATCCTGGCGGTTGCTGGGGCAACTGGTGCCGCCGTTGCCGTGTCGGGGGGCATAGGCTTTATCGGAATCGTGGTGCCCCATCTGCTGCGCCTCAGTACTGGACCAGACCACCATCGCTTGTTGATGAATTCAGCGCTGCTGGGGGCCACGCTGCTTTTGTGCGCAGACATGATCAGCCGCGTGATCGTTGCTCCAGCTGAGCTACCAATTGGGATCGTGACCGCAATCCTTGGCGCGCCGGTGTTTTTCTGGATCCTGCTTCGACGCCATGGCTCAATGGGAATGTAAGTATGAAAGCTGAAAACATAAGCGTCCGCATCGGAAGCAAAGAGATCCTGAAAGGCGTGGATCTTAAAGCAGAGCCCGGGCAAGTCACGGCCATCATCGGCCCGAATGGATCCGGTAAATCGACTTTGCTGAAAGCACTGTCGGGAGAAATCCAAAGCGCCGGCAGGATCACATTAAACGGCCAAGAGATCACGACATTAAAGCCCTGGGAATTGGCTGCTATACGAGGCGTTCTTCCGCAGTCAACAACCGTGGCTTTCCCCTTCTCTGTGCACGAGGTCGTCAGGCTCGGGCTAGCAAATGGCTTGGCTGCCGACGACGATACACTACCGTCTCGCGCTTTGATGCAAGTTGACCTCGGCGGCTTCGAAACGCGGTCCTACCAGAACCTATCTGGCGGTGAGCAGCAACGCGTTCAGATGGCGCGAGTTCTAACGCAAGTCTCGGACACCAAAGATCTGGATCAGCCGCGCTGGCTGTTGCTGGATGAACCCGTTGCAAGCCTGGACATCGCACATCAGTTCATCGTTTTGCGCATCGCGCAGGACTTCGCAGCCCAAGGCGGAGGTGTTGTCGTGGTTTTGCACGATCTGAACCTGACAGCTTTGTTCGCCGACAGTGTATACATTCTGAGCGAAGGGAAGGTCTGGTCGTCAGGTACAGTGTGCGACGTTCTCAACAATGAGGCGATGCAGCAGGTTTACGGTATCGACTTACCGATCAGCACAATACCTTCGCGCGGGATGCCATTTGTTCTACCGCAGGCGATGATCTGAATAGGATGGTCCTTCCGTACTTTTCCAACCCAGTGAATTCCACTTCACGTCAGGATGTCGCGTGTTTGCTTGCCGAGCCGGCACGGCAAGACAACAGGATCAGTACCAGAAAGGACAGGTTTAGTACGGCGTTGAGGGGCGCCCCTACCAAAATCGAGCCTGAACTGTCGACGCAAAACCAGGACCATGCCGCAATCTGAGCAGTCTTGGTCGCAGCCACCGCCGATACCGGGGCAACGTATGTGCCCAGCGCCCATTGCATTCCTCCTAGACCGACCGTCAGGCCACCGGTGATAACCAGCAGTAAAGGCACTGGAACCGTCAGTTCCGAGGGAACGGCGTGAATTGGCCAATACGCGACTTGCAGAAAGATATGCGCGACGGGGTGCAGAAACGGCAGTGCGGCCAGAGCAAAGAGCACCCCGGTTGCAACAAGAACTCCGCCTGAAATACGCATTGCCGACTGTTGTTGGGTCATGACTTTCTCCTTTCAGTATTTGCTCTTCATGAGACTTGCGGCGGGTCCAAATCAATTACCTCAGAGGTAAGTGAATTCTGTTCGGACCCTTGCTAAACTCAGGTCATGACACCCTATCCCGGCATGCTGAAAGAGTGGCGAAAGCGTAGACGCATGAGCCAGTTGGACCTTGCGGTCGAAGCTGAGGTCAGCGCGCGCCATATCTCCTTTCTTGAAACAGGGCGGTCCCGGCCCAGCCTAGACATGATCCTTCACCTGTCCGAGGTCATGAACCTTCCGGTCGAAACCCGAAATCAGATGATGCGCGCCGAAGGCTTCGCGCCACGTTTTGCGGCAACGCCGATTGATCACGCGGCGATGTCGCCAATCCGCGATGCGGTCGAATGGACACTTCGGCAGCATGCCCCTTACCCAGGAATGGTTCTGGACCGACTCTGGAATGTTGTGATGCTCAACAGCGGAGCACAAAGGCTTTTCAAGCCGCTGGGAATCGGTGAGGGGCAAAGCCTGCTGGACCTGCTGACCAGTCCGGTGATGCCTGAGCTTGTCGAAAACTGGCCCGAGGTCGCGCATCACACGATGTTGCGGCTGCGCGCAGAAAGCGCCAACGCAGGCGGCATACCCGCACTGGACACCGCGGCGCGCGCTCTGTCACAACAAGGGCACGCCCGCAGTGATGCGGCGATCGGGCCGACAATTTCTACGATATACCGCTTTGGTGGTCAGAGGCTTTCCATGTTTGGAACCATTGCGCAATTCAGCACAGTCGCGGACGTCACGCTGGACGATTTGAAGATTGAGCTGTTTTTTCCGGCCGACGACCAAAGTGCTAAATTTCTGCGTGACCTTGCCCAATTGGCTGCCAGTTAAATGATGGTTTGACCAGAGCCATACCGCATCCCGATGATCCCCACTCATTCCCAAAGCCGGCAAGATTCGACAAACCGCCCTGCAAAAGCGATCTGGACGTCAAACAATTCTTCCCCTAGAACCTTACCTGTAACCTAGTCCCTAAAAGGACCAATTTCATGGTGTTCCCGTCGCAGGGCTGAGCAGCCCCCTCTCATTCTGAGCCTCAAGCTCTATACCGCGACTTTTTCGCCGGACGTTGTCCGGCAGGTGACCCATGACAGACCAAATCCTGATTTCGCAGGCGCCCACCCGCGCCGAATTTACACCGCTGATCCGGTTGGCCGTTCCGCTGATGGTCGGGCTGGCCGCAGCGCTATTGATCGGCGTCGTAGATACGGCGATGATTTCTCCGCTCGGGACGGTCCCGCTGGCGGCGGCTGGTGTGACCACGGCCGTTCTGATCATCCTGATTTCCGCTCTTTGGGGCTTGATCACCGCTATTTCCGTACAGATCAGCCAAGCCGAGGGTGCACGTGATGCTGCGCGGGTTGCGCTGGCGCTGCGCAGCGGGCTTTTGCTGTGTCTTCTGGGCGGCGGCGGCGCGGCATTGGTGATGATGGCACTCTATCCGTTGCTGGGGCCTTTGGGTCAACCGAAGGAGGTTCTGGCGATCTTGTTGCCGTACTGGATGTCAATGGCGATCTGGATCGTGCCTTTCACTCTGTTTTTCGGCCTGAAAGCTCTGTTCGACGCCGTTGGACGGCCTTGGACGGCTGTTGCGCTATCCTATCTGGGCGTCCTGTTCAACGTACCGGCAAACTATGCCTTCATTCACATCCTTGATCTTGGAATTTTGGGCGCTGGTCTGGCCAGCATACTCTCGCAATGTACGTCGTTGGTTGCCGGGATCTATGTGTTGATACGCGCGCCTGGGCTGGCCGCCTTTCGTCAGCGGGTGACCGTTGCATGGGCGGATGTCTGGTCACAGGCCAAGGACGCCCTGCCGCTCTGTCTTGGATATGCGGGTGAAGGCGGAGCCTACGCCGTAGTGGGCCTGATGATGGGCTGGTTGGGGGCCGAGGCGCTGGCCGCCCACCAAATCGTCAACGCGCTTGCGGGGCTGGCCTATATGATCCCGCTGGGCATGGCGGGTGCAGCCTCGATCCGTGTGGGTCTTGCAGTCGGCGCAGGTAGTCAGGAAAGGCTCAGACCGATCCTGAAGGCGTCCTTTTTGATGGTCACACTCTGGCAGGCGGTTGCCGCCATCGTCTTCATTACTGCGGGCCGGTTGATGGCGGAAAGCATGTCGGACGACCCGGCCGTCATTGACCTCGCGGTCACGCTGTTTTTCATCGTGGCACTGCTGCAGGTTGCGGATGGCGTTCAGGGAACTGCGTTGGGTGCGCTAAGGGGAATGTCGGACATGAACCTGCCGACGATCATTACACTGACGGCCTATTGGCCGCTTGCCTTGCCGGCCAGTTATGCACTTGGGTTCCTTTTCGATCTCGGAGCGGTCGGCGTCTGGATCGGCTACACTCTTGGCTTGGTGGTAGCAGCCGTCGCCCTGCCCTTGCGGTTCTGGGCGCTGACAAGGTCCTGAATTGTGGGAACCGGTCGATAAGAGAAACTTAACCGCGAGCAGTTTCCGCTCCTGTCCTCTAAAAGAAACGATAGCCCGAGCTAACGTTCGTTCTGTGGCAGTCCATCATCGATTTCGTAGTAGTCGCCTTTCTCTGACACGAAGATATGCAATGTGAGCGAGGTGTTCGTTGGTCCGTCGAATGTGCCCATGGCAACAGCCGTCCAGTCATGGTGGATCGGATCCCAGAACAATGTTGAACCACACGTGCCGCAGAAACCCAGCCGGACCTTCTCGGATGAATGGTGCCATCGCACCGCGTCTTCTCCCTCTACCCGAAGCGCCGTCCGGGGAATGCCGATGGAGGCTTCGTAGTGACCAGAATGCTTACGGTATTGCTGGCAGTGGCAAGCAGTGGGCCGCGGTAGGTGACCGTCCAATTCGATCCGCACAGCGCCGCAGAGACATGAAACCTTATGCATGGCCCACCTCCTTCGCTTTTTGCGAGTTTGTTCGACGTCGCAGGCTAAGAGCTTTGATCAGAGCTTTTGCCTCCGCTGGCGGTTCCTGTTCGATGCGCCGGTAGTCTGTTCCATTGTTGCGGCGGGTGAGAAGACCGCAAGAAACCATTGTTCGGCGAAGTGTTGCGGGATCTTCGAAGAGGTGGTCCAGGGTAAGGCGTTCATTTACCTCACGTTCTTGCATAGGCTTTGCCGCAGGCAGTCTCGCCCAAAGCGCCCAGAGAGCAAGCGTCTGCACTTTGCGTTTGGACGGCCACCGAATGAGGCGACCAACGGCATCGAATTGATGCACGGCACGCTCTACAGCTCGGGCATCAAAAGGCTGCACGTCAGTTGAGCGGATCAGTCTTTGCCCAGCCGCATGAACCGATCGCATATGTTGTAGGTTTTGAAAGCCCGCGGCACGCGCAGCCATGTTCATGAGCACTAGGTGCGATGGGCTTGCGTCGCCCAACTGTTGGGACAGGGAGCGTACAAAGCCAGTCAGGTCATCCGTGTACAACGGCAAAGGGAATCTAGGCATGGGTCATCCAATTCGAGCGCCAGTGCTGGATCGTCGGTCGCTGGCTTGACGAAACGGCGCTCTCATCTGAGTGAATGGTGCGATGCCGTTTGTTCTTTTTGGCAGGTTTAGCTCTCCAAAAGGAGCAGCGACGCCTCGGTGTCTGCCGACCGTGAACGAGGGATAACAATCTTTGCGACTTTGGCCAAGGCTGCATTCTGATGGCCATTGCGTCATTACCTTTGCTGTCATCCATCCCGCCCCGGTTCGCTCGGATCGCTTGAGAACAATGCGATCTTGTTGCCCTGAGGGTCGCGCAGGTATCCGACGAAGAAGCTTGGTCCGTAATACTCTCGGAAGCCCGGCGCGCCCTCGTCGGACCCACCGGCCTCAACAGCGGCTGAATGAAGGTCGCGAACCTGTTGTTGACTGCGTGCCTCAAAGGCAATCATTGTCCCGTTTCCAGCCGAGGCCTGAGACCCATCGAAGGGGGATTTGACATAGAACTCAGGTAGGTTTGGTGTTTGTCCTGGTTTCGCAGGTAACGCATAGCTCAGATCACCGTGATAGTACTCCAGTTGATAACCAAGATCCGGCAGGAACGCGGAATAGAAGCGTTCCGCAAGCCCTAAGTCGTCGGCACCAACAGTAATGTATGCGATCATTGTCTAGGTTCCTTAAAAGGTTGTTTTTTCTAACTGAAATCCGTCTAAATACCCTTTGCAATCCCCAACTTTTGCCTAGAGAAACCAGTATCGCCTCGCATGCTCAGCTTTGGCTTCTTCGATCGTCAAGCGTTTTCCTCTTGTCGGGGTCACCAAAGTGGGATTGCTGTATCGCTTTGACCTACGCAGGCCCCCAACGCTTAGTAAAGTTACAGTAACTGCGAGGGAGGCGCCGAGGCCAAACATGACACCCCATGAAAAACCTGCCGCTACTCCAGCTAGCACCGCTCCAAACGCGCCTACGCCATCCAATATCGCGAATGCACAACCCAGCGTGGTGGCTTCACTTCGATCCGAATGATCAACAGCCGCCGCAAGGATCACCGGCCGAACTGCGTCCAACGACGCAACCCCAAGCGTCATCATGGCGATCATGATCCAGAACGGAGGATCGAACATCAGTGTGCCAATTGCAAAGGCCGCAAACCCATTTCCGGTTGCAAGTACCGGCAAGCGGCCAATCCTGTCGGAAATTGATCCAACCCACGGCTGAGCCAGTGAACCACTTAAGACGATAGCCGCGAAGGCGATCCCGATGGTTCCTGGTGCAAAACCGTGAGCTGTCGCCAGATAGAACGGTATCATGCTCAACAATCCGATCAGTACCATGTTGTAGAGTGAAACTGTCGCGACGAGGCGCAACCCGCTTCGGCTCCGCCATGCCTGCATCAGCTCCGAAATGTCTTGTCGGTTCACACGCGGATTTTTGACGGCTGGGACTGCTTGAGCTACTCTTAGGAAGCACAGACCGACGAAAACAGTCGGCAGCACCGAAACGACCAGAGCACCACGCCAATCAACCGTCGATAGAACCAAACCGACAGACAGTGGAGCCAAGACTTCGGCGAGCGAACCGCCAACCGCATGTATACCCAAGGCACGGGCGCAAGTGTTCCTGTTGGCGCTCGTCAACACACCCGTTGCAATCGGATGCCAGGCCGCATTTCCCATCCCAGCAATCGCCAAAAGCACAGCTAGGCTCCAAAACCCCGGAGCCAGTGATGCAATCGCGTAGCCGATAGCGACCCAAAAGAAGGTGCTGACGAGAAGGCAACCTCTGTTGGAGACATGGTCCGCCACCAGACCTGCAGGCACATAGGCCAAAGCACCGCCAATGGTGAACAGCGTGAAAAGCAAGCCGACCTCGGCAGGCGAAAGGTGCATTGAAAGGCCAGCAGCGGGCACGATCAGCCACAGAGCTGCGATTGGCCAGTCGTTCGCGAAGTGGCCCACGGCGAACCAGGCCATCAGGGTTCGGTTTGCCATGGTAGCTTTTTCTTTCAGAGCGACACATCGGACCCAATGCCCAACGGATTGGTAATACCTAGCTAGCGGTGATATGTCTGTCTGTCGAAATCAAGGCTACTACCATCGAGGAATCGTCATTGTCTGAAAGCTTAACAAAACAAGCTGATCGCCCCAGATATCTCGGGGAGACAATCAAGCCAGTGTCAGGCGAAAGCTACGACTGGCATAGTCACGATTTTGGCCAACTCATCTCCGCAGCTTCGGGCTCGATGTATGTGGGCACACCTGACCGAGTTCTGCTCCTAAGCCCGGCCATGGCGATTTGGATCCCCCCCGACCAACAGCACTGGATGCGCTACGGTTCGAACAACGTCATGCACTACGTGGATGTCAATTGTGATGAGGCGGTGCGGCTTGGTCCCGCCTGCCGGGTCGTCGCTATGACGCCGCTTCTTGATGCGCTGTTCGTTGCAGCGATGCCAGAGGCCACAAATACGCGTACGACCGATCACAACGCAGCGCTGCACACCCTTCTCAGACACGAGTTGCTCGCTGCAAAGGACGTACCGCTCACTCTGGCTTTGCCGAAAGACGCGCGACTGCAGGGAATTGCGCAATCTGCCCTTGATGACCCAGGCAGCGTTCGCTCGGTAATGGCTTGGTTGTCAGATGTGCCTGCAAGTCGAAAGACCATTGAACGACTTTTCATTGCAGAAACGGGCATGCCACCGTCAAAATGGTTACGGCAGGTAAGGGTCCTTCATGCTGTCTCACTGCTTGCATCAGGTGCAAGTGTAACTTCGGTGGCGTTTGACATGGGATACGGGTCAACGAGCGCGTTCAGCTACATGTTCCGACAAACGCTTGGCATAAGTCCGAGAGAAGTTTTGAAAAACCGAACTGTTGTTCCAAATTGACTAAGCAATCGTCCCAAATGGGAGATCAATCCACCAAAAGTGATACTGCGTTGCGACCCGTCGAACCTGCCATTCGCTTCGCCCGCGCAATCTGATTTTCGTTGGATGACGGCAACGCGGGACCATGCCGCCAGCGTCAAATCGAGCAAAAAATGAACCTGACCTGCCACATGAAAGGTCAGCACCGGCTCCCAAGGGTTATATTAGCGGCCTCCAGAAGAAAACTCTATCATACCCTGCCGCCCAAAAATCCCTGATACGAACTCCTACGCTATAGCCGTTCTTGCGATAAAACTCGCGTGTCTGTGCGAACTCGTATGTGCCTGAAGTTTCAGTTATCTAGGTGCGCTGCACATGTTCCTTGAGTTTGACCTCCGGGTGCTCAGCGATGGCGCCGCAAAAACCGTTTCCCTGATCGGTTGGCACAATTGCGATGGCGAGCATACTCCATGCACCTTCAGCAAGTGTATCTGGGACTGCGTAGCAGAAGCGGAAAGCGAAACGTTTGCTGTGCAGGACAGCCAAGTATCAGAGCTTTCACCGTCGGATAGGAAACTACCCAACATTTCAGTAGGGAAGAGTTCTGTGCCGCAAGACAACTCCTGAAAGGCAGCAATATCGACTTGCCATGTTAGTCGTATTTTCGTTGGTAATCCGCCTTTCTACGCGTAGGCACGCTAGCAAGGAGGCTCGATGTGACAAGCGCAAAGCTTGTAGAATGGTTATGATCGTTGGGTGCATATGAGCCACAAAAATGCAATGCCTGACACTCATGCACAGGCTTTATTTGGATTGCTCGTCCTGCCGTTCAGAACTTAGCGGTTTCTCGCATTCGTATGCATAAAAGTCTAATCTACTGGCTTCCGTACCAAGAGTGAAAATAGGATCTCAGTGCAGTAGCCTACGAGCAATAAGACGTAGGATAGGGATCGGTGTCGACGTTTGAAGCCCGCGCTCAATTGGATAAAAAACTACGCTTTCGATGCCCACTCGGACACGACAGCCCACCCCAATGCGTTGGTCTCGCAACAGAAGGTGTGCACGACTGAGATACAGGCGAAGCGCAACAGGAGCATCCGGTCAGCATGCCTTTTTGTGCGATAACCGATACGTCAGCAAGCGCGTATAGCGGTTTCGTCGGGGGAGATATTGTTTCCTTTGGCGGCGACAATGACGCGCGGTCAAGATCGAAGTCGTCAAATAGGGGAAATACGTCACCCTCAAGTACGGTCCCCCAGATACCGATGTCTTTTATCTTGCCCGCCTCCACTTCAAATGGGTCTTCTTCAAGGATGGTGAAGTTTGCCAACTTACCAGGAGCGATAGAGCCAATCTCATCCTCCAATCGCAAGGACTGTGCTGCATCGAGGGTCACGGCCCGCAGAGCGTCTTCGACGGACAAGCGGTGTTCAGGACCCGCGACCCGGCCAGAGAAGGTTGTTCGGTTTACACCAGCCCACACGAGGAACAGCGGTTTTCCGGGGGCCATCGGTACGTCAGAGTGGAAAGAGATAAGAGTACCTTTGGCCTTGATTGTGCCAAGGGGTATAGTGTCATCTGCACGTTCTGGACCCAGTCCAAGCTCGCTGTATCGATCTGACAGCGCGTTAACGTAGTAAGGATTTCCACTGACAATGCAGCCTAGTTCGGCAATCCGATCCGCCTGATCTTTACGAGCATACCCAAAATAGACCAGCGTGGTTCGATGATCTGCGCGTAGCATCCGACGCATGTTCCGTTCAACGGCGTCCAAGATTAAATCTACGGCAAGGTCGCCGGTCTGTTGAACATGTATCTGATAGCCGGCTTCCCAATATGCATCAAACCCCGGGTTGAACTCGTCGGGTTGCATGATCCACTCGCCGTGGAAATCGCCACCTGAGTAAGGCTTCGATACCTGCATTGCCAAACTGTAAACGGCACCATCGGCGAAGAGTTTTTCCTGCTTTGGCATGAAAGCCGTCTTGCCCGCTCCCCAATCGAGCAGCTTTTCGGTCTCCTCGATCATCGAGCCTTTCTGGAAGTGTGCGGCAGCAAGCGAATTACCATCAGCTATGAAATACGTTCGAAGCGGTGCGTCGGGGCCCGAAAAGACAGCGTTGGTCGCCTCTTGAAGAGGTCGGGACAGCACGCCTCCTGGCTCCGCGGCAACCGTGACGCCAGTACGATGCATATACTCGCGCGCCAGCCTGAGAACTGCGTCCAATCGCTCTGGCGTTGCAAGCACCGGTGCGACCGCCGGAAGAACGGCGAACATTCCTGCCTCAAAGAAATACCCTTCATCGAAGCTAGATTGCTCAAGTGCGAGCCCCTTAAAGCTAACGACGAATTCTTGGGTGATGCCCAGAAGTTCCAAAGCCGGTTTGTTAAGGATTAACTCATGCGCAGATCGGTGGACGATGATGATTGGACGCGTGCTGCTTTTCTCGTCGAGTTGCGATCGTCTGATCAGCCCGTGAAAGAAATGGTGGTAACCCTAAGTCAACAACAATGCGTCAGGATCATCCATAGCCGCTTCGGCTGCCTGCAAACGGGACCGGTAGTCCGCCTCACCCTTAGCAGCTTTTGAAGATCCAGTCGGAATATTCCAATCTTCTATCGATATGATCTCGGTCGTCAGGGTAAATCCAGCGAGGAATGGATGCACGTGCTGGTCGATCAAACCCTCAATAATGACTTTTTCAGAGAACCGATCGTCCAATCGATAGGGTTGCGATCCGATCCTGTCGACTATTTCTTTTTTTTGGACCCGCAGCCAGAACACGGTCTCCGACGACAGCTACCGCGTTGATAGCAGGGTCATTGCCCTCCATAGTGATGACCCGCCGCGCTGTGTAGACCATGATTTACGGCAGTGTTTGGAGCTGGCTCCCAAAATCTTGCAAAGATGATGCCGCATGACTGAAACTGGCTTTAGCAATCGCGATCATCGGCGCAGTGCCAAGGATGGTCATTGCCGTGCGGCGGGTGACATTCAGAGTGGAAATAATTGTTAATTTCTCAATAAGGTGAAGCTGGTCTGAGCCTAGCACCGGGATGCTCGAACCAAGAAAGGAAAATTCCAATCGACCTTGGAGAACGCGCCAATCTTTCACGACCACGTTAATGCGGAATTTGTGACAAGTGCCAATAGCCGCTTGGGTCTCAGATTTGCCATTCTCCGCATCGAGCACTATTGCTTGGTCGCAGTCCGAAACGAGCGTTCAAATCAAGGTCTTGAAATTCCAATTTTTCGCAGAACGTGACATGAGTAAATAGTATTGTAGGCATTCGATTAGATTTTCGCTTTATTGCGCGCAACTTAGGCGATTTTCGGCTAGTGTTTTCATCCCATGCCAAAAGAAAAGACCGCGAGCAACAAGCGATCAAACCGGCGCAAGTTTTTTAGGCCCGTCCTTTCACCACGTTCCTATAAGCCGAAGGCGACATCCCACACCATTTTCGGAATGCCCTCGAAAACGCGGTGGCGTCTGCGTAGCCAAGCCGCAGTGCGGTCTCACCAACGGACTTCCCTACCGGACCCAACAGCTCCTTTGCCTCTTCCAATTTGACGCCAGATATGACCTGAGATGCTGATAGCCCATAAGGGGCCAGCCGATTGTTCAAAGTCTCCCGGTGGAAACCACACAGGCGCGCCAGTTCGTCTACGCCAAATCCCGGCTCGCCAAGATGAATTCGGATCAGGCCCTGAAGCCCGGCTAAGAAATCTTGAGGCGCATGCTGATCGAGGGTAGGGCTTGTCAGGTCTGACGGGTTTTCCAATGTTTCCGAGAGCAACTGATGGCTCAGCCAGGGTGAGGGAAACCGGATCGAAAAACCCTGTGGGCCGCACTTGATAGCTTGAACTCCATGAAAGTGCCTAGGTAGCACGTCAGGTTCGCTTACCCGTAAAATGATTTGGCTCGGGTCCCACCTGAAATCCAAAACCCGGTGCAGTAGTGATATCCAAATGCTCGCCAGAAATGCGTCGGTCTGTCCGGGCGAAACCGAAATGCTGAAATTCCGCTTGGCACTGAAATAAGCGTGCTCGCCTTCGACAAGCAGCGATTGTGTGACAGCGTTGGATTCTTTCGAGACGGCTTGAGTGTAGCGCGTAAAGAAGTCGCCCAGCGTCAACGCCTCGGCCAACATGTCACCAAGAGGCAGAAACCGAACAAGGTCAATTGATTGACCAACTTGCGCGCAGAAGTCTGGTGATGTTGCGTCAGCAGCGGCTTGATGGATTTTGTAAATCGTCTCATGTGGCAGGAAATTCTGGCGATCCATCACCTGAGCTTCGCTCACGCCCAGAGGGTCTAGAACGAAGGCTGGTTCAACACCGGCGCCACGCAAAGCAGCTACCACGGGTGCAGCAACCGATGCCCGAACCAGCGGCAAGGCCTTCTTTGTGTTTTGGTCAAATACGTCCATGTCGCCCTCAAATATCATGAAGGTAACGACAGAAAGACAGGAAACACACAAAAAGGTGCCAAAAGCATGCAGAATGCCAAATCAATTTGGTGCAGCCCGCCATACTGTCAGGCAAAATCCCGCAATCACTCTAAAATCATATTCAGAAACATACATCTGTGATTCGTATTTGGAGGGCCTCAATGACACCGAAATTCAAACACCTGGTGGCCACAACAGCCTTTTCTGCAAGCCTGGCAATCGCGGGCCAAGGTTTTGCGCAGGAAGAGAGCTTTCCGATCCTATTTACCAATGTGCACGTATTTAACGGTGTCGATGAACAGCGAATTGAGAACGCAAACGTGCTGGTCGTGGACAACCTGATCGCAGAAGTATCGTCGGAACCGTTGGCCGTCGCCAATGCCCAGATCATTGACGGTGGTGGTCGCACGCTGATGCCGGGCTTGATCGACGCACATGTGCACATGACGGTCACCGAACCGGTGGCTGACCTGCGCGATAACTTCGACTGGATGTACTGGGGTGCTGTTTCAACAATTGAAGCCGAAAAAATGCTTCTGCGAGGGTTCACAACAGTGCGGGATGCGGGCGGCCCCGCAATTGGTCTTCAAAAAGCGATTGATCGGGGCAAGGCCATTGGTCCGCGTATCTACGCCTCTGGGCCTGTGATCTCGCAAACCTCGGGGCATGGAGAGCATCGCGTCTACACCGAGCCCCATCCCAATTTCATGGGGGCGCAACCATCCTTCTTTAACCAACACCGGGAGTTTCTGGCAGACGGCGTGCCGGAAACGCTGCGTGCGACGCGCGAAGCCCTGCGTCTTGGCGCTGTCCAAATCAAAGTCATGGCGGGAGGTGGGGTGTCCTCTTCAGTTGATCCTCTACACACCGTTCAAGGTCTTCCGGAAGAGCTGGAGGCGTCTGTTCGGGCCGCTGCCGATTGGGGAACCTACGTGATGGTTCACGCCTATACGGACGAGTCCATTGTGCGGTCGATTGAGGCAGGTGTGATTAGCATTGAACATGGACAACTGATGACAGAAATCGGTGCGCAAGCGATCAAGGACGCGGATGCCTGGATTGTTCCGTTCTATTCTCTTTTGGGACTGGACGAACAAACCGTTATTTCCGCTCTTGGACCAGGGGCCGCTGAAAAGTTCCTCAGCGTGCAAGCGGGTGCGCGAAATCAGATGCAGTTGATCAAAGATTTCGGGATCGAGAATGTGGCTTTCTCGACGGATATTATCGGCGATCCCGTCGCGCTGACCAAGCAAAACGATGAGTTCAAATACCGGCTGGAGGCGTGGACTTCGTACGAAATCCTGCAACAGGCCACGTCAAAATCGGCCGCACTTCTGGCACTGTCAGGAAAACTCAACCCCTACACAACAGGCCCGCTGGGAGTGATCGAACAAGGCGCATACGCCGATCTGCTGCTTGTTGAAGGAAACCCGGTCGAGGATGCCGAGATCCTGGTCGACTACACCAACAACATCGACCTGATCATGAAAGATGGCGAGATCTACAAGAATACACTCGATTGAGTGTCGCGCGGGGTGAATTTACCTCGACATCCCGCGCCCCCTTAGTTTGACAAATGGGAGTACTGACACGTGAAAACACTGGCCTCACTGACAGCAATCGCTGGATTTGTTTCCTTGGCAGCAAGCGGCGCGTTGGCGCAGGACGCGCTCCCGCAAACCTTGTTCACCAATGTGCATATCTTTGACGGAATTAGTGAAGAGCGGATCGAAAACGCGAATGTTCTGGTTGAAGGCAATCTCTTAAAGACAGTCTCGACCGACGGTATTGATGCGCCCGACGCAACGCTTGTTGACGGGGGTGGTCGCACGCTGATGCCAGGGTTGATTGACAGTCACGTGCATCTCTACGCTACAGGGCTCGTGCAATCCTTCTCGGGTCTTCAGGCCGCCAAATGGGATCAGATCGGGGCCACAGCAGCCGAAAATGCCCGCGACTATCTCTACGATGTTTACACCACGGTGCGGGATACCGGCGGAATGGGATCAGGTCTGCGTGAACTGATAGACAAAGGGATTGTAGACGGCCCGCGCATCTATGCGTCAGGTGCGGCCATCGGCCCGACATCCGGGCACGGTGACTGGCGAAACCCCGAGCAGCGAACCTTCAACATGGGATCGGACGACGTCGCCAATACGTTCAACCTGTCCTATATTGCTGATGGTGCCGAGGAAATCCGGAAGGCATCGCGGCTTAACTTCGCGCACGGGGCGAGTTTCCTGAAACTTATGGCCGGTGGCGGTGTGTCATCCGAGCTCGATCCGCTCTGGTCCGTTGCTTACAACGTTGATGAGATTTCAACAGCGGTCGAGGCTGCGTCCTTCTTTGATACATATGTGACAGTTCACGCCTATACGGACGAAACAGTAACAATGGCTCTGGACGCCGGCGTCAAGTCGCTGGAGCACGCTCAGATGGTGAGCGAAGAGACCGTCAAACGCATTGCGGATGAGGGTATCTTCTGGGCCTTGAATGTAGCTGGAATGGATCCGGCGCTGCTTGATCACCCCAATTTCTCAATGCCAACGGTGAAACCGAAACTGGAAGAATATCTGGTCGGGTCAGAAAACGTCGTTGAGTACATCAAGAAGTACAAGCCCAAGATCGTGCATAACGTCGACACCGTGCTGTCCACCATTGGGTTTGGCCGTGCACACCGGGACTTTGAAAAATACTACTTCGCTGAATTGCTGGGTAACCATGCTTTCCTGGTTGCAGCGACCTCGACTGGTGGCGAGTTGGCACAACTGACTGGGCCGCGGAACCCTTATCCCAACAAACTGGGCGTGATCGAAGAAGGGGCCTATGCAGACATCCTGATCGTAGACGGAAACCCGCTGGAGGATCTGTCGGTTCTTGGAGCAAATCCAAAGTGGTTTGATGCAGCACCGCGGGATCGGGGGTTCGAGACCATTCGCGTGATCATGAAAGACGGCGTCTTCTACAAGAATACACTCGAATGAGCGGTGTATGGGGAATTTGACACCTGCGCCTTGCATCGTCGATCCTGAACAGGGGAGCGATCAATGAACAAGGTAATCGCAGTAGCTCTATGCGTATTTGGGATCGGCGTTGCTGAAGCTGCAGCGGATGAAAACCAAAGCCGATACTATCTGGGGATCGGGGAACCAAACCCCGATGCCTGGAAAATCATGATCGACAACCCGACCGACCGGGAAAAGGACATGGGCGCTGCACTCGCCGCAATGGGCGGTGAGATGATAAGCTATTTTTGGGGACTGGCAGATGGCAAGAACGACATCACCGTCCGTTTCCCGGACGATCCAGGCATGGTGCAGGCCATGTATATTTCGCGTCTGAGCCAAGGGGTTCTAAAAGACTACAGGTTCATCGAACTGATGACGAGCGCGGACATGGTTGAAGCCCTGAAGCGCGTGCCGGAATTTTCAACTCCGGTCGAATGAAGTTAGGAAGCAAAGGAACAGTCTATGAAGATCGTGTACGGAATTCTCGCAGCCTTATCAGTTGTGTTTTTCATCCTTGGAGGCAGCGATGCTTATGCCAAAGACAACAAGGGTAAGAAGCCGAACAAGGGGGGCAAGGACCGTGATGTCAGCATTCAGATTGAAGACAAACCCGGCAAAGGCCCAAAGGCTGTGCCACCTGGCCAGATCAAGCGCTACACGCGCGGTGCCAAGCTCCCATCTGACCTGGAGTTCGAGGAAATCGGGGACCTTTCCAAATGGAAGTTGAAGGAGCCGGGCAACGGAAACCGCTACATTCAGGTCGATGGTGAAGTCCTCGAAGTTACAAATGACCTGTCTACCGTTGTTGATGCCGTCGGCATCGTCGGTGATCTTCTCAACTAGACGAAAGTACGATGTTTCAGGGCAAGAATTACCTCGTTTGCCCTGACGCTGGCCGGGGCGATCTTTCTGTGAACCCCGGCCCAAGGTCACAACCCGGACACCAGACCTAGCGATGGAAAAAGCCCTTCTTGTACTTTTTGCGCTTGCTACCCTTTCGTGAGCACGCGTCCTGCTCGCGCAGGAATCCGGTGCAACTGAATGATGAACCGTCAGAGCCAGTGGCAATGGGCGCTGTTCTGATGAAACTTTGGAGCATATGATAATGCGTCTTTCCTGTGCAGTAATAGTCGCGTGCTTTCTGGCTTTGCCGGTTCATTCGGAGGGCACTCGTGTTGAGTGGTCAGACCTGATCGATGAATCCGCTCAAAACTACGAAGATCCTTTCGTTGAATTGACTGACAAACAGCTTAACACGCTTCGGAAATTGGTCAGGTTGCAAGCACTGCTAGAAAAAGGTGGGGCCACGCCAGAACAGCTGGACCAGATTCAAGTGGATATCGAGGCGATCGAAGCAACCCTTGCTGAGGAAGGCATTGATGCGAACTGGCTGATTTCCCAACGCTGGGTTGTAATGGAAAGACGTGAGAAGGCGGGCACGGCCGCCAATGTCGACATCGATGGCGTGACCGTTTCATTGGGCGGATTTGTGATCCCGGCACCCCGCGACGAAGATGGCTCCCAAATGGCGTATATCGTGCCGGAACGTGGAATGTGCAGCCACGTACCGCCTCCGCCTCCGAACCAGATGGTGCGTTTGCGCCTTAGTGATTCCTGGAAGCCCTCGACGGTTTACGAGCCCATCGTTGTAACCGGTCAAATCAGGATCGACCCGACGCACAAAGAAATGCTGGTTGTTGATGGTCCCGTCCTCATGAAGGCTGCGTTTACTTTGGAGGTCGATGACGTTCAGATTTTTGGACCAACCAAGACTTCCGAAGAGGCTACGACCAATAGGGCAAGTGTACTGATGGGAAGAATAAAAGCGACTGGCGGGGCTATCAAAGACGAATAGTGACACGGCCCAACTGACCCGAATAAGGTTCAGAAAGGGCATTCAGTTTAGTGGGCCGAATATCTGCTTGTGAGAGACTGAACGGCGAAGGCGGCGATAGGGGAGCGCATGAGGGTTTGGCTTTTTAGGATAATTGGGCTTGTCGCACTTCTCGCTTTCGCAGCAGTCGCGTTTGTTTGGTTGTTGTTTGCTGCTCCGATGTTCTCGGACATGCGGCGCGACCTTGTGGAAAGAGTTCTTTCGGAACAAATTGGTCGGCCACTTCTTGTCAATGATGATGTAAGCGTCGCGCTTGGCCGCACGAGTTACATTTACGTCGGTGGTGTGGTCATCCCGAGCCTGACAATGCCGGAGGCAGCTCTTGTTGAATTGAACCTGCTGCAACTGGAGCTTGATATTGCCGCTTTGGCCAACAGGCGCCTGCACTTTGACAATCTCGTCGTGGAAGGCCTCCAAGCAAATCTTCTGACCGCCGAAGACGGCACAACAAGCTGGCGAACAGACAGGCCAACACGCAGGCCCGAATCTGAGGAAACGGTATCAACGGAAGATCAAGAAGACGTAGCGAGCGCTGATAGTACCAATGAGAGCGGTACGGAAGGCGGTGGAATCCTTAACTTCTTGAGCGACAAGAACGTCAGTTTCAAGTCAATCGGGTTAAACATCGACGACAAGGTCTCGGGTTTCTCATTTGTGTTTGACCTTCAGTCACTCGCGCTCGAACAAGTAGACAATGGACAAAGAACAAAGGTCTCTGGTTCCGGCTCCGTCAACGGTCAGGTTTTCGAAATCGAAGGCGACTACCCACACGCCGCACCGTTTACGACACGCGCCAGTTTTGGCGAAATGACCGTAAGCTACGATGGCGAGCCCTTCTCGGCAGACGAAGGGGGTGGCTATCGGGCTGTCTTGGAAATGGACACAGGTGAGTTCGGTGATTTTCTAGACGTCATCGGGCTGGAACGCGTCTTAGAAGGCAATGGTCAGCTGCAAGCAGAACTCGTGTCTCAGGACGCTCTGAAGATCGAGGCGTTTACAACATCTGTAAGCTTGGAGGACGGGCAAAAACTCGAAGCTGAAGGTTCAATAGAGGACCTCTACACCGCTCAGGGCGTTGATCTGCTTTTCAACGCGCGGCTTCATCCCGAAGGACAGCCTCCGCCAGCAGCAAAAAGTATCCAGGAACTTAAATTCATTGGATTTGAAATGCATATGGTCGGATCCCTGGCTTCCTTCGAATTCGAGAAGTTGCTGTTCCAAACCAATGCATTTGACCAGGGGCTGGACGTAATCGGCCCAGCCTCAATCGAAAGTATTCGCCGCATGCCAGACGGACGTCTCGCCATGCTGGGCATCGCGCTGCAAGCCGGGCCAATGGAAGAGCCTGTCCTGACAGCCGAAGGGGAAATTCTCGATCTGCTTCAGCTTCAGGACGTAACTTTCGATGGTGAGCTAAACGGGCCCGCCAAGTTGATTTTGCCCAACCTCGATGAAGACTACATTGACCAGTTTGGCGGCATCAAAGCCGATTTCAACATATCCAACGCGGGCGGGCCGGTTTCACTCAACAGGTTTAACGCGACCACCTACGGCACCGATCTCTGGGCGCTCGATCTCGCACTATCTGTCAACGAGCTAAAAGGGCTTGCCGGTCTCGATTTTGACGTGGATTTGGACATCGACGACAGCGCCGAGTTTCTGACCGCAGTGAATCTGCAACCTGTCGAAATCGGATCACTGGCTATAGATGCTGAAACAACCAAACAGGGCGAGGACTTTGATGCCGCAATCCAGTTCGAAGCCGGGTCCTCGCATCTTCTTGCAGCATTGGACGCAAATTTCCCCGAGGGCGCTACTGTTGTTCGGGGCAACATCACCAGCGAAAAGCTTGATCTCAACGACCTGAAGAACCTGACTGCCGTGCTGGACCAACTGAAAAGCTTGGTAGGCGAGACCACAAAGGAAGCTGAAGCCGAAGTTCAGCCTTTGGTTTTACCGAAGGAGACAGACGTCCAGCCCTTGGTATTGCCAAAGGAAAAAGGGAAACCTGCCGATCTTCTGGATGTGCGGCGCGTGCTGCGAGAAGCTGACGTCGAGGTACAGATCGAATTCAAAGAGATTGTAGGCCAGCAAGGCGTAACGTCTGTTTCAAGCCAATTGTCTGCCAAAGACGGAACCGTGGATTTCGGGCCTCTTCAGATGGCTTATGGTGGCGGAAACTTCAGCCTGCGGGCGGTCATGGATGTGATTGACTCTCCTGATTGGCTTTCATTGTCGGGATCGACCTCGGGATGGGAATTCGGTGAGATCCTTGATGAGTTGGGCATTGGTATTGAGGCTTATGGGCGTTTGAGCGGTGAGTTCAACGTTTCTGGCAGTACCGCCTCGGGCAAGGCCTTCGTCAATTCGATGCGTGGCAATGCGTCGTTGTCGATGTCGCAAGGTTACATTAGTACCAGCCTACTAGAGTTGGCCGGGCTAGGTATTTTCCCCTGGCTCTTTTCAGAAGAGTTCCGACAAGGCTATACCGACATCACTTGCGTGGTCGCCCCGGTTGATATCCAGGCCGGGCGCGTCAGTTCAAACTCCATCGTAATAGAAACAGGATCGGTTCAACTGGTGGCCAGGGGGCAAGTGGACTGGCTGAACGATAGCATCGCATTAAGGGCCGAGCCTCGTCGCGTCGGCAAACCCCTATCCCGGAGTGCTTGGCCATTTGATGTAACGGGTCAGCTTTCGTCGCCAAAGTTCAAGCTGGATGTGGGTGGGTCTAGAAGCAAGGCTCCAGGGGGCGCTGATGCTATGCCTGTCGACAGGCAACCCTGTGTGCCGGACATCAATCAATTGCAATAGTCGGAAGCGACCTAGTTCTTCAGTGGTTCCGGCTGTTCGGCCTGACACGTCAAAACGGCCTCAATCGCTTTTGCGGACCCGCTGAGGTCGAGTTCAACCTCGGCCCCACTTTCGCCAATAATCGTAACGCTTTGGCGTTTTCCAAACTCGGTCACAAACGCCGGGTTGTCGAAAAAGGCGTAGCCACCGGGAACTCCATTCTTGTAGACACCAACCGCTTCGCCTTCGAATTTTGCATCACCAAAGTCGAACTTTACGATGCCGGTCGCACCGTCCTCGATCTGCACCCAAGCCGGATTGTAGGCGGCAAAAAAACCACCGGCCTGATTGGGCGCCGCGCCAATTTCAACGGTCATTTCGTTTTCAAAGGGCTTCCACGCGAGACAGCCATTGCCCTTTTCGGGATCAATCAGGATTGTCCAGTCACCGGATTCACCCCACCGTTCCATACCAGCGGCCAACACCGCGCCGGTGGAGATCAATGCCATTGCTGTCAGCGCCAACCTTTTCATTTAATACTCCACAAATGTTCCGCTAATCCTTCGATGCAATCAGGTTATCGCGCGGGGTCAATCAAATACAACCATTCGATTTCTGGAATGTTGAACTATCGCCAACAGCTTCCGGAGAACTTGTCCAACGACAATTAATGGCTGCAATCCAAACTTTGTAAATTCTGCTTTTTGCGCATTTCTGTAATTGGGGCGTCGTGCAGCATCGATCAAAGTGGACTCATTGCCGACCTCGGAGCGGGAGCAGCATAAGCCCCTGCGCCGTAGTCCAAAGCCCTTATTCAATCTGCCTGCACAGAACTCGCGGGTTATGCAGATTCTTTCGTGGCCAAAGTGGCGGCTCGAATATCGAAGGCTGACCATAAGCGCGAGGCTGACCATGCCAATAAGACAGTGCATGAAGGATGCGAAGATTTCGACGCTTTCTGAGAAGACTAGGGTCATCAAAGCCGACAACCGTCGCCTTCGAGCTCAGCTCAACAAACTGACAAATATGCAATTCGGCCAATCAATCGAGTGAAAAATCACCAAAGCGTAAGGATATGTCCAACGTAGAAGCTGCTCATGGAAGAGCGACCGATGATCCGGCGAAGTCCGGCCAAGAGCGTTCATCAATTGTATCCGAACCCCAAGGGGTGTCGAAACCGCGGGGTATGAAGTGGAAACAGCCCGTCACTAGTCCGGCACATCTTCACTGAGAAGATCGCGTAATCAAGCCGAAACAGGGTACGGAGTGCATATGTGGTTGTGCAACGCGACTGATGGGTGAACAAGTGATCGAACGCCTGTCTTATTAAGCTGTTGAGGTTTAGGGTATTCCGAAGCGCTATCCAAAATACGCATGCCGGGTCTGCGATGAATTTGTGTAAGAAAAAGTGCCACCGCGTGCCTTCGCACTATACTCGCTTTGACGATCGGTTGATTGCGGGCCTCGTGGTCAGCAAATTTGCCGATTTCATTCCAAACTACTGCCAGGAACAGATATTCAAACGTTCTGGTATCCAGTTCCACCGTTCAACCAAGGCGCGTTCAATGGACGAACTTGGGGACGCACTCACACCAGTTCACGCGGCCCTTGCAACGAATCTGAAAAGCAGCGTTAAGCTGAACATGATCGAGACGGAATTTTTTCAACTTCTGCCTGGAAATGGTAAGACCAAGACCTGCTATGTACGGGCTTTGTGTCGCGACGCTCGACACTGGCTGGGGAATGGGCCGCCAAGTGCCGTTTTCAACTTTGAGCAATCTCGGCACGGTGAACATGCTGAAGAGATCTTGAATGGCTTTTCCAAAACACTGCAGGTGGATGGCTACGCCGGTTACAATCGCCTTTTATGCGATGAGCGTGATGGAGGCCCTCTGGTCCTCGCATTTTGCTGGGCGCATGTGGGCCGGAAATTCTTGGATGGTTTTCAAAGCTACAAAATCAACAGAGGCAAACAGCGTTATTGAACTTATCAATGAAGTCTATGACGTTGAGAAGTCTTTGAAGGGCAAGAGAGCAGCCGCCCGGTTGGCAGTGCGCTAAAAGGAGGCCGAACTAATAGTTTTCAGGCTGTCTATGCTGCTTCGCAAACTATCTTGGTGAGATTTCGATGGAGTCGACGCTGGGTGCGGCCATTACCTACGCAATGAAACTCCGAGATGGGCTGACCGTTTTTCTCGAAGATAGGCGTAGGGAATTCAACAATAATGCGGTCAAGAACACGATTCGTCCGATTGTATTGCTGCGGAAGAACGCGTTGTTCGCAGGTTCAGAAATCGGCGGTCGCAATTGGGCTCCAATTGCCAGTCTCATCGTTACCTGTAAACAGAATGGCGCCGAACCATATGCCTACCTTACTTGGCTGTTCGATTGGATGGCAGCAGGTCGTCCAAGGTCGGAGTACGAAAAGTTACTGCGTTGGCATTGCCAAAAAGGGACGCTTTGAAATCGACTAAAGTCATCAAGAGATTTGCTTTTTGCCTATCTGGCTTAGTCGGGTGGGCCTCGCACTCATTGGAAGGAAACTGATTGATCGTTGCTGGCTCAACTGAGCCGCTAGGCGAGGCAAAAACAGATCATGGTTGTTGTTAAGATACATGACTGATTAATCATGCTCACAATCCAAGCCGCCGCGTATCTTCATCTGACAACGGATTCCGCTATGTCACTGCCGTTTGGTTTTTGACACACTAACGGGATTCTGAGTGCTTCCAACGCAATTCTAAACGTTGCATCCAGTTAAGTCGCGAATAGAAAACATACCGCAGGGGCGCGTAAGCGTTGAATGAAACGCTTTGGCTTCTCCAGTCCTCTTTTCGCCGAATACAACCAATCCACCATGCGCTGCAACCGGTGTTGATCAATATCTTGACTAAGCTCGTTGTAGGTTACATCTCGGTCTACAGCCAACCACACACAATTTTGGTTTGCCTTCCCTATAACGAAACGGGACAAGGCCTTTCACTTCAGCAATGTGACAACACATAGGTATAACAGTATAGCAAAATAGCGAAAAGTGTTTAAGTAAAGCCGAGAGCGGACTTTATAGCGGTCAACGTAATGCACATCTGAAGGTTTCCCAACAGTATCCAGTATTCCCCTTGCTATGCGATGGAAGTTGTCAAATTCTCTCTCAGCAGCTTGGGTTCTTTCCAATTGCACGTTCTAAATACCTTAGCATCGAAATTTTGGTTTTTTGATTTTGTTCCTTGGACATGTTGGATTTTCCCTTCGGTTCCCCAAAACGTCCAATAAACATCTCCTCGGACCCAAACTCCGATCGAATGGCGGAAGCCTTGATTTTGTGCTCGCCAGTAAGCTCGCCTTTTGCACCGCATCGAAAACACTGAGCATTGTTGAATACTCGAAAGAACATTACTCACAAATCCAATTCTGATCGAATGATGTCGCAGTGAAACAAAACTCAGGAATATGAACGAAAAATCTAAAAGCTGAGGTTCGAGAGCTTGCAAAGCTTAGTCCAAAGCTTCAGCCGTCGTGGAATCCACCATTTGACAATCGCCTCAGGATTCAGAGGACAACAAGAATCGTGCGTCGGACGATTGCGTCGATATGTTTTCGAGAAAATGATCCATTCCATCCAAGCTAATCAGAGCATTGACTACGATGTCGATTTCATCAAGTTCGAGAAATCCCAAGTCTGCAACTAGTTGTTCGCAGAACTAACTGTTTATACGCCCAACAGAGATAAACTCATCTTTTGGACGCTGAGTTTCAAGGTTGGCGCGCAACGCACGCAAGTAGTTCCTGAGTTCTGCCGCGAGTTCCTTCGCAGTGCGTTGCGCCGGGTAGAAAGCTGCCGTCGCTGTTCTTCGCGCGCGTTTCTTGAATTGGCCCACAGTGTCCATACGACACCAGCAAAACCTACGATTCCCACCATTGTTGTCTGGAATTGTTCAAGAATAGTAGTGGTTTCGGGGCCGGTTATTTAACGTCGTCAATAGCTTATAAGGACAAATTAAAAATGCGCTAGGAACAGTCGTCAAACAACTCCAAATATGTGCTCTAGCTAAATTGAGAGAATCCAGTCCGAGACGATATCAATCCTCAGATAGTGCTTTGGAACGCCTGTGATCTTTTAGAAAATGGTAATTGATGGCTAGAAGCACTCAGTTTAATGCTGCCGTTTTGGCGCGTCGCGCCAATATGAACATGATGGGTGCGACCATGAAGCGGCTACGTAAGCGTCAATTGCTACGCTTACATTGTTTGAAGTGCTCCTTTCGAAACAAGGCTAAACTGTTGAAACGCCGTTTACATCCAGATAGATCGCGTAAAGGCTGCTTGTTCCGGCCGCGAACAGCCGGTTCAACTTGGCGCCGCCAAAACATATATTCCCTACCATCTCGGGTATGTGCAACTTGCCGATCAAATCTCCTTGTGGGTTCAGGCAATGAACACCGTCTGCAGCAGAACTCCAGATGCGGCCTTCACGGTCTGGCCTGAAACCATCGAAAAGCCCCGCCGAACAATTGGCAAACACCTCGCCGCCCGTCAGAGTTCTTCCGTCGCTCGCGACGCCGAATCCGCGAATATGCGCCGGGCCATCTGGGTCATGGGTGACGCCCGTGTCGGAGATGTAGAGAGCGCTCTCGTCCGGCGAAAAGGCCAACCCGTTGGGTTTCACGAAGTCGGTGGCAACGGCTGCCACCTCGCCTGATGTCGGATCCACACGAAACACATGACACGCCCCGATCTCACTTTCGGCGCGTTCGCCTTCATAGTCCATCATGATCCCGTAGGAGGGATCGGTGAACCAGATCGACCCGTCCGATTTGACGACAACATCATTCGGCGAGTTTAAACGCTTTCCCTTCCAAGCGTCCGCTAGAACCGTGATAGAGCCGTCATGTTCAGTCCTTGTGACACGCCGGGTCAGATGTTCGCATGACACCAGCCGACCCTCCCGATCCACCGTGTTGCCGTTGGCATTGTTCGAGGGCTGCCGAAACACTGAGACCGATCCATCGGTGTCATCCCAGCGCATCAGACGGTTGTTGGGGATATCAGACCAGACCAGATAGCGCCCGGCGGCAAACCAGGCCGGCCCTTCGGACCAGCGCGCACCGGTCCACAACCGTTCGACCCGCGCGTGGCCAATGAAACAGGCTTCGAACTCTTTTTCGATGACCTCAAATCCGGTGCCGTCCAGAACGCCATACATCCGTTCGCTCCTTTGTTTGTACATTATCCGCCTCCGAACCTGCGCTTTCGTGGCGTTTTGGAGTCAGGCCACAGATAGCCTGACGTGTATCCTCAGCCCTTCAGTTCATTCGGCAGCAAAGCACCGGGCATGTTCTGATAACTGACCGGGCGCAGCCATCGCGCAATGCCGAGAGTACCGACAGAAGTCGCGCGCACATCGGTGCTGGCCGGGTATGGCCCGCCATGCATCATCGCCGAACACACCTCGACACCAGTAGGGAAGCCATTGGCCAACAAACGTCCGGCTTTCTCTTCGAGAATGGGCATTAGAGTGTTGGCGAAGTCATGATCTGCGTCATCCATGTGCAGCGTCAGGGTCAGTTGGCCTTCCAGTCCTTCGGCGAGAGCCACCATCTGATCTGTGTCGTTGCACAGAACGATGATGCCAGCCGCACCGAATACTTCGTGTTGCAGTTTGGGGTTTGCCATCCACTGTTCCGCGTTGACTTTGAACAACGCAGGCAGGGCTGCGCGTTTTCCAGCCGCGACACCGCAGGATGTGACCTCGGTCATCAGATCGCGGAAGGCACGCACGCCCTGTTCATAAGCCACGTGGATGCCGTCGGTCAGCATCTTCTGCTCGGCGGTTCGGTTCAGTGCGTCAACACAGGCGGTTTCCAACGCATCCGCATTCGACCCCTTTCGCATGACGGCAACGCCGGGGTTGGTGCAGAACTGCCCGGCCCCCATGGTCAGAGACGCGGCCCAGCCCGCGCCGATATCCGCCGCACGCGCGTCCATAGCAGCGGGCAGACAGAACATCGGGTTGACCGAGCCAAGTTCACCGTAAAACGGGATCGGGTGCGGGCGCGCGTGACACAGATCATAAAGCGCCCTGCCCCCGGCCAGCGATCCGGTGAAACCAACCGCCCGAATATCGGGATGTTGCACCAGGGCCGATCCGACCTCGCGCCCTGACCCCTGCACGATCTGGAACGTGCCGACGGGCATGTCGCAGAGTTCAATCGCCTTGGCGATGGCCTGAGCCACCAATTCGGCTGTACCCGCATGGGCGCTGTGGCCCTTGACGATCACCGGGCATCCAGCTGCCAAAGCCGAGGCGGTGTCCCCGCCCGCCGTGGAAAAGGCGAGCGGGAAGTTCGACGCTCCAAAGACGGCCACCGGGCCTAAGGCTTTGTGCGTCAGGCGCAGATCAGGACGGGGGAGTGGCGTCCGATCAGGAAGCGCGCCGTCTTTGCGAATATCGAGATATCCAGTCTCTTCGATTAGGTCGGCGAACATGCGCAATTGCCCGGTGGTACGTCCGCGTTCGCCCACCAGGCGCGCCTCGGGCAGGCCGGTCTCAGCCATGCCTGTCTGGGTGATCTCCTGTCCCAGAACATCCATCTGCTCGGCAATCGTGCGCAGGAACGTGGCCCGTTCGGCCCGCGACTTGCCCGCATAAGCACGGAAGTCACGGCGGGCGGCGCGACAGGCCTCGTCGACCTGAGCAGCTGACGCCTGAGCGAAGTTCTGCCCTTCCAGATCATCTGAAGCACGCAGGTTGTCTGAGCCGACCCACTTGCCGTCGATCAGGATTTGTCCAAGGATCATCTTATTTTCCCCACTTCAGGACCATCGGGTCCAAAGGTTTCAAAAGGTCGATCAACCGGTCTCGGATCGCCGGTTGCAGCGGATCAATCGGGTGACGGCAGAACTCGGACCGGATCACGCCGCCTTCGACCATCGCCGCCTTGCACGATTGCCAGCCGCATTGGCGGTTTTCGTGGTTGATCACCATCGCCACGCGCCCATAGGCGGCGGTAGCATCGTCAACGCGACCTGCATGGTGATGGGTGATGACCGGCTTGATCTGATCCACGATCATACCCGAGGTCATCGAGCCTGTGGCCCCCGCATCCAGATCGGCCAGCAAGGTAATCCCCTCTTCGCCATCAAAAGGGGCCTCAATCGCGTCGCCTCCTTCGGCAATCAGCGCCCGCAGCTTGTTGGCCGCCCGAGGACATTCGATCTTGAACAGTTTCACCATCTCGATCTCTTGCGCCATGCGCACCAGCAGAGGCACCGGCAGGTCGACACCCGACAAAGGCGCATCCTGCACCATGATCGGAATGCCGACCTCGCCCACGGCTGCAAACTGCTCGAAGGTCTGCTGCGCGTTCCCCTTCAGAAGCGCCCCGTGATAGGGCGGCATCATCATCACGATGTCCGCACCCAAGTCCTTGACAAATTGCGCCCGTTCCACGGCGATCTGAGTTGCAAAATGGCTGATCGTGACAATCATTGGAACGCGTCCTGAGACGTGCTCAAGGCTGAGCCGAGTCAAAGTCTCGCGCTCGGCGTCCGAGATCAGGAACTGTTCCGAGAAATTCGCCAGAACACAGATCCCATCCGCGCCCTGATCGATCAGACAATCAAGAACGCGCTTCATCCCGTCCAGATCAAGCGTTCCGTTCTCGTTGAACGGTGTTGGCGCAACGGGCCAGATACCGGTGTAGGTCATGATTTACTCCGTAATCTGGAAGTGTTTGAGGTGTTTGTCCGTGATTTCGATCCCAAGACCCGGCGTATCGTCATCCAGATCAAGGAACCCATCAACGGCCTCGGGGTCACCTTCGAAGATGTAATAGAAAAGCTCATTTCCGACCTCGACATCAAAGACGGGGAAGTACTCGCTGATCATGCAATTGGCGTTGGCCATGGTCAGGTGGTAATTGTGCATCTGGCCCGCATGGGGGATTACAGGCACCTGGAACGCCTCAGCAATTGCGTTGATCTTCTGCGCTGCCGTAATCCCGCCCACCCGGTTTGTGTCATATTGCAGAACCGAAACGGCCTTTTTCTCGATCAGGTCCTTGCAGCCGATGACCGAGAATTCATGCTCACCGCCTGAGATCGGAACGATGTTCATCGCATTCAGCTCGCGGTAGCCTTCGACATCATCGGCGATCACCGGTTCCTCCAGCCAGCGGGGTTCATACTTAACCAATTTCGGCAGCATCCGCTTTGTGTAGTCGAGATTCCAGCCCATGTAGCATTCCAGCATCAGGTCAACGTCATAGCCGATGACCTCGCGCACGGCCTCGACCCGTTTGAGGTTTTCGCGCATCCCGGCCATGCCATCTTTGGGGCCCCAACCGAAGCGCATCTTATAAGCGGAATAGCCGTTCTTTTGCGCCGCGGCAGCCTCGGCCTGCATCACGTCGATGGGGCCGGAATAGAGCTTTGAGTAATAGACGGGGATCTTTTCTTTCGTGCGCCCGCCCAGCAGCTTGAAAACCGGTTTGCCCGTCAGCTTGCCCATCAGATCCCAGATCCCCAGATCGACGGCCGAGATCGCCGTCATCCCGATCCCCTTGCGCCCCCAGGCATGGCTGCGGCGGTACATCTTTTCCCACAGATAGGCATAGTCGAACGGGTCTTCGCCGATCACCAGCGGGGCAAACCATTCGTCAATGGCCGCCTTGACCACCGAAGGAGCCAACGCAGCGTTGCCAATGCCGATAGTGCCGTCTTCGGTCTCAACCTCACAGGTTAGCCATTGATGGAACCGGAAGGACGACATCGCATCGCCCTTTTCGTATAGCACATCCGAGGCGTTGGTGCAGAAATTGCCAGTCGGCGGCACGGTTGGCCCGGTCCAGTTCCAGACGCGGGTGCGCACGGATTTGATTTTGGTCATCTTGGTCTCCTCAGTCCGCACTGCGTTCAGCGCGATGCGTTTTCGCCATGCGCACCAGCAGATCAAACGCCTGCCGTGTTGCGCCCGGATTGGCCTTGTTCTGTCCAGCGATATCAAAAGCAGTGCCATGGGCCGGAGTGGCGACCGGAATGGGCAAGCCACCCGCAACGGTCACGCCGCGTTCAAACCCCATCAGCTTGATCGCGATCTGGCCCTGGTCATGATACATGGTCACAACCGCATCGACCTCGCCGCGCTGCGCCTTGAGGAACACTGTGTCCGAGGGCCACGGGCCGGTCACATTCAACTGTTTTTGCTGCGCCTTCCGCACGGCAGGTTCCAAAATGTCGATCTCTTCCCGGCCAAACTTGCCATTGTCCCCCGCATGCGGGTTCAGCGCCGCCACCGCGATATTGGGGCGGGTTTCCCCGGCCTTGCGCAGGGTGTCATTGGCCAGATTGACCGCCTTCAATATCCCCTCTTCAGTGATATTGGCCGCCACATCCTTCAACCCGATATGTGAGGTCACGCGGGTCGTCATCAGCTCATCCAGAACGTTGAGTTCAGAGTGATAGCCGGTATGCCCCATGTAGCGCGCCATGTAGCGGTGCTCGTCCTCGGCATTCAGCCCGGCTGCGGTCATTGCGGCCTTGTTGAACGGGCCGAACAGGATGCCGTCCACCTGCCCCGCCATCGCCAGATCCATCGCTTTGTCGAGACAGCGTAGAGATGTGGTGCCACCCTCGACGGTGACCTCGGCGATCTTCACGTCCTCGGGCGCGATGGTGTCGAGCTCAAGATGAGTCAGCCCGGGTTGATCTGCCACCTCGGTCACTGTGTTCAGCGGCACGTCCAGTTCAGCCTGTTCCGCGCCGCGCTGCCAGAGGTGGCTGTCGCCCACCAGCACTATATTCGCGGCCTCCTGCACGCCCTCCTGATGAAGCAGTTTGGCGATCAGTTCCGGGCCGATGCCCGAAGGGTCGCCGGGCACAATAGCGATACGAGGCTTGGTCATGCCGCGTGCTCCCAGTGTTTCGAAAATCCGTTAGGCAGGATGACCATCACGTCCGGTTCCTTGCCCGTGTCAAAGGTCTGCACCACCTCGAACGTATCAAGGTTGAACCGCTGCACCTGTTCGCAATCGATAGCGATATAGGCAAAGGCAGCCTCATCATCGATGCACAGCGCCAGCGGGTTCGCGGGCGTTTTTTGTTCGTGTAACATTTCGCCAGTTGCTTCATCGAATACCGAGAACGACCCCCCGAAATGGTTCATCGTCACCAGCCGGTTGCGTTTCTCGTCGTAGTAGATGCGGCAGGGGTCATCTGGCGTTGGAAAGGTGCGCTCGATCTCAAGCGTGTTGGTGTTGACCACGGCGACGGTGTTCGAGATTCGCTGCGAGGTATAGAGCGTCTGTGCCTGTTCCCGCAGACAGCGCCCTTCAGGTTTCTTTCCGGTCTTGATTGGGATCGGCGAAACCGACGCATCATAGGGATTGAACACGGTCACATCGCCCGAAGTCAGGTTCATTGAATACGCTGTGTGTCCGTCCCTGGTCAGCGCAAACAGATGACACTTGGTGCCACCAGTGGGCGTGATGTGATCCCAGCCTTGATCGAAGGCACGGGGGTCTTCCTTGACCAGCAGATGGCCTGTCCATTCCGACAGCACGTAAAGACGCCCCTGCCCGTCCAGCCCAATCCCGTGCGGACGGGCATGCTCACCCAGATCGTAGCTGTGCACGATTTCCTGTTTGCGGATGTCGATCACGATCACGGACCGGCCATCGGTGCCTGCAATACCGGAATTCTGCACGCCGTAATGACCGACATAGGCATAGTGAAACTCGTCATCGACCACGAATTCATGAGGGAAATGCGGCAGATCCAACCGCCCCTGCCGGGCACCGGTTTCAATGTCATACCAGCTTACGCAATGGCTGCATTTTTCAATCAACATCATGGATTGCGCCATTCGGGCTCTCTCCGTCTTTGGTTATTTCAATTGCCTGTGGCCGGTCCCGCTAGGGCCAGCCACAAGCGGGTTTCTTAGCGCTCCAATGCGCCCACGCCCGAGAAGCGGAACGCTTCCTGTTCCAGCGCATCAATCTCCTCAGCGCTCATCTGGTCATGCGCGACGGTGATACGGCCCAAGAACACAAAGGGCAGTTCGTCCTGCCGGCCTTCCATATGCGCCTTGATCGCTTCGGCTGTCGCCGCGCCCACATCGTCACCCATGCGCATCGGGGTCGCGTCCAGCTCGCCCCGGCGAATGGCGTCCAGCTCAAGGCCGGTGCCGCCCCAACCGGTCGAGAACACGTCTTTCTCTTTGCCGACCGCAAGCTGAGCTTCGACCGACCCCATGGCCATCGCGGTGTTGGCGTTATGGATGATGGTGGCTTCGGGATAGGCTTGCAGGATCAGGCTGGTGCCCTCAAAGCCGCCTTCGCGCTGGTACTCACCGTAATGTTCGTAAACGGTGGTCCAGTTGCCTTTCTCTTCGACGCAGGCCTTGAAATCACCTGACCGCTGGTCGTCGGTAATGCCAGGAATTCCGCGGTTCATCGCCATCGTGACGTCACTGCCCAGCCGTTCCAGCATGTAGTCGCACATGGTCAGAGCACCGGCGGCTGAGCTGAAGTCGAACCACGCATCAGGCTGGTTTTTCAGCTCTTTCGGCGGCGTGTGGAAGGCCCAGACGAAGGTTGCAAACCCGTCATTTCCGGCCATCTTGTCGATATTGTCAGCCTGAATGGCCAGTTCCGACGGGCCGAAGATCACGAAGTCATACAGGTCCGCATCTTGAACCACCTGATTGGCATAGGTCGATTGCAGGCTGTGTTCGATCTGACGGCTGGCGAATTCGGTGGTTTCATACTCGATGCCCAACTCGTCCAGACGTTTGGTCATCGCCAGATAGTTGCGCGCCCAGAAGTCGGAGGTGTCAGCAGAAGGATAGATCAGTGCGATCTGCAAAGGTGCATCCTGAGTGCCTTCATACTTGACCGCTTCGGCCCCTGTCATCGCCTGCAAGGCTTCCAACTTGCCGTCGGCGTTAACCTCGCCCGGGACCCAGTAGTCCCGATCTTCGATACCCGGCAGTTCCTTAAGCGGTAGCTTTCCGTGCCCATCAGCAAAGGCTGCAGTGGCACAAAGGCAAAATGCGCTTGTCGTCAGTAGTGCTTTGTTCAATTGTTTCACGGTAAGTCCTCCCTTTCGCGAACATTGTGGGGCCTTGCAGGTGCGCCAGGACTCCTACCTCCGGGCGCACCACTTTTGTTTGCCTTAGCCGCTTGGCGTAGGCTCGGTTGCCAGTCCCGCCCCTAGGGCAAGCAACAGGATTAATGCGCCGATCAGAGCGGCCGAGAAGCGGATCAGTTTTTGCGCCTCTTTGCTGCGCAGACCCGCCAGAAGGCCCTGCGCCCCGTCACGGTCTTTCTTTTGCATCCAGGTGTAGAGCGCGACCGAGCTGACGATCACCACGCCCGAGGCGACGGATTGCCAAAAGAACTCTATCCGCAGAGTCACCAGTGCGTTGATCATCATCGACAGCAGCAACACACCGGCCAGAGAGCCCAGCATCGAAGCGCGCCCACCGAACAGGGACGTGCCGCCCACGACAACCGCCGCAATGACGTGCAGGTTGAAATACGGGGCCGAGGTCGCCTGAATGGCGTTCAGTTTTCCGGTCAGCATGACACCGGCCATCGCGGCAGCGGCACCCATCAGCACATAGGCATAGATCTTGTGCCGATCGACTGCCACGCCGGTCATTTCACTCGCTTCCGGGTTCGAGCCAATAGCAATCGTGTAGCGCCCGAAATAAGTGCGTGTCAGCACGACATAGCCAATCGCCATTGTGATCAAGCCCAGCACCACAGGCACCGGAATGAAACCCGGAATCTGACCCCGTCCGATTTCGGTGATCAGGTCAGGGAACCGCGCGAGTACCAAACCTTTTGCAATCACCAGCGCCAGGCCGCGATAAACAAGGTCCATTGCCAGTGTTCCGATCAGGTCCGGCACTTTGAAGCGGGTAATAACCAGACCGTTGATCAATCCCATGATCGCACCAAGGACAATCGCCAGCGGTACGGCCACCCAGGCCGGGAACCCATACTGCTTGACCAGAAAGGCCATGAGAATAGCAGAGAGGGCTGCAATCGAGCCAATCGACAGGTCAATCCCGCGCTGGGTGATGACAAAGGTCATCGCCATCGCCATCGGCATGTAGAGCGCAGCATCCAACAGGATCAGATTGAGGTTGGTCAGGCGGAAATACCGGGCCGGTTCCGCAATCCCCATGAAGATGAGAATGGCCAGGATCATCACCATCGGCCCGATAAAAGCCAGATAGGGCTCCAATCGGTCCATGATGGTTCTTTGTTCAGTGTTTGTCATCGCCGCGGACATATCGTTCTCCTTCACGCAGCTGCATCCTGGGCGCCAACAATCAGGCCCAGAACGTCTTGAACGGAACTTTCCGCAGTTTTGACAACGCCAACGGCGCGGCCCCGGCGTTGCACATGAACGCGGTCGGCTACTTCGAATACGTCATCCAATGAGTGCGAAATAAGGATCACAGCTAGGCCCTGTTCACGCAGCGCCTTGATCAGCTTCAGCGTCCGTGCCGTTTCCTGTGGCCCAAGTGCGGCAGTGGGTTCGTCCATCACCAGCAAGCGCAGGTCTTCGTGATAAACCGCGCGCGAGATCGCGACCGCCTGACGTTGCCCGCCTGACAGGCTTTCCGTCATCACATCCATCGACCGCAGCCGGACACCCAGACGTTCTTCCAGAACCCGGGCGGCCTCAGATTTCATGCGTTTGTTGTCCAGAAACGGAACGCCGAAAACGTTCTTGGTCAACTCGTTGCCCAGAAACATATTCGCAGCAGGGGAAAGATGGTCGGCCAGCGCGAGGGTCTGGTAAACCGCATCAATCCCGTTTGCGATTGCGTCAGAATGGCTGGCCATCTCCAACGGTTTTCCATCCATCAGGATGTGGCCTTCGGTGGGTTGATATACTCCGGTCAGGATTTTGATCAGGGTGGATTTACCGGCCCCGTTGTCCCCGACGATGGCGAGCACTTCACCCGCATAGGCCGTCAGATCGACATCCTGCAGCGCGGTCAACCCGCCGAAGCGTTTGGTTATTCCCAGCATTTGAACCAATGGCTGTTCGCTCATGGTTTCCTCCTTTGCGCAAAGCTCCGCCATGGCGGTCGAAAGACCGCTGAGCTGGCTCTGCGCTGTGTCATCTTTTCGAGCGGGGCCCTTGCCAATTCAGGTAAGGACCACCGGATCGGTTACTTGCCCCAGATCTTTGCGTAGGCTTCGCGATAGGGGCTGTCAGGGTCGAACTGGTTGCTGTCGCCCAGTTTGGCCAGACCTTCTTCGGTCACCAGTGCGGGCGACGTGACATAGCCCGAGCACCCCTCGCCCTGAATGGCGCGGTTCAACTCGTCCACCAGTTGCCAGCCTTGCAGGTTGAGTGGCTCGGCCACGGTAATTGTCTGGTAGTTGCCGCTGCGGATCCGCTGAAATGCGGCCTCGGAACCGTCGCCCGCTGACCCCGCCTGAGGCCCGTCGTCGGACGAGATACCCGCCGCCGCCAATGCAGGCCCCATGAAGTCAAAATACAGATCGTTGATCGCAAGCGCGTGGGTCCACTGGTTGCCGTATTTCTGCAACAAGCTTGTGGTCAGTGGTCCCATCCGGGCCGAGGTATCGGCGATTGGCGTGTCGACATATTCCAGCACCGTACCGCCCGCAGCTTCGATGGTTTCCTTGATGCGGTCCGCCTTGTCGATGGCAATCTGATAGGTCGAGTCGGTGAAGATGATCGCCCCCACCCCGTCGCCGCCATCTTCCATGGCCCATTCAGCAGCCACTTCGGACACCGTCATGGCGTCGGTCGAGACATTGGCAAAGATGCCCCCGGGTGCGTCACATCCGATCTTTGGACCGGAATGCCAGGCCACCATCGGAATGCCCGCGCTTACCACGCCTTCCAGAGCGGCCTGTTGTTCCACCGCGTCAAAACCGTTGATGATGATCCCGTCCGGTTGGAGGGCCAGTGCCTGCCCGATTGCTCCGGTCCGGCCTTGAATGGACCCGGCTCCATCCAGTACCCGCACGTCCCAACCAATTGTTCCGACTGCTTCCTCAACACCATTGGTCACCCCAAGAATGCCACCATTTTTCAGATCGCCCGCGACGACGACAATGGATTTGCCTTCAGCAGCTGTCGGTCCACTGGTTGGCCCGTCGAACGCGGTCTCAGCCGTTACCGGAAACCCCAAACCTGTCAGCAGCGCGGCAGCGGATACCGCCATGAAAGTCCGTTTCAGCATAATCTCCTCCCTTATGCTGTTTACTTTTTGGCGCCTTTGCGACGCTGAGCGTAACCGGCGATACCGATTGCAATCAGCAGCGTGACACCGTTGAACATCGGCTCGACCCAGAAGGATCCACCGAATTGCTGAATGCCCGAGATACCAACAGCCAGGATCGCGACACCCACGACTGTTCCCCAAACATTCACGCGTCCCGGCTTGATGGTGGTGGACCCAAGAAAGGCCCCAACCAAAGCAGGTAACAGGAATTCAAGACCGACCGAGGCTTGCCCGATCCGCAGTTTCGACGCCAAGAGCACCCCGGCAAAGGCGGTGATCAGCCCCGATGACATGAAGGCACCAATGACGAATTTCCGCGTCGGAATACCGTTCAGCTGAGCGGCCCGCTGATTGGCGCCAATCGCGTAGAGGTACCGACCGATGGGCGTGTATTCCAAGATCAGCCACATCGCGACCGTGATCCCCAGCACGTAGAACCCGGTGATCGGCAGACCGAATACAAAGGTGCCGTTGATGGCATAGAAACTCTCCGGCAAGGCGCCGACCATCTGACGTCCGCCTGTGTGCCACAGCGCCAGCGCATAGAGCACTGTGCCTGTGCCCAGGGTGGCAATGAAGCTGTCGATCTTGGCAACCTCTACCAGCAATCCGTTCAGGAATCCGGTCAGCAGACCCAGCGACAGAACGATGGCCACCGCAATCGGCCAAGGAATGCCGAACATTGTCTGTAGCGAGATCGCAAGGATATGCCATAGCACGATGCCGTATCCCACGGTTAGATCGATGCGACCTGCCGCCATCGGGATCATCGCCCCCAGCGACAGAAGTGCGATGATCGCCTTGTCCGAGATAATCGCCCGCAGATTCAAAAGCGTCGGGAAGGTGTTCGGCAGAAGGATCGAAAACAGGATGATCAGAAAACCTGTCAGCAGAACCAGCCCATAAACCGGTAAGAACCTGAGCATTCGGGTTTTCAACGAGGCATCTTTCAGCTCGGCCTTGGTCGGTTCCAGCGCATTGGATTCAAGCGATTGCATAGTCGTTTTCCTTAACTTGCCACGGCGTTCGAGGCCGAGGCAGCCTGTATCAGGTTTTCAGTGGTCAGTTCGGTACCGGTCAATTCGCGCACGATCTGACCTTGGCTGAAGACAATGGCGCGGTGGCAGATGGCGGCGACTTCTTCGAAGTCGGTTGAAACGACGATGATGCCAACGCCGTCTTCCATCGCGCGATTCAAGAGCGCGTAGATTTCCGCTTTGGCCCCAACATCGACACCCGCGGTCGGGTCTTCGCAGATCAACAGCTTGCGTTTGGTTTCAAGCCAACGCCCGATGACAACTTTTTGTTGGTTCCCGCCCGACAGGCTCTCAATCGTCATGCTCTGATCATTGGGAGACAAGGCCACATCGGCACCGATCCGCGCGGCGCTCTCTGTCTCGGCCCTGTGACCCATGAACGATAGCAATGACCGCCCGATTGCTGCCGGATTCAGGAACGTGTTCTCGCGGATGGTCAGTGACATGGCGACCGATTCCTCGGTTCTGTCCCGCGCCACCAAGCCGATCCCAGACGCCATCGCGGTCTGCGGAGAGCTCAGATCAGGCGTTGCACCATGCAGGGTTATCTGGCCACTAAACCCTTCCGACCCGAACAGCGCACGAGAGACATTTTCATGACCTGCCCCGCGCAGCCCGACAAGCCCGACGATTTCATTCGTCTGCAACTTGAAACTGACGTTATGCGCTGCTTCTATGTTCAGGCCAGACACCTCAAGCAGCGTTGCACCCGGAGGTGTGTCTGGTTTCATCACCTGCCGAGTCTTGCGACCGACGATCATGTAAACCAGTTCTTCGGGTGTGGTGTGGTCGATGCTGCGAAGGCCAACCATCTCGCCGTCTCGCAGCACGGCAACCCGGTCGGCGATCTGGAAAATCTCATCCAGCCGATGCGACACGTAGATCATGCCGACGCCTTGTTCCTTCAGGGGGCGCAACGCTTCGAACAGCCGCTCGACCTCATCCGCTGGTAGCGATGCGGTTGGTTCATCCAGCACCAGATAGTCACAATCCACGGCCAAAGCACGGGCAATCGCGACCAGAGACTTCTCGGTCCGCGACAAATCCTGGACCCGTGTGGTCGGGTCGAATTCGCACCCCACCTTGTCCAGCGCATCTTGCGCAAAGCTCTCTACGGATTTCCAATTAATCAAACCGCTTTTTCGGGAATAGCCCAGAGCCAGCGCAATGTTCTCGGCCACGGTCATCCATTCGATCATGCCAAGATCCTGGTGGATAAAGGCAACGGACTGGCGCTCACCAAACCCACCCGGGCGATGTTCGTAGGGCTCACCGTTGATCAGAACCCGCCCTTCATCTGCTTTGTGAATGCCGCCAAGGATTTTGATGAGGGTCGATTTGCCCGCGCCGTTTTCGCCCAGCAGCGCGACAATCTCACCGCGCTCGACATTCAGAGACACGTCGCGCAACGCATAGGTGCCTCCAAAATGCTTCTTTATCCCGTCAAAGAACAGATTGTTTTGTGCAGTGCCGGGCACGGCAGTCTCCTCCTGGACCTGGGTGACCCTGATGCTCCTCAACATCGTATTGAGTTACCCGTAACGTTACGCTAGCATTCGCGCAGACCCGGCTATTGTCAATAAAAAAGAGTTACCCGTAACGTAAATGAGCAGTGAAACTGAAAAATCAAGCAAAAACAATAAAGTAAGCCTTGCTGAGGTGGCAAAGGCTGCGGGCGTGTCGAAGATGACAGCCAGCCGAGTCCTGCGCGATGAAGGTGGGTTTTCGGAAAAAACGCGCGCCAAGGTCATGGCCGAAGTGGACAGGTTGGGCTACCTGCCGAATCGCTTGGCGACCGTTTTCGCGGGTGACAAAAAGTCTACGTTCGTCGGGGTCAGCATCCCTGAACTGGGCAACGAAATCTTCGCGCAGGTTCTGGAAGGCATCGACCGAAAACTCGGTGCGTTTGGGCATCAGACTGTACTCGGCCTCACCGAGCACGAAATCGACCATGAGGAAAAATGGATCGAGACCGTGCTGTCCTGGCAACCTGCCGGGCTGATAATTACCGGTCGCTCGCACAGCCAAAAAGCCATCCAAATGCTGCGTGGTGCAGGTATCCCGCTGGTCGAAATCTGGGATTTCAATTCAAGCCCGTTGGACATGTGTGTGGGGCTGAACCACTTTGACAGCGGCTATAGCATGGGTCGCTATCTGGCGGGAATGGAGTATCAAAAATTCGGTTATGTCGGCACTTCGCATGACGTGGCAAATGCCGCAACCGCACGCCTCAACGGCTTTTCCAAGGCCATCGAGGATGCAAACGGGCGGCTGGAAAAGCAACTGCTGTTGAAGGACACCCCTGGCTTCTATACCGGATTTTACGGCACCGAGCAGCTGCTTGCCTCCCACCGCGATATCGAAGTTGTTTTCTACCAGAATGACAATATGGCGATTGGCGGGCTTCACTATGCTCAAAAAATCGGATTGAGCGTCCCGAACGACATTGGGATTGCCGGATGGGGCGACTTGCCAATTTCAGCGATTCAACCTTATCGGCTGACTTCGATTGCAGTACCCCACCTAAAAATCGGCCAGATCGCTGCGGAATTGGTACTGGCCCAAATCAACGGCGAACCAGCCAAGTCCACGACGGATGTCGGATTTCGGCTTATTCCCGGTAGTACGGTTAGAAATCCGGGCTCGATGGGTAAATTGCTAGGCGACACATAGGTGGCGCAAGGACCCTGCACCAACCGTTCCTCAGCTCACTCTAGGCATCGAGTGTTCGAATTGGACGCAGCAAGGCTGGCTGTTCCAAGAAATATTCGCCGAAGTTGAGAACTTGCTTTTCGGGAGAGCATTCATTTTGCGGACGATACCTCATATTGAACGTCATTGTTGACAGGCAGATTGACCAGCATACATCCCAAGGCCGGCTCCAGCCGCCGTAGAAATGGTCTTACCCGTTCCACCACCGAACCGGTTCCCGACCACTCCGCCAAGTGCGGCACCGCCCAGTATACCCGCCGTACAACGAGCATCGTTTTGCGCTTGAGCCTGAGTTGGTGTTGTTGGCGCTCCGCATGCCGCCAGAAGCAATGAACTACCAAATATGCTGGCCAGCACTACCTTCTTCATATTGATCGCCTCTCAATTTACGAAATGAGTTACCGAGTGAGGTGGTCTGTGGGTGGCTATCTTGCAATGCCTAGTCCCCGGAATTAACAAGGCGCTAACCCGATTTTAATGAACGCAACTTAGGACTTCAGTTACTGCTCTCATAGCCTATAAGCTTCAGTTAGTTTTTGAAATTTTAGTCGCGACGTTGAAGTCTCACGAAAGCCTTTCAATTCCTTTCGGCCCATAGCTGCCATTTGCTTGACCAGGTGGATGCTACAACGCAGCCCTCAGAGTAGATATCCGCTGCGACTGCTAAGCCCACGCTGAATAAACCTTACGAACGTCGAACCAAGCGGCCATCGTGCGTATTTCAGCCGATAACCGCCGTCTGAATTTTCAGCGCCGTATTCAAGTAAGACATAGTCGCTCGCTGAGAGCGAGATTAGCCCCACTGCGGCATGAATGCTTCGGAGTATCGCCCACCAAACCCACCCTTCGGTAGGATTGCGGCGGAAGATTGATCTGTTGCTTCAAGAAAGCACCGCAACATGGAACTAAAACATTCGGGTTCCACTTTGTTCAAACGTTTTGAAAAATAATTCGATCCTAAAAACACCAATCCTAAGTATTTTCGCCAGGTTCGTAAGGGTACTATTGGCAGCGCCAGCATGACAGGTAGTATCTTCGGATCGAAAAAGCGCGCGACAACACGTTTTCGCCCATCTGGCGCCAGAGACAGCTTTCTCAAGCGTTGTCTATAAGACTCAATTGCTTTCTACCGTCTCCTCTTTTACTCAGCCGATCCAACTACAGTATAGAAGCCGCTGCCTGACCCAGTGCGGAAACCGGCACCACGTCACCAGTTGCAACAAGGCTAAGATGCTCCCATGGGTCGTCATAGCAAGGGTCCATCACTTTTTCATCTTCAACATCGCGCAGGGCGCCAACGTTGTCGAACGCATTTCCAATACGATTTTCTACAAAAAACGGGGCACGCTTCAACGGCGGACAGTCGCTGCAAATCCAAAGTAGGTTTTCCAACTCGCAGACCGACCATATCCAAGCGGTCAGCGTGGTATTGCCCCCGCTCATCTTCGGCCGACGCCAGAGAGCGGCGACGCCCGACGAGGCCAATACTATATTCCGTATCAATTTGAGTGGGGCTTTCACAAAAAGCGCAGCACTTGTGAACCATTTCCGCAATCTCGGATCGAATTTCGAAACTCTCATCCAACCATTCGGTCGAAGGCGGGCACCGTGTTCAACCCTTGGGCAGGCTCAACTTGACTGACTTGCGCTCCTTCTCTCTTGCCTGGTTGGTACGTTTCGAAAACAGAGTCCTTAGCGCCAGAATCTATGATCGATCAATAGACCGCATTTAGGCGTCTTTTTGTAAAATCTGCAGTGCTTCCCGCAACCTACCCATATAATGTGGCATGTCGACAGCTTCGGTCTCGCTGTCTTTTTTCAACGCCCGGTAATTGTGGTATGAAACGAACGAACGCTTGCGCTCCGGGACTACCTGTCCGTCCGGCACGAACTTGGGTAGAACCGCGAAGTCAAGTATACCTGTGATAGTCGCGCCAGCCTTTTCAAGCCCAAAAGTAGACCCAATTGGACCCGAGTTCAAATCCCGGGCCAGAATGTGTTTTTCGTCGGAAAAAAGATTAGTCTACCACGTTAACGCAAACAGCGCGGCGTAATGTGGAGTGCGCCGGTCAATAGATCTGCGACCGTCTTCATTCGAGTGACTCAGAAAATGCAGCTTGATTACTCCATCATATTCCAATGTATGTGGGCAGGTCGGCGGGGCCCGTCGTGTTTGGCGGAGCCGGAGAGCCTCGTGGCTTTCAGCCACCAAAAACTCTGCATTGGTCAGAAGTGATCCAAGATTCACAAGGTCCGTTTTGTTCCAGGAAGTTCCTTGCTTCTTTGCCTCTGCCAAAGTTTTCGCTTTTCGCGCCTGATTGGCGTCGCTAACCAGTGTTTTGTTTCTAAGCCCTTCGCGTAACATTTGCTCCAGACGGTCGCGTTCAAGTTGTCCGTACAGTTCCTTGCGCTAAACAGGGTTGAACTTTGCGTGCAGCATTTAAAGGTGATCGTAGACAACGATTGTTCCCAATGAATGAGGCACAATAGCAATTCGGTCATGCTCTTTCGACTGAATAAGCCCGTCCAGAAAATCCACATCGCACTGCCTAAAGTCGTGTCGTTTAGCTAAGTTGGACGGTATGGCTTTGGCATAGCGGACCACGTCAAAAAAGTGTTTGATCAGCGCCTTTGAAACAAAGATTGACGCCAAAGCACCGACAATGGAGGAAACAACTTTGAATCTCAGGCCGTAGTCAAAGAGCCCCGATAGCATGAAGGCCAAATCAAACAATGTGGTAGCCCACAGCGCAATACAAGTTTGGAAAACCTTACGCGGAACGCGTGTCCAAGGGTTGCAAAGTAACAGATCTTGGATCCAGGTCTACACCTGTTCTCAAATCGACCCTTCTGCAAAGTGCACCTTGAAACATTCGAAAAACTGTCTCGTTGCCTATGCGGTCAGCTTCCGTAGTAATACGTCGAAGCTCAATTAAACTGTTCCTACTGTCCGTTTTGACCAAGGCGAGTTTTGTTCATGCGTTTTGCCAGTATTGGGTCGGGCATAACCGGGTCGATCAAAGTAGCATCAGCGGCTCACGCCAGCTGCACGAAAGAACTCAACGTCTCAATGGGAATCTGCTCTCTCATGCCAAGCATGACAAAAAATGCTCGCTTCATGCTAAGTCACTGGATGTCTATACGTCCATAACACATGCTAGCACCACGGCCATAGACCTCAAAGATAATTTGAAGAATCTAAATTCAGTCAGCAGGAAAGTGCGATCTCCAACCCAGTGAACTATTTTCTAGGACTTGCGCGAAACCGAATCAGCGCTTTCGCCGAGCAACTCATTTGTTTGAACGAAACGGGTCTTCGCTGCAGTTTGGGAACTTGGTTTCAAAGTAAGCATTTAGTGTCAGCAACCAACCTTCCGGCTCAACTGCAAAACGCTTCGTCTCCGAAGAGGATTGAAGCCGCGGTCCAGACCCTTTTTCCAGCACCCAAAGAGCGAGGGCCATGTCGTCTCTGGTTCTTCCTTTAGTTTCATAGAACTCGCCTACGGCGGTGCGAGCTCGCTGAAATGGCATTTTCACCCACACTATTCCTAGTCAGGAACTGGTGTCACACAACACTTTTCGTAGCCCAATAAGCAGGCTCTATATTCAGATTTGTTCTCGTATTCACTAATCGCCCATGCATTTGATCTAAGAATTTGCGTAATTGCGAGCGGCGAACAGACTCTGGTGAGCAGTGGGTAAAAACGGTCAAAAACACACCCACTTCACTCTTGAAACAGAAGAACCTAAAGTTGCTAAAACAGAAAAATCCGCTATAATCCTTGGCGTTTTATTTTGAGCCGCGCATTTGCGGCCCGCCGATTGGCGTACTTCCATAATCCATTTTGATCGAGAGCGCTATGACCAATGATATTTCGGGGATGTGGAGTTTCCGCAGCCTTTTGAACAATCCGTACCCTGCCGTTCCTTTTGGCAATCTCGCTGTTGGCCTCGGTACGCTTGAGTTCAACGTTTGTGACCTCGAATTGACCGGCACTCTTGGCGGTGAGGTGTGGGAATTGGGCCTCAATGGCATGGTGACGACGGGCACCTTGCCCATGCGTCGCGGATGGGGTGTGTCGACACCGGGAGTGAAGCATTGGTTTATGAAAACCTCGAGTAAATCACTACTGATTGGCCTGTTGGCGTGGATCAAGTCGACACGAGCATCAGTTTGGTCATTCTCTCAGAAGCACGTTCCGGCGGTCAAGCAACAGCTGGTTTCACAGAGACTATTTCCGCCGCCATCGCATACGCGGGATCTATTTTTGACATTTATTTTAGGGAGATAGACCATGTTCACGCGCCAAAATGTCTATGAAATAGCAGATGATTGGGCCGACCCGGTTCTGTGGTATGCACGCGGGATCAAAGCAATGCAGGCCCGCCCACTGGACGATATCACATCATGGAAATTCTACGGTGCCATTCACGGCTATTTGCGGGTGTTGTGGGACATTCAGGGCATCACTAGCGCAGGTGAAGCAGAACCAACCCAGGCCGACATCGACACCTATATCAACCAGTGTCAGCACCAAAGCTGGTTCTTTCTTCCTTGGCATCGCGGCTACCTGTTGGCGCTCGAACAGATGATACGAAACGAGATTCAGGTTTTGGGCGGCCCCCACGACACTTGGGCCCTACCTTATTGGAACTATCTGGAAGTAGGGCGCGGTCAGATCCCCCCGGCCTTTCGCTCTCCCGCATGGCCTGATGGCGCGGATGACAATCCCTTGTTTGTGCCGCAACGTTGGGGGCCGATGGCCTTGGACCCAATGTATGAACCTGCAACCGAGATAAGCTTGAACCCCATGTCAGATCGTGAATTTTCTGGCCCCGGTAATGGCGGAAGTACTGGGTTTGGAGGGCCACCGACGTCTTTCAATTGGTCGGGCGGCGAAAATGGTGGGGCAGAATGGCAACCCCACAACACTGTACACGTACGCATCGGTGCGCAAAGCCCAACAGACTTCCTCCCACTTCCGCCGCCAAACCACGAAATTCCTATCCCAGGCTTGATGAGCGATCCGCGCACGGCGGCTTTGGACCCGATCTTTTGGCTGCACCATTGCAACATCGACCGCTTGTGGGAAAGCTGGAACAGCTTTCCACCTGGCAAACCTCAGATCAACCCAAACGATTGGCGCAATCCCAGTGGAGCGAACTGGAACGATGGACCCGCCGCACAGGGTGACCGCGCCTTTGCGATGCCGCGGCCAGATGGGACGCAATGGACCTTTGCGCCGGGCGAGATGGTTAGCCTTGTGGACTTACAGTACGAGTACGATGATCTGACACCTGGCCCCGATATACCTGCGGACACGTTGTCGGACCGGGTGGCGCGTCTTGGGCTCGACGCCACAGCGGTCGCAATGACAGGAGCTTTGACGATGACCTCGAACTCAAGTGAAAAAACAGTCGAGATGATCGGTTCAGGGTCTGCCAAAGTGACGTTTGCTGGCACCACGACTCAGCGCAGCGGCGTCATGCTGGATACGCCTTCGATGACGCGATTGACCTCGACTTTAACAGGCTCAGTGGAAACACCCAGTCTTCCAGATCGAGTGTTTCTAAACCTAGAAAATGTACGATCAAAATCGGATGCGGTGGTATTCAAGGTCTATGTCGGTCTGGCCGAAGGAATGGATCCCACGGATGCACCTGAGAATCTTGCAGGCACCGTATCGCTGTTTGGCAGCGCGCTGGCTAGCGATCCCGAAGATCTCCACGCGGGCAACGGGATCACTCACGTACTCGAGATCACTGACATTGTCGACCGACTACATCTGGAAGGCGCATTGGGCGTGAATGAATTGAGCGTTGATCTTGTGCCCGCAGGCGACGTTCCAGTCGGAGCCGGGGTAGAGATTGGCAATATCAGTCTCTACCGTCAAAGCCAATGACACCAACCGTACCTTTCCACTGGAGCCTTGCGACCCTGGCTTGGGGTGTGATCCTGGCCAGCAGCGGGCCTCTTGGGTTGCTACCGGTTATGTGCACTGGGGCATTAATCACTGGTCTGCCCAGCAGTGCGGAAGTGTCCTATTCGTTGTCTTGGATACCGCCTGAGCATTTGGCAGCTAGCTGGGTTTTGATGGTGGTGGCAATGATGTTGCCTTTGGCTGGGCCTGCCCTGAACCACATACGCACCCGAAGCCTTAGCCGCGATCAAACACGTGCCACAGCGGGATTTTTGTTGGGCTATCTAGGCGTTTGGATGCTGTCAGGTGTCGCTCTTGTCATTGTTGCAATTCTGATCATAGTGGTCACTCCGTCACCCATGGTCGCAGGAGCGCTGGCGTTGACGCTGACTTTGGCATGGCAGGTGACCCACTGGAAGCAAAAGACGTTAAACGCCTGCCACGCCCGCCCACCGCTCTCCCGCTATGGTCAAACACCTATTGGCCGGTCTGTAAGTTTTGGCACAGCTTACAGCCTTTGGTGCGTGGCAAGCTGTGCGCCCTTGATGGTCGTCGCCATGGTCGTCTCCGGCCAAAGCCCGGTGTGGATGTTAGTCGCTGCGTTGTGGATTTGGGCCGAACGGGTCGAAGCTCCACAAAAACCGGCGTTTGGGTTCCGTTTGCCTTTGCGCGCAGTGCGCGCTGGTCTGCATCAAATACGCCGACTAAGGGTTGTAGCATGAAACAAGGATCACGGTTATGGATATAAAATTCGCCGTGACCTTGACCTCGGAAGGTCGAACCGAGGCTGCGCGCGAAGCGATCACCGCTTATTTCGCAGATCATGACATCGCGCTGACCGGAGGGGGCCTTACAACCCTATCCTATGTCGCATCTGCGGCGGCGTTTGATGTGGTTTTCGGTACGGATCTAACTAACCTGAACCAAGATTCGCGACCGGCTGACGCGATTGGCGGCGGCATCGGCCCCGACATCAAAGTCACCCCACCTGACGCCATCGCCCCTTATGTTGACGCGCTTTCGATCGCGCCACCGGCACGGCGCATGACCGGCGGGCTCTAGCATTCCGGAACTGCCCGCCTTTTAACTGACCACCGCAGGGTATTTTCCCTGCTTTATTGCAAGGAGAAATTTTCATGAACAAATCACGTTCCCAAAGACACACACGTCGCAAGGCGTCCGACACGGTCCGCGTCGCCATTACCCTTCCCGGCGCGGGCAGCAACGTCGGACCTGTACGGTTTTCCGGCGCGATGACTCCAGCAGCACTGAGCGACATGCGCCCGGATGAAGCCCATGTCAAAAAGACCATCGAGCAACTGAAAAAGATGGGCTTCGAGGTCACAGGAGCCGGGAAGATGTCGATCACTGCAAGATGCACGCGCAAGCAATATGAGGCAATCTTTGGTACCAAGCTTTCGCGCCATGAACTGCCCTTTTCTGACGGGCAAAAATGCCAGTCGAACGCCTTCTACTTCCCCGGAGACGACGCATCGTGGAACCCTGACGCGACGCTCAGTGAGATGATCGACGACGCTTACATCCAATGGCCACATATCTACATGAACACGATTTTTCCCGGCACAACCTCTGGCCTACCGCCCACGGTTGGGTATCACCATCTGCGCGTGCCGGGTGACCTGACTATGCTGTTGAATGCGGACGCTGCGCAGCGTCAGGGGCTGACGGGCAAAGGTGTGCGTGTTGCGATGATCGACAGCGGCTTTGCCATGGACCACGCCTATTTCACTGAACATGGGTACAATACCCAAACCGTGCTGGCACCGGGTGCAACAGATATCGATCTGGATGGCAACGGGCATGGCACAGCGGAATCTGCCAACGTCCTGGCGCTAGCCCCGCAATGTGAGTTCACTGGCGTCAAGCTCGACAATGAGAACTTCCCAGCAAATGGTGCGACCATCCTCGAAGGGCTGCAAACCGCGATGCAGCATAACCCGCACATCATTTCGGTCAGTCTGGGGTACGACATGTGTCCAGTTAACCCATTGACCGGCGCTCGGACAAGCAACACGCACCTGACGTCGCTACCCAACAATCTCAAAGCGCTAGAGGCTGAAATTCAAGCGATCACAGCAGCAGGTACGATCATCGTCTTTTCAGCTGGCAACGGGCATGTCGCCTTTCCGGGCATGATGCCCGAGGTGATATCGGCCGGTGGTGTTTTTGTGGCTCAGGATGGTGCGATGCAAGCCTCCGACTATGCCAGCGCTTTTGACTCCGCCATCTATCCCGGGCGCGCGGTACCCGATGTCTGTGGTCTGGTGGGGTTGGCGAACAATGGGGCGAAATACATTATGCTGCCTTTGCAACCCGGCTGTGAGATTGACCGCCAGAACAACGACGGCACCGGTATCAATGATGGCTGGGCAGTGATCAGCGGGACATCTGCCGCGGCGCCGCAACTGGCTGGCGCGATTGCTTTATTGTTGGAAAAGAACCCCGGTCTCACGACCAGCGATCTCAAGCAAGCCTTTGATCAAAGCAGCCGGGATATTGTTGCAGGCACCGCTAACCCGGCAAGCAACGCAAATATGGGCGGCAAACAGGCCGCTCCCGGGCGCGATGGCGCGACAGGCCCAGGGCTGTTGGATGTAGGTGCTGCCTTGAGTGTGATCTGAGGCTGGGGGCAAAGCCTCTACATTTTGAAAGAGGGTTGGGTGAAGTGGAAAACGAGCTGTGTTATTCGACATGCCATGCCACTTCTTCGCCACCTTCCAATCAACTGACAGCCGCGACGATGAAACGGTGCACAGGTTAAAAACTAGGACAACTGCTTGCGCAGCATCCACTGACCGGCCAAAGGCGGCAAGGCAACGGGCACGCACTATTCGTTCCCTATTAATGGCCGTCGATAGCTCATATCTATCTAAATCAACCGTTTTTGATGTGCGACCTTTCATATCAGTCATTTGCTGCAAATGCAGCCCTTGGGACTTGTTGCCCCTTACCCAGGCCACCAAGCAGACATTCGCCGCGAGTGCAGCTCTGTCGAAATCAACGACGGCTTTGTGTTGGAACCTTAACACAATCGCTTAGTGGATATCTGCAACGTCAATAGTTGAAACCTTGGTGCCGCCGTAGTTACCGTAGGCCATGCCCTTTACTTCGAACGGCACCCCGGTGGACGTCACACGCAGTTAGAGATCTTTGCAGCGTGACTAGAGATAAAGCGTCCTGAATATTGTCGATTCTTGCTGAGGAGCTTTAAGAAGCGGGCGTGCCAGAATCCAAAGCTAGGTTACCAGATCTTTTTTTGACGAAGCCGGAATTGCAAAATACTGACCGTTTTCTAAAACCAACTTTGATGTTGGCGCTGCCGTTTGTGCTATCGTTATGACGTACTACTAGTACGAATAGGTTACCGGACAGAAATTTCATAGAAAAAGGTTCTTCGATCTATACTCGAAGCACCCAAATATGATCGAAAAACTTGATCTTTTCAAACGCGTGGCAAACGGGGTTAAGCATGCCAATCCAAGAATAGAGACTAGGAAGCAAACAAGGTTTTCGTCGACCTTCAGTAGTAGTTTCGTTCGACCTACGAGTATTGTTCAGGATGACAGCTCTATTGCGTCAATTGACCATCTTCTTGAGCCTCTGATTAAGTTTTGGAGGCGGTAACGAAACTTTTGTTGGCGAAGTTGAGCCTCTCAAACGTTTTCCTGGCAGATAAATAGACTCTATAGAGGCGCGTAGACTAAACCGAGTATGGGGCCATAGAGCGAAACTGCCTAAAAAGTGCCGCTCGGTTTGCGGCCATAAGCACGCTTTGGTGTCGTTTTGTTCTAGGAATATGGTTCTCAGGTAAAGACGATCTTTTGAGTCAGTGGCGTGGGTATGCGCACGAAGTAGTCTGATTCTAAACATTTTTTGAATCGTCAATCCAAGATCGTGTCGAACGTGAACAAGGTCGGGGCCAGAATCTAGGGCTGGAAAAAGTAACATACCTCTCTCAATTGTATGACTCAGTTAAAAAAACGTCCGAAGCCTCTATTGACCGCATAGAGGCGAATGTAGAAACGCCAGCTGGATCCGGCATATTTGGGAAACGCAATCCAGGAAAGACACTCGAGGCGATTTAAAACATGCACCTGGCCAAGAACCTCGCTTTCTCAGAGGAAGAAGAGTATAGAATTTTTCTGATTGGCAGACCCGAGGGTTGGGAGAGAGGGACTTTCAGGTAAATTGGTGGCCTCAACTCGCTTAAAGTGGAGTTGGATATCGACATGATAGGCTCTCTTGGCAAATTGTTCCGGACAGTCAGAGTTTTCACACAGCCTTTCCGCTTTGCCGACGGGTCGCCATACAGGACCGAAAATTCTGGGTTTTCAAACCTGCAAGCCGTTCAAGAAGCGGAGAATATCCGCGATGAGCCCAAGGGCCATACTCTGCACGTTCAACGCTGGTCAGCTTGACGAGGTAAAGCGCCAATCGTTTGCCGGGCGAAATTTGAACATAGGCGCGAAGCCATCCTCATGCTATTTTTAGGATGGATTTGTAGGACGGGACGCTGTTGGATCGCCAGCACTCAAAAGAGATTGACCGTGTCTTAAGCGGGTTCGATACGGGGCGCGACCGACTTGTCGCGGATAGCTGGCAGCGATGTGTTGAAACCTATGGTATGGATCCCTCACGACAGGAACCTGCGCACATCCTAACTTACACCAAATTCCGTGAACATCTGGAACAATCCGAACGTCTGATCGCAACGGCGCGCTCGGGACTGCAATCGCTGTTTGCGCAGGTGGCAGGGCAGAACTACGTCCTGCTGCTTGCGGATGCAGATGGCGTCTGCGTCGATTTCTTTGGCGACCGGAACTTCGAGGACGAGCTCAGAACTGCGGGTCTTCATCTGGGTTTCAAGTGGACGGAAGAGTTGGCAGGAACGAACGGAGTGGGGTCGTGCATTGTTACAGGTCAGCCAGTGACTATCCATCAGGGCGATCATTTTTCGATCACGCATACGCCGCTGTCTTGCACGGCAGCGCCTATTTTTGACACCAAAGGAGCTCTTGCGGCTGTTCTGGATGTGTCATTGTTGCGTGGACCCTCACCAAAGGCGTCGCAGAATCTGGCCATGACATTGGTGACGAACTCCGCCCGTCGCGTCGAAATGGCAAACCTGATGGCATCGACCCGGCGAGATTGGGTCCTGCGCTTTTCAGCCAGCCCCGAGTTTCTTGAGGTCGATCCCGAAGCGGCGGTTGCAGTGGACGGAGGCGGCAAGATCATCGGTATGACCTCGGGGGCCCGACGTGCGCTGGACCCGGACAGTTCGGGCCACCTGATTGGGTCGCAATTGCAGGACTGGCTTGAAATCAGCGTTGATGACATGCCCGAGTTCATGCGCGGCAGACCGTCCGAAGACCGCGTTCTACACCTCAAGGATGGGCGCGCGCTCTATGGTCATGCCGTTGCGCCACAGACGCCGCAGATGACGGCAGCTCTGCGCAAACGGGAAAAGGTTCTGCCTGGTGCCCTTGGGAGCTTTGCAGGGCCGGATGCGAGCCTTCAGCAACTTTTGAACAAAGCTGCGCGTCTTGCGCCGACTAATCTGCCGCTTTTGCTGACTGGTGAAAGCGGGACGGGCAAGACCAAGCTGGCGCGCGCGATCCATATGGCTGATCCTGCGACACAGGATTTCCACACCGTGATCTGCTGCGACACGCCAACATTCAATTTCTGCCATGCTATCGAACCCGGCACACTGTTCCTGCGCGGCGTTGAAGACCTGAGCGAGCCTGCGCAGGCCTCTCTTTTGGCAGTGCTTGAGCGGCGGGCTGATCTGAGGATCATCGCGTCATGCCGGCAGCCCCCTGCCGGATTGCAGGGCAGTCTGCGCGAAGATCTGCTGCACCGGATTGCGGGGGCCACAGTGTCTCTGCCGCCTTTGCGCCACCGTGCGGATCTGGATTGGCTGATTGATCGTCTGCTCCGACGGTTTGCCAGACATGATATTCGCCTCTCGACCGCTGCCCGCGCCGACCTGAAATCACGATTGTGGCTCGGCAATATTCGTGAACTGGAACACCTGCTGCAAAGTTCGGTCGCCCTGTGTCAGGACAACATCATCGACTTAACGGATTTGCCCGCCCCGGCACTAGCCCCTACGCAAAAGCAGGACTCAGATGATCTGGAAGCACTTCTGCGTGCTTGCGATTGGAACATGTCCCAACTGGCAAGGCGCCTTGGTGTGAACCGATCGACGATCCTGCGCCGTATGCGAAAAGCCGGGCTTAGACCGCCCGCTTAAACGCATATGTACCCGTGTTGCGCCCTTGTTGCGCGCGCAACAAGCAATGGCGTTTTTGGACCGCACCAAGTGTTTATGCGCCAAATCCGCTTGCCCGAAGGGTCGCGGATTTGCCAGCCTTCTGCTCTGTGGAGATAGGGAGGATGATATGCTCGACACAACACTCTCGGATCAGGTGCAGGGGTTTCTGGATGACTTCGGCGCGGCTTTGTCCCAAGGCGATATCGATGCCGCCTGCGATATGTTCCAAGACGATTGCTATTGGCGCGATCTGGTAAGCTTTACCTGGAATATTAAAACGGTCGAGGGCAAGGCGCAGGTGGCAGATATGCTATCGCATCAGCTGGCCACAACCAAGCCGAGTGGTTGGAAAATAGCCGAAGGAGAAGTGCCCACAGAAGACGGCGGAATAACCACGGCTTGGATCGAGTTCGAAACCGAAGTGGCACGCGGCTACGGGTTGATCCGCCTCAAGGATGGCAAGATATGGACCTTTCTGACCACGATGGTCGAGCTGAAAGGTCATGAAGAGCCCAAAGGGTTCAACCGCCCACTTGGGGCCAAGCATGGTGCGGGCAAACACAGGACCACATGGGCAGAAGAACGGGCGCAGGAAGAGGCTGAATTGGGCTACGCAACACAGCCCTACTGCGTCATCATTGGCGGTGGTCAGGGTGGGATCGCCATGGGCGCGCGGCTGCGTCAGCTGGGTGTGCCGACGATCATCGTCGAACGGAACGACCGGCCTGGCGACAGTTGGCGCAATCGCTACAAATCCCTCTGCCTGCATGATCCGGTCTGGTATGACCATCTGCCCTATATCAAGTTCCCGGAAAACTGGCCCGTGTTCTCGCCCAAGGACAAGATCGGTGACTGGCTTGAGATGTACACCAAGGTGATGGAGCTGAACTATTGGACGCGCACGACGGCCAAATCCGCCACGTTTGACGAAGACAGGGGCGAATGGACCATCACGGTGGACCGGGACGGCGAAGAGGTTGTATTGCGGCCCAAGCAACTGATCATGGCGACGGGGATGTCCGGCAAGAAACGCATGCCTGATTTTCCGGGTATGGATGTTTTCAAAGGCGAACAGGTGCATTCGTCGGAACATGAAGGTCCCGACAAATGGGCTGGTAAAAAGGTCGTTGTGGTGGGGTCCAACAACTCGGCCCACGACATCTGCGCGGCGCTTTGGGAAAACGATGCCGATGTGACAATGGTGCAGCGGTCCTCAACCCATATTGTCCGCTCGGACACCCTCATGGAAATCGGACTGGGCGATCTTTATTCTGAACGTGCGGTGCGGTCTGGTATGACGACCGAAAAGGCCGATCTGATCTTTGCTTCTCTGCCCTATCGCATTCTTCATGAATTCCAGATTCCGGCCTATGCCGCGATGAAAGAGCAAGACAAAGAGTTCTATGACGGCCTGGAAAAGGCCGGGTTCTGGCTGGATTGGGGCGATGACGACAGCGGGCTGTTCATGAAATACCTGCGTCGCGGATCGGGCTACTACATCGATATCGGGGCCAGCCAGTTGATCATTGATGGCGAGATCAAGCTGAAACGCGGTCAGGTCATCGCGCTTGATGAAACCGGAGTTATCCTTGATGACGGCACGCATCTGGATGCCGATCTGGTGGTCTATGCGACCGGGTATAACTCGATGAACGGCTGGGTCGCGGACCTGATGGGTCAGGATATGGCAGATCGGCTTGGGAAATGCTGGGGTCTGGGCTCTGACACAACCAAGGACCCGGGGCCTTGGGAAGGCGAGCAACGCAATATGTGGAAGCCAACACAGGTTCCGAACCTTTGGATGCATGGTGGAAACTTGCACCAGTCCAGGCACTATTCACAGTTCCTGTCGTTGCAAATAAAAGCCCGAATGGAGGGTATCCCGACGAAGGTCTACGGCCTGCAAGAAGTGCATCACCTCAGTTAGAGTATGCGCTAGAGCCAAGACGCGGACTTTCAATGTAAGTGATGTCTGAGCCCAACTTAATCACACGCGTGCAGGTTTCAAGTTCCACGCGAGGAGTTCCTTCAAGCCGCTATGACCTTTGGGCAATAAGTTCGAGGGTTGTATTGAGATGGTCAAACGGGTCGACCCCATTGATCTTAGCGGTTTCGACTAGTGAGACGATAGGGCTCGTGCTTTTCCGCCTTCGTCATGGTCAGCGAAGAGCGTGTTTTTGCAGTTCAGGGCGATGGGTCGGATCATGTTTTCGACAGGGTTGCTGTCCATCTCGATCCGACCATCGGTCAGGAAGGCTTGCAAGCCCGACCAATGGTTGGTGATATAGGCGAGTTTTCGCCGAGGTGGGATTTCTTGGAGATGCGAGCGCGTTTTGCGGTTAGCCATGCAGCGAAGACGGCAATCAAAGAGGGCGCTGCGCGTGGTTCGTGCAGCCAGCCGATTGTAGGCGCTCATGCCTTTGATCCCAGCCCTAGCAGCATAGGGATCTGCGATCTGGGGCAGACCTTCAGCTGCGATCTCGGAACCATCGCGGTCGTAGACTTCAGGCAACTTGCGTCGTGCATGGGCCCAACACTGCGCGACGATGGCGGGGTCGCCTCCCTTGCGACTGGATCGGGTCAACCGGTTGTATCCGACGTAGCCATCGACTTGCAGGATACTGTTGAGGCCGGTGAGCAAGACTTCCGCGTGTCGCCCAATGCGGCAACCGGCATAGTGGAATACAAAACCGGGCGGATCATCACAGCCCCAACGTCGGTCATCGTAGGCAAGCGTCCAGAGACAACCGGTTTTGGTTTTTTCCTTTCTTAGGCCCAGCAATGCGCGGTCGTTTCATCCATGTAGAGCTTGATGGAGCTTTTCAAATCCGCTGCCATACAATCGATAGCCGCGGCGAAATCGAAGGATGCCTTACCGAGTCAATCCGCCAAGGTGGAGCAGTGTAAGTCAATGCCGGATCGAGCAAGGAATTGAGACTGCCTGTAGAAAGGTAGGTGATAGCTATATTTGCTAACTAGAACATGCGCGATGAGCGCCTCGGTTGGTAGCGCGCCTTCGATCAAGTGGGCTGGAGCTGGCATCTGCACTACGCGACCGGTGCAAGTGCGGCGGGCGTATTTTGGACCAATAGTGACGATCACGCAAAGCTGCGTAGAGATAATGTCTAGCCGCTCGCTGCGGTCCTGACCGATTTTGTGCATCTCACTGCAACCTCAGGGGCAGTTAAGGCTCTCGGTTTCGATGACCTCCTCGATCCGGAGCAGATGACCCGATAGATTGCCGATGTTGCGCTTTACAGGTTGCCGTTTCTCTTTAGTCGCATGTTGCATCATCGGGGCAGCGTCGCGTGCAATCTCAACCTCAGAAAAGGCTGTATCAAGAGCGTTAAAGACTAGTTTGCATTCATTTTCAGACAGCTTTTCGAGTTCCTCGCCATTGAGCGCCTTTACCAGTTCTTGAATCAGAGCCTCTTGTCGTTCTGTGATCTCGACAAACCCTTTTATCGCAGCAGTGATATCTAGCGGTAACACATTCAGATCAATGTCTCTTTTAGGTAAATCCGTAGCCCGGAAGATACAAGACATCGGCTTCAGCATAGTATGTTTCTATGGCCCGAGTCACTCTGCCGCAGAAGGCCTGCGTACCCGACACGTATAAACTCGCCGCCAGTCGAGACCAACAAACAATACCTCGAACTGCGCGCGAGACAGAAGCTTCACACAGTCCCAGATCGCAGGCCAGGTAAACTTGCTGTGTTCGAGACGCATATTAGTCACTACGAAGCCTGACACACCCCAATAGAGAACTTTGATCTGACACCACGCTTGGGCCGGAATACGACCGCGATGCCGGAATTTGGGTCTAGTCCAAGCTAATTTTGCAAAACAACAGCCAAGCACTATGGACTTTGCGGAAGTCTACCGGCTTCGTCGCGACCAGGACTTTGACTGACTGCCCGGGAAGCAATGTACCGAGAGTGCCCGCGCCAGTTCGGCGACACACGCTGCATCAATGTTCAGCGGAACCCGAATGATCGCGCCACCTGCTTCGATCTGGATCGTAGCGCTCGTGTGCGGTTGTATTGGTTGCTGAGATGCGTCAGGCAAAATCTCGATCGGAACAAAGAGATCCTCAACATCATAAGGAACCACATATGGCTGGGATCGCAACAGCCGGACGACCTAACCGAGTCACAAGCAAGAGTAAACATTGCCACACGGGTGTCATGTTAAGCCATTTCTGGTTGAGTGATGGCCGTTCAGTGGAACAAGTATGAAAGGCTGGCTCGCCGCTATCTCCAAACTTGGTATCACGGTGACTAAAAACGCATTTTCCTATCGCGCTCACGTTTCCCAAGGAGGCTTTGCGCTTATCTCTGTAACCAGAAAGTCCATGAACACCCGCACTTTGGGGGACAATACGTTGGACTTGGGGTAGATCAGCCACAAGACATTGTCTTCACTGGCCTCATAGTTTGGAAGAACCCGAACCAAACGGCCTGACTTCAGTTGGTCATGCACGCTCCATCGAGCATTCAAAGAAATACCTGCTCCTGCTAGTGTGGCGCGGACCTGGCTTTGACCGTCATCGATAATCAATTGGCCTTTGGCTGAGGTAGGATCGAAAACAGCGTTTTCGCCCGCCGGTCCTGTCAGCGACCGCGGTTGTAGGTTTTGGAAAGCGATCAGACGGTGGTTTGTCAAATCGGCTGGTGTATCAGGAACGCCGTGCGTGTCGAGGTAGTGTGGTGCAGCACAAAGAATACGCTGGTCATCAGCCAGTTTGCGGCCCTTCAGGCTGGTGTCGACAAGTGGCGCGTTCCTGAGTGCCAGATCATAGCTTCCTTCGATCAGATCGAACTGCACATCCGAAAGCCGCAGATCGAGCGTGAGATCTGGGTGCTGTTCAAGGAACTTTGGCAGGATTGGCGCGATGTAGAGCTGTGCAAAACTGCTTGGCGCAGCAAAACGCAATGTACCCTTGATCGTTGTCATTTGCTTGCCCAAAGCAGCAAATGCCGCCTCTTCCTGCGCAATGATCTCACGAGCGAAGGGCAGGAAATCCGCTCCTTCCACCGACAACGACACTTTGCGTGTCGTGCGGTGCAAAAGCTCGAAACCGAGGTTCTGTTCGAGCTTGGCAAGCCTTGCGCTGGAGACTGCTGGGGCCATACCCAGATCACGCCCCGCCGCGCTGATGTTCAGCATGTCTGCTGCCCTAATAAACAATCGAAGCGCGTCTGTGTCTAAGCCCATTATATTTATTTTCCGAATTATCAATACTGGAATAGGCGGTTTATTTTCAATTTGGTCAAGGTTAAATCCCTTTCACAGAGACAGCACAGCTTAGGCAGGAGGCGCAAATGACACGGACGGCCACGGTCAACTACCATGTTCACAAATCCTACCGGCAAGCTTTTGAGCTTGATGCTGGCGGGGTCGCTGGCAACCTGATTTCCCCTGAACTGGTCGCAACATCCGTTGTGCTATCAGACAACCGCGCAACGACCTCGTCGGTTTCTTTTGCGTGTGATGCCGTTGAAATCATGCCACTTGAAACGCAGGTCCGAGACTTTGCAGGCGACAGCTGGAAACCAATTTACGATGCCGAAATCAAGGCTATGCTGATGGACAAGCTGGATGCGAGAGAGGTCGTGGTTTTTGATCACACACTTCGAGTGGATGACCCTGAAGCAACGCGTAAACCGGCGCGCAATGTTCATAGCGACTACAGCAAGGACGGAGCCGAACAGCGGCTTGTCGACTTGCTGGGCGCCGAGACCGCAGCAGAGTGGGCGCAAAGTCACTACGCTTTTGTCAATGTGTGGCGCCCTGTGGATCATCGGATCAATTCGGCACCTCTGGGCTTTGTACGGCCGTCGTCTGTCGACCCGTCTGACTGGATTCTACTGGACCTGATCTATCCTGACCGCGTGGGGCAAATCATGGGGCTGGCGGGAAACCCCAAACATGAATGGATCTATCAATCCGAAATGACACCGGATGAGGTCGCGGTCTTCAACATATATGACAATCAAGGCCTGGCTTCGATTGCTCATAGCGCACTCGATATGGTCGAGGATCCAAACATCACTACCATTCGCAAAAGCATCGAAAGCCGCACTTTGGTGCGCTATTAAAAGAGGGCCAGACATGTTGGATGAAACGCAGCTGGCTGGGTTTGAGCAAATCAATTTGGCCTACAACCAGGTGTTCCGTCCCGGACGACTGAGCGTCGGCCTTGTATTGCCTCTCGAAGCCTATGCCGTCGGGGCAGAACCGACGCTACGAGGGCATTTGGACGCGGCTCAGAAAGCCGAGGAGCTTGGGTTCGCAGCACTTTGGCTACGCGACGTGCCGTTCAATGTTCCAAGCTTCGGTGATCCCGGGCAAGTTTTCGATCCATTTGTCTATCTGGGGGCATTGGCAACGGCGACGGATCGGATTGCGCTTGGAACGTCGAGCGTGATCCTGCCATTGCGTCACCCCGCTCATGTCGCCAAGGCGGCAGCAACAGCAGATGTGCTCTCGAGCGGGCGGTTGTTGTTGGGTATCGCGTCCGGTGACCGGCCCGAGGAATATCCGGCGATGAACCAGAGCTTTGACGACCGCGGGGCACGTTTCCGCGATAGTGTTGAGTACATCCGCGCAGTTGGATCGGCTTACCCCAAGCATGAAAATGCACAGGGCAAACTGCATGGCGGGATTGATCTATTGCCTAAGCCGCACGGGACGCGCCTGCCGATGCTCATTACTGGAGGTAGCCAACAAACACCTGATTGGGTTGCGCAGAACGGAGATGGTTGGATGACATATCCGCGCAATGCGGCGGCTCAGGGTCAAGTCATCGCGGATTACCGAAGACGCGTGAAGGCGGCAGGTCAACCGGATAAGCCTGTTATGCAATCGCTCTATGTCGATGTTGTTGCCGACGCTGCCGCATCTCCGCGCCCGATCCATCTTGGATTTCAATCTGGCACCGACTTCCTTCGCAGTTATCTGCGCGAGATTGAAACGCTCGGGGTCAATCACGTCGCGCTGAACCTAAGATTCAATCAAGCACCGATCTATACAACCCTCGAACATCTGGCGGATACTCTGCTGCCTGACTTTTCCTGAAGGATTAGACTGATGACCAAGACTATTCTCATTACAGGTTCGACCGACGGCATTGGCCTGCTGACAGCAACGAAGCTGGCAGCCGATGGGCACAAAGTGCTCCTCCATGGACGCAGTGCATCCAAATTGGAGAGCGCCGCTGCCGCCGTCGGCGGGGACGTCGAAACCTATGCCGCTGATCTCAGCGATCTCTCCGCGGTTCGAAGACTGGCCGAAAACGTTCAGGCGAAGCATCATAAACTGGATGTATTGATCAACAACGCAGGTGTGCTGAAAGCCCCGAAATCCGTGCTGGAAAATGGTCAGGACATTCGCTTTGTAGTGAACACGCTTGCACCGTATCTTCTGACCAAACTGCTGCTGCCGATCATTCCTGCCGACGGTCGTGTCGTGAATCTTTCATCGGCGGCACAGGCCCCGGTGAACCTCAATGCCATGCAGGGCAATGTGCCAATGGCTGACATGGAAGCCTATGCCCAAAGCAAGTTGGCGATCACCATCTGGACCCGCGAATGGGCCAAATCCCTGTCCAATGCACCTGTGATGGTTGCCGTAAATCCCGGATCTCTTTTGGCATCAAAAATGGTGAAAGAAGGCTTTGGCCTCGCCGGCAACGATATGAACATCGGCGCTGATATCTTGATTGACGCGGCCTTGGGTGCGCGGTTTGCGGATGCGTCAGGAGCCTATTTCGACAATGACAGTGGGGCTTTCGCTGATCCCCATGCCGCAGCGCTCGACGAAAACCACGCTGCCGACGTCATGAACACCATCAAAGACTTGATCGGCCAGACGGGCTGACCATCCCGGCGCGAAAACGCCGAGCACTTCAACCTTTAACACTCCCCTACCCCTCACGTGTGCTGCGTCGAGGCCCAAGAAAGGACTGCCTGATGAAATACGAGAACTTTCAAACCTTTGACGTAGCTGTTGAGAACGGCATCGCCACGGTCACCTTCAACTTCGGCTCTGTGAACGTACAGGGCCAGGAAATGCTGGCCGACCTCAACAGTCTGGCAATGCGGCTAGAGCGGGACCGCGACACCAAGGTCGTGATCTTTCAGTCGGCCAATCCGGAAATCTGGGTCTGCCACTACGATACCGAGTTACTCAAGGACATGTCGACCGAAGCCGTGTCCCGCGAGGACGCTCAGCTTTTGGATCTGCAGTCGGTTTGCGAGCGGATCAGCAAGGTACCACAGGCCACTATTGCTAAGCTGGAAGGGTTTGCGCGCGGTGGCGGGCACGAGTTGGCCTTGGCGTTGGATATGCGTTTTGCCGCGCGGGGAAAGTACAAGTTCATGCAGATGGAGGTCGGAATGGGCATCCTGCCCTGCGGCGGTGGCGCCTCGCGCATGGCCCGCCAAACCGGCCTTGGCAAAGCGCTTGAGATCATCCTGAGCGCACAAGACTATGACGCGGATGATGCCGAACGTCTGGGCACCATCAACAAGGCATTGGAGCCGGATGAAATCGGCCCGTATGTAACCGCGCTGGCCGAACGCATCGCACAATTCCCTGCAGAGTCGATCAATGCCTGCAAGCAGATGGTCTATGAATCCATCGACAAGCCCATTGATGAGGCGCTGAAGGCCGAAGCCTATTGGCTGTATCAGGCGACCAGCAAAACTCCAGCGGTCAAACGTTTCACGATCGCGGATGAACAAGGTTTGGAACACGACATCGAGAACCAGCGCAAATGGGGCGATCTGGTGATGCAGGTGCAGGACATCAACTGACCACCCCCAAGACAATAGTCTCGTCAGGCGTGCGTGGTTCCGACGTGGGCCTGACAGCATCTCACAAATGGAAAATCCCAATGAAAGCAATGGTTCTCAATTCTTACGGACCCGATGCGCTGTTCGAGCTTGCTGAAATTCCCGATCCGGTCGCGACACCCGGACATGTTGTCGTCAAAGTAGACGCGACCAGCGTCAACACCGTCGACACAATGATCCGAAGCATGGGCGCGGACCTGCCTCTGTCCCCCCAATTGCCCGCCGTACTTGGCATGGATTTCGCTGGTGCGGTTGTTGCGATTGGCGACGATGTGACAGGTTTTGCCATAGGCGATGAGGTGTACGGTTGCGCTGGTGGATTGATGGATCTCCCCGGCGCTTTGGCAGAGTACATTAACGCAGATGCGCGCCTGATCGCGCACAAACCTAAGACGTTGAGCATGCGGGCAGCTGCAGCGCTACCTCTCGTCGCCATCACCGCCTATGAAGGGCTGACCCGTGCCGGTGTTGGCGAAGGTCAGACCGTGCTGGTGCAGGGTGGTGCAGGTGGCGTTGGCCATATTGCCATCCAAATCGCCCGCCATCTTGGCGCCAAAGTGTCCGCGACTGGTCGTGGCGAGGAACAGATGGCCCTGATCGAAGAGCTGGGCGCGCGGCCGGTAGATTTCACAACGCAAAAGGTCCAGGACTACGTGGCTGAGCACACCAGCGGTGTGGGCTTCGATGTAGTGTTTGATAGCGTTGGCGGGCAGAACATGACAAACTCATTCGCCGCCGCCAAACTCAATGGTCAAGTTGCCTCAACGGTCGCGATGGTCGAGATCGATTTGACGCCTGCGCATTTCAGAGGTCTGTCTCTGCACGTCGTTTTCATGCTGATCCCGATGATGCACGATGTCGGGCGTCAAACACATGGCGACATCCTGAGGATACTGGCAGATCTGGCGGATGACGGCGCGCTCAAACCGATTGTTGACGAACAAAAGTTTGGGTGGGCCGATCTCGGTGCAGCTTATGCGCACCTGACGACCAGAGATGCAGTAGGAAAGGTCGTTGTAGAACAATAATCTGACTAGGCCAAGACTGGTGCACAGCAATAGTCATGCGCGCCAACTCTAAATGGGCTTCAATTGTCGCAGCCAATCAATACTAAGCTGACCTTCGTGAAAATACATCAAAGGTTGTTTTGGGTTCATCGTAGTCACTCTCTGCGCGTTAAATGAAGGACTGCTTTTTGTTGCACGGTCAGATAGTCACGCAATCTAGAGACTTAAAAATTCAAAACTCTAAGCAACTGATTTTGTTGGAACCGCAGCACCACCATTAAAGTGATCCGACATCTATACTGACGTGAACTTCTTGCTATTAGTCAACACTTTAATTGAACGCAAAGCTCGGCATGAGGGCTGCTTGCATGCAACCAAGTTTGAAGGATCGCCAGAGCCTCGAGGATTGTCAGAATGTAAAGCCCCCTTACGAGAGGCAGCGCGTGCCCTGTTTCCATTCGTTGGTGTCGCTAACCGCCGCCAGTTTCGGAATTGAAGATGATCGGGGACACACCTACGGAAACACCCTGAAAATGCATCGGAGTCAAGACACTAGCCTAGATGTCTACGAAAAGATGATGGGCGAAATGGACCGAACCTGCGCGCTATGCCAAAAAGGCACCGCTGGTGTGTTTGGCAATTTCGTGATCAATCGTCGATCAACGAGAAGTCATCACGGCCCAATTTTACTTAGCGGTTTCAAGCTTTCTTTGATCGCTATTAATCTTTTTCAACGTGGCTGTCGTCTAGTACCTTCTCAAACAAAGAGGTCATGGGCCAGTCCAGGAACTCTTAGCCGAAACGGCGGATAGACTTCAGGTATTGGAAACCAAAAGCCGAAATCCTACTGATCTTTTCTCTTTCTAGTGTCTTCTTGACGACAAGCCCTACGCCTATGAAAAAAACGTTGACTTCTCAAAGTTGATCGTGGGTATCCCTTCATCCGCAGGGGTCAGTGTTGGTTGCCTTACGATATTCAGCAGCTTTTCGCAGTATGCTTCCCTGATTTTGCCAGTCTTTCGCCAATGCGCATAGATCCAGCACAGAACTTTCAAGACTGCTACAACTTCATGCCGAGCCAAATGCGAGCTGGTCGCCAGCGTTATCTGGTGTTCCACATTAATGCCTAAATTTTAAGCTCGTAGTCGGTATGCACGATCAGTTGGATATCGGTTTTTCGTTGCCCGTGCCGTGTGAATTCGGAAACTAAGCAACTCGCTCGATCTCACTGAGCTTCATCCAAGATATCACGGTGCCGGATTAGCCCTCAGAGGGAAGCGGCCATTTGATCACTGTCAAAACACCGATATGGAATTGGGAATGATCGATGACATCCGCCACAACTTCAGGTTCTACGGTGGCCATGAAGCACTGGACCGGCTCAGGAGGTTGATCGGACGAGAACTCTTTGATGTACCGCTACAGATACCTGTAGTTGCGACCGAAATCATGGCCCTGATTTCTCATCACATTACACCTTGTTAGTCGCCGGCAAGCTAGCCTCGCGTTGCACCATAGCCGATCGGATGGACGGACTACGTAGTTGCTCGGGCGAAATGATGAGGATGCCGGCATCTCCCATACGGATCATGTCCTACGCTTCCTACCGTTTGGGTATCGGCAGCCGCCCATTCACGGCCACCGAACAAGGAGTCCCCTCTTCTTAATCCCTAGTGTCCGATGCGCCATCAACTCAACCAAGCGAAAGATGACCACGGCTAGTGCCCCGATTTTGACAAACCGAGACGAAGCGGGCATCTTACAATACACGGGCTTTCCAGTGCCGGACAGCCGGATGCCCAGCAGGCCATTGCCCGAAATTGCTTCATCGACAATTTGTTCCCGCAAGGTGTAACGATCTGCGTCGACAGGCTGTGTCCGGAAGTTGCGGAACGCGGCCGTGCGCGAACTGGGTTATTGGCAATAATCCTGGCCGTTTTCGGATTCACCTCAAGGTTGATGACAGGCACTTATTTAGCAAATCGCTATGGTGGCCGTCCATTGATAATACGCAGCACATCAATAGACTGTGTCAGAGAATGGCTTTTTGAGACTATGCACACGCCGAACGGCTCATGAATCGCAACGCAAACTCGTTGCGAAACTACTTCTTGCGGATCAAATAGGGAAATCGTCCGGCGCTAGGTGGATCCTCAAAATCTCCAAACAATTTCCATGATTGTCAAATTTTCGCAGAGAGAGCTGTCGCTTCCTTACGGCTGGTTCGATCCTCAGAACCAGAGCATATGTAAACGGGCACGGCTTTTCTTCAGGAGCACACATGAGCAAGCAATACTACGCACCCCATGGCGGACACCCCGGACAAGACCAGTTGCTGACGGACCGCGCGGTGTTTACGGATGCTTATGCCGTGATCCCCAAGGGCACCATGCGAGATATCGTGACGAGCTTTCTGCCGTTCTGGGACGATACGCGCCTATGGGTGATCTCGCGCCCACTGACAGGATTTGCCGAGACTTTCTCGCAATATATCATGGAGGTGCGGCCGGGCGGAGGTTCGGACCGGCCCGAAACCGACACTGAGGCCCAAGGTGTTCTGTTCGTAGTCGAAGGCACCGCGACACTGATCGCTGAAGGAACGCGCCATGAGCTGACCCCAGGCGGCTATGCCTATCTGCCGCCCGGATGTGACTGGACCTTGCGCAATCACTCTGAAAACACCTTAAAGTTCCATTGGATTCGCAAAGCCTATGAGGCCGTTGAAGGGTTCGGGACCCCGGATGTCCTCGTGCTGAACGAAAACGATATCGCACCGACCACAATGCCCGGCACCAATGGGAAATGGGCGACGACGCGATTTGTCGACCCGAGCGACCTGCGCCACGACATGCATGTGACCGTGGTGACGTTTGAACCCGGCGCAGTCATCCCTTTTCTCGAAACCCACGTAATGGAACACGGCCTCTATGTGCTTGAGGGTAAGGCGGTATACCGGTTGAACAATGACTGGGTCGAGGTCGAGGCCGGAGACTACATGTGGCTGCGCGCATTTTGCCCACAGGCCTGCTACGCCGGTGGTCCGGGCAAGTTCCGGTACCTTCTCTATAAGGATGTGAACCGACACATGCCTCTGCGCCTTGGATCCGCCGCCAACCGACGATAAAGGCCTCTCAGTTCACGATTCCTCCGATGGACTGAGTCAATGCTCGGCCCGCCTCGATCACGGGGCGGCTGAGTTGTTCGATCCCGTTCTCGCGCACCCGGCTGGTTGGTCCAGAAACGGAAATCCCCGCAACCGCTTCGCCGTTCACGTCGAACACCGGCGCTGCGATACAGCGCATGCCCTCATTTTTCTCTTCATTGTCGATCGAAAAACCTCGCGCGCGGATAGAAGTCAGGTCCTGTTTCAGACTTTCTACAGTCGTGATCGACCGGTCCGTGAACGCCTGCAGCTGGACGGAGGCCAGCAATCTGTCCAGTCGGTCCTCATCCATATGCGCCAGCAGGACCTTCCCGATCCCCGACGCGTGCATCGGCGATAGTGTCCCGGGCGGAAAGAATGCCCGGATACTGGCATGCGTTTCCACCTGGCTTAGAAAAAGGACCGAGCCTTCCTTCTGAATGCCCAAATTGGCGGTCTCACCCGTAGCTTCCATCAGCTTGCGCATCACCGGTCTTGCCCGATCCACAAGGCTGGTACGCCGAAGAAATCGCGAACCTATTACGAAGGCACGGGGGCCGATATGCCAGATCTGCTCGACGGGATCGAACTCTACCAGGCCCCTGCCCTCAAGCGTGACAAGGATGCGATAGACCGTGGCCGGGGACTGTTGCATTTCATCGGACAGCATCGTCAATGACTTGCCTTGCGCCTCGCTCAGATACTCGAAAACCTCCATCGCTCGATCGAGGGATTTGATCGTGTTCTGAGCCGTTTTGTCATCCCATCCCCGCGGCCTTCCCCTGGCTTTTCGAGGGGAACCAGCGCCATTTTTTTGAGAAACCATAAGAACCTTCGGATTTTTTCGAAATTTTAATTCATCATATGAAAAACATAAGATGCTGACAACTATAAATTAAATCACGATTATTAGTTTTTGAAAATCGTTTTCAAAAAAATTTAAAATCAAGAAGCTTGGCCTTAGGATGTCCCCAACGACGGAAGGAGACCATCCATGAGCTTTCAAAATCCCGTTTTCATTCCAGGCCCGACCAATATCCCTGAAAGCCTGCGCAAGGCTTGTGACATGCCCACGATCGACCACCGGTCACCGCTGTTTGGGCAAATTCTGCACCCTGCCCGCGCAGGTGTTCGGAAAGTTCTGAAAAGCGACAGCGCCGAGGTGTTCATCTTCCCCTCGACCGGGACGGGCGGCTGGGAAACAGCTTTGACCAACACCCTATCTGCCGGAGACAAGGTTCTGGCCGCGCGCAACGGTATGTTCAGCCATCGCTGGATCGACATGTGCCAACGCCATGGGTTGAACGTCGAGATCGTCGAAACCCCGTGGGGCCAAGGCCTGCCTGCCGACCGCTACGAAGAGATCCTGACCGCCGATACGAACCACGAGATCAAAGCTGTTCTTGCCACACACAACGAAACGGCGACTGGCGTAAAGTCGGACATCGCTGCCGTGCGCAAGGCGCTGAACGCGGCAGGGCATCCTGCATTGCTGTTCGTTGATGGTGTTTCGTCCATCGCGTCGATGGATTTCCGCTTTGATGAATGGGGCGTCGATGTGGCCGTCACCGGATCGCAAAAAGGGTTCATGCTGCCTGCTGGTCTCGCGATCGTCGGCTTTAGCCAAAAGGCGATGGAAGCCTCCAAAACCGGCACCCTGCCCCGCACCTTCTTTGACGTCCATGACATGGCCAAGGGCTACGCAAACAGCGCCTATCCCTACACGCCTGCCGTCGGCTTGATGAATGGCCTAAACCAGGCCTGCGACATGTTGCTGAAGGAAGGGTTGGAGAACGTCTTTGCCCGCCATACCCGCATTGCCGAAGGGGTGCGTGCCGCTGTAGGCGCATGGGGGCTGGACCTTTGTGCCGCGAACCCTGCGGTCTATTCCGACACGGTCAGCGCGATCCGCACGCCGGATGGTTTCAACGCGACCGATATCGTCACCCATGCCGCCGAGAAATACGGTGTCGCCTTTGGCGTCGGCCTTGGCGAAGTCGCTGGCAAGGTCTTCCGGATCGGACATCTGGGCAGCCTGACCGATGTTATGGCCTTGTCGGGGATCGCGACGGCCGAAATGTGCATGGTCGACCTGGGCCTCAACATCCAACTGGGTTCGGGCGTGGCGGCGGCCCAGGAATACTATCGTGGCCATCCAGCCGCCGTTCAAAAGGACGCTGCATGATGAAGGACCTCTCCATGTATATCCCGACCTATGAGGACATGCTCGAAGCGCATACCCGGATTGAGCCTTACATCCGCCGGACCTCGGTTCGGACCTCGGACTACCTGAACGAATTGACGGGCGCCCAGCTGTTCTTCAAATGCGAGAACTTTCAGGAACCGGGTGCCTTCAAGGTGCGCGGCGCCACCAACGCAGTGTTCGGCCTTGACGAGGATCAGGCGCAAAAAGGGGTTGCCACCCATTCCTCGGGCAACCACGCGTCGTGCCTGTCCTACGCCGCATCGAGGCGCGGTATTCCATGCAACGTGGTGATGCCGCGCACGGCGCCTCAGGCCAAGAAAGACACGGTGCGTCGCTACGGAGGAAAAATCACCGAGTGTGAGCCTTCAACCACCTCTCGCGAGGCGACCTTCGCCCAAGTTCAGGCGGCCACGGGGGGGGATTTTGTCCACCCCTACAACGACCCGCGAGTGATCGCCGGACAGGGGACCTGCTCGCGCGAATTCATCGAACAGACCGATGGTTTGGACGCGGTGGTTGCCCCCATCGGCGGCGGCGGCATGGTGTCTGGCACGTGCCTGACCTTGTCCACCCTTGCGCCCGAAACCGCAATCATTGCGGCGGAGCCTGAACAGGCCGACGACGCCTATCGCAGTTTCAAGGCGGGCCACATCATCGCCGATGACGCGCCAAAAACCATTGCTGACGGCCTGTTGGTGCCCCTGAAAGACCTGACATGGCACTTCGTTTCGAACCACGTTTCCGAGATCTACACGGCCTCGGAACAAGAAATCATCGACGCGATGAAGCTGACGTGGAAACACCTTCGGATCGTGATGGAGCCGTCCTCGGCCGTGCCTCTGGCCACAATCCTCAAGAACCCCGACGCGTTTAAAGGCAAGCGGGTCGGCCTGATCATCACCGGTGGCAATGTCGATCTGGACAAGCTGCCCTGGCTGAACACCTGACCCAGTCGCAACAGACATCAATCCCGACACAGGAATACGGACATGAAAGATATGACCAATCTCGACTCATTCGAAGTAGGCTATGACATTCCGGCCAAGCCCGGAATGGATGAAGCAGATATCCAGACCCCCAGCCTCGTGCTGGATCTCGATGCACTTGAACGCAACATCAAGAAGATGGGTGACTATGCCAAGGCCCACGGTATGCGCCACCGCGTCCACGGCAAAATGCACAAATCCGTCGATGTCGCGAAACTTCAGGAACGCCTCGGCGGAGCCGTGGGCGTGTGCTGTCAGAAGGTCTCAGAGGCTGAAGTTTTCGTGCGTGGCGGGATCAAGGACGTGTTGGTCTCGAACCAGGTACGCGACCCCGCCAAGATCGACCGCCTGGCCAGCCTGCCAAAACTCGGCAGCCGCATCATCGTATGTGTCGACGATATTGACAATGTCGCAGACCTTTCCGGTGCAGCGGTCGATCACGGCACTCAGCTTGAGGTCTTCGTCGAGATCGACTGCGGCGCGGGACGGTGCGGGGTGACCACAACACCTCAGGTGATCGAAATTGCCAAAGCCGTCGAGGCGGCCGACAACCTCAAATTCACCGGCATTCAGGCCTATCAGGGCGCGATGCAGCATTTCGACAGCTACGAGGCGCGCAAGGAAAAGCTGGATACCGCAATTGCGATGGTCAAAGACGCCGTTGACGGCCTGAAAGCCGCAGGAATCGATTGCGAGCTGGTTTCCGGCGGCGGTACCGGCTCTTACTATTTCGAATCCAACTCGGGCGTATATAATGAGCTTCAATGCGGGTCCTACGCCTTCATGGATGCCGACTACGGCCGCATTTTGGACAAGGACGGCAACCGTATCGACCGGGGTGAGTGGGAGAACGCTCTGTTCATCCTGACCAGCGTCATGAGCCACGCCAAAGCCGACAAGGCGATCGTCGATGCAGGCCTCAAAGCGCAATCGGTAGACAGCGGCTTACCCGTCGTGTTTGGGCGCGACGACGTTGAGTACATTAAATGCTCGGACGAGCATGGCGTTGTGATGGATACGGATGGTGTTCTCAAGGTCAACGACAAGCTCAAGCTGGTGCCCGGTCACTGCGACCCAACGGCCAATGTACATGATTGGTATGTCGGCGTGCGCAACGGCAAGGTTGAGGCCGTCTGGCCCGTATCTGCCCGTGGTCGCGCCTACTAAGGCCAAACAATCTAAGAAATCTGGCTCGACAGCAGCCTGATCCTCGCCCGTGTGCCTCCTCTCCCTTCGGGGAATCGCGCGGGCGAACGAATTCCAAGTGGAGACTGACATGTTGATCGTACCCGAGCGCGAGATCGCCGGATTGATGACCCGCCAAGCGGCCTTTGATGCCGTTGAGAGCGTCTTTGCGGCAATGGCCGCGGGCGATGCCTATAACTTCCCTGTCGTGCGTGAGGCTATCGGCCACGAAGACGCTCTGTATGGCTTCAAGGGTGGTTTTGACCGCGCCGGCCTGACTTTGGGCCTGAAGGCCGGTGGCTACTGGCCAAACAATCTTGAGAAACGCGGGTTGATCAACCACCAATCCACGGTTTTCCTGTTCGATCCCGACACCGGCAAACCCTCAGCGATGGTGGGCGGCAACCTGCTGACGGCGCTGCGCACAGCGGCGGCTTCGTCCGTGTCGATCAAACATCTGGCCCGCGCAGATGCCAACGTGATTGGCATGATCGGGGCGGGCCATCAGGCCGCCTTTCAACTACGCGCCGCGCTGGAACAGCGTAGCTTTGAAAAGGTCGTCGGCTGGAACTACCACCCGGAAATGCTGCCCAACATCGAGAAAGTCGCTGTTGAGGCAGGTGTCCCATTTGAGGCGGTCGAACTTGACGGAATGACCGAGGCGGATGTGATCATCTCGATCACTTCGGCCTTTGCGCCTTCGCTGATGGCGCACCATGTCAGCCCCGGCACGCATGTGGCCTGTATGGGAACAGACACCAAAGGCAAGCAAGAGGTCGAATCCGCCCTGCTGGCCGGGGCGCGTGTCTTCACGGACGAGGTCGCGCAATCCGTCACCATCGGCGAGGCACAGCACGCCGTCGCCGAGGGACTGATCAGCCAAAGCGACGTCGCGCAGCTTGGCGCGGTGATCAATGGAACGCATGAGGGCCGCTCGGCAGATGATCAGATCACATTGTTCGACGGCACGGGCGTTGGCCTGCAGGATCTTGCGGTGGCCGCAGCGGTGGTCGACCTTGCCGTAGAAAAAGGGATCGCTATCGAGGTCGGTTTCTGACGCCAAAGCAAACGCTGATACCTGGTTCCGAGTGACAAGTCGTTCGCGCAACGGACACGCTGGCTGACGGCCGGGGTAAGCGCCCCGGCCAATGTCATTCCACCCGGAAGATGTTGCTAGACGTTGAATTTTCGCCGGATTTCCAGCCTCATGCGCAGGCAAGTTGCGATACCCTGCGCATCTTAACGCGGTTTATTTGACGATAAGGTACGGGAACTCGAACCAATGCTCCTGTAGGTTGGGTCCAGTTCCAATTCTATCCACGACCGCAAAAAGGCCCGGATCATGGAGCGGGGTCAGTACCCCGTGCCAAGTGTTGCGGTGGTAGTTCACCCCCTGCCCCGGCGCAGTTATGAACGCAATCGGGTGGCCGGGTTTTCCGTCTTCATCGGGGGCCACAACCACAACGAACGGCTTATCCGACAATGGCAGAAACGCCTGACTGCCGTCAGGGTGACGTTCCACCATATCCAGCGTGATCGGCAGGCTGAAAGCCTCGGACTGGAACACGCTGATCCCGGCGCGGCCGTCTCGGAAATCCAACTCCGCTCGGTCGTGATAGCGGGCGCATTTGCCCTGATTGATGTACTTATCCACCTCACCCGCCGCTTGGATCACATCTCCAAACGGCGCAAAGGCATGGGGGGTCAGGGGCTGCAGCTTCAGTTCGATGGTCATTCCGAGAACTTCTCGATCAAGCGCAGCTCGGCGATCCGTTCGACCTGTCTGCAGGCTTCGTCGAACTCGGTATCCCGATCACTGTCAATGCGGCGGTGAAAGGCCTCCAGGATGCTGGCCTTCGTGTTGTCCTTGACGGCGATGATGAAGGGAAAGCCGAATTTGGAGGTATAGGCCTCATTCAACGCGGTAAAGGTTTCGCGTTCTTCATCTGTCAGCATATCCAGACCAGCCCCAGCCTGTTCCGCCGTGCTTTCCTTGGTCAGCCGCCCGGCCGCAGCAAGCTTGCCCGCCAGATCCGGGTGGGCCGTCAGGACGCCAAGGCGTTGCTCGGTCGTAGCGGTACGGAATACACGCGCAAGCGCGTTGTGGACACCAGCGGCGTTGTCATGGGTCGGTCCGAGTTCAAGGTCAAACGCGCCTTCGGCAATCCATGGGCTGTGTTCGAACACGCCGCCAAACTCGGACACAAAGGTAGGCTGGTCCATTTCGGACGGGGTGAGGCTTTGCATTGGCGGGTGTTCCTTTGCCCAGTGATCGGCAATCTGTTCGCGTGTCGCGAACCAGACACCATCATGTTGTCTGAAATACTCCAGCGCGCGTTTGAGCGCCATGGCGCGACCCGGACGGCCGATCAAGCGGCAGTGCAACCCGATCGAGAGCATTTTCGGCATACCCGCCGTGCCTTCGGCATAGAGCATGTCGAAACTGTCTTTCAGATAGCTTTCGAATTGCTCTCCATTTGTATACCCGGCCTGAATCGCAAACCGCATGTCATTGCAATCCATCGTATAGGGCACAATCAAGTGATCCTTGCCCCCTGCCTTGATCCAATAGGGCAGATCATCGGCATAGCTGTCCGCGATATAGGCAAAGTCACCCTCTTCAGCGGCAAGATCGATCGTATTCATCGAGCACCGACCAGTATACCAACCGCGCGGAGGCTGGCCGGTGACTTCGGTGTGCAGCTGGATCGCCTCGCGAATCTGGGCGCGCTCATCTTGCGGGTCCATATCCTTGTGTTCGATCCATTTCAGTCCGTGGCTCGCGATCTCCCAGCCTGCATGCTTCATCGCCGCAACCTGTGCCGGGGCACGCGCCAAAGCGGTCGCCACGCCATAAACTGTCACAGGCAGGTCCTGCAAAAGGTGGTGAACACGCCAGAACCCGGCACGGCTGCCGTATTCGTAAATCGATTCCATGTTCCAGTGCCGCTGCCCCGGCCATGGGGCTGCACCGGTGATCTCGGACAAAAACGCCTCAGAGGCCGCGTCACCGTGCAAGATGTTGTTTTCGCCACCTTCTTCATAGTTCAATACGATCTGAATCGCGATCCGGGCCCTATTGGGCCAGTTGGCTTTGGGCATTTGATTGCCATAGCCGGTCATATCTCGTGGATAAGGCTTCACATCTGTTTCCTTCTTCTTGAGTTCCTCAATACTCCGGATAATCAAAGAAATTTTTCAAAAAATACGAAAAGCAGCTTCGGATAGTCTGGCTTTGCCCTCGGAGGAGAAAACAGACTAATGAATAAGCAACTTTAGGAGTGGCACAAATGACCGGTTACCTTACCACACATGTTCTGGATACTGCACGGGGATGCCCCGCCGAGGGGCTGAAAATCGAGTTGTACCGTATCAATGGCACAGACCGCACCTTGCTGAAAGCACTGGTGACAAATGACGACGGCAGAACCGACGAACAGATTCTCCCGCAATCTGAGTTTTCAGCAGGCGAATACGAACTGATTTTCTTTGCCGGCGCGTACCTTGATGCCTCAGGCACCCCGCCAGAAGATCCCCGTTTTCTGGACGTGATACCGATCCGGTTCGGGATGTCCGAACAGTCTCACTATCATGTGCCTCTGCTTCTTTCCCCTTTTGGATACTCGACCTACCGTGGCAGCTGAAGCCCTGCCGCTCTAGGTGTTCGCGGCGGCGATCGAGGATCCGATGCGCTCTATGATAAACTCCATGAAAAGCCGCGTTTTGGGGTCTTGCATACGGCGGTGGGTGAACAGACACGCCATCTGAATAGGTTCCGGCGGCGTTTCTGTGGCCACCGGAACCAGATTTCCAGCCTTTAGGTGCTGTGCGATCTCAAAGATCGGCTTCAGCGCGATCCCGTGACCCGCAAGGGCCCAATCCGTCAACACATCACCATCGTCCGATTCATAACGACCAGAGACGCGGAATCGCTTTGGCCCCGTTTGAGTCCTGAGAAGCCATTGAAACTCGGTCGCGCCTGGAAAGCGCAGGTTGAGGCATTCGTGATTGTCGGCGATCAAATCGTCTCCGCTTGCCGGCATCCCACGTTTCTTGATGTATTTCGGAGAGGCGCACAGAACCCTTTCAACATCGGCGATTTTGCGAATGCGCAAATTGCTGTCCTCGGGCTGCCCTAGGAAAAACGCAAGATCCAGACCTTCTGTTGTAAGGTCGACTTTTCGATCTGTCAGCCTCAGCCTGACATTGACCTCGGGATACTCGGCCAAAAACTTTGGAACCTGTGGCGCTATCAGCCTACGACCGACGCCCAATGGCGCAGCAACATAGAGAGAACCTTTCAGATTCTCGGTAATGTTGACGATCTGAGCTTCGGCATTTTCAACGGCCTCAAGGATTTCGGCGGCCCCCCGATAGAAGGATTGTCCCTGTTCGGTCGGCGTCAGGCTGCGCGTCGTGCGTTGAAACAGCCGCACACCCAGATGCTCTTCCAGTTGCGATATTCGCGCCGAGGTGACAGCCGGAGAAACCCTCAGATCGCGGCCTGCGGCGGACATGCTGCCCAACTCGTAGACTCGGACAAAGGTTCTGATGTTATCTAGATAGGACATTTTTTTGCATTTTTTGATACTGCTTGGTCTTTGCTAGCAATACCAGAATAAAGCAGTCTCGCATAGAGTGAGCGGAAGCAAAGAATCTTAGGAGCAAACCCATGTATGATCTGGCCGTAATGTGGGAGTGGATCGCCTTTTCCGTCCGCTGGCTGCATGTGATCACTGCGATGGCGTGGATTGGGGCATCTTTCTACTTTATCGCATTGGACCTGATGCTTAAGCCAAACCCTGCGCTGCCAGATGGGGCCTATGGCGAAGAATGGGAGGTCCATGGCGGCGGGTTTTACCACACCGTAAAATACCTGGTGGCGCCCGCCCGGATGCCCGAGCATCTGACCTGGCACAAATGGCAAAGCTACACCACATGGCTGTCCGGCGCCGCGCTTCTAATGATCATTTACTGGGTCGGAGGAGAGCTATTCCTGCTGGACCCGACCAAGGTCGATCTGGCGCTGTGGCAGGGGATTCTGATCTCGGGCGGGTCATTGACCATTGGTTGGTTGCTCTATGACCAGATGTGCAAATCCAAGCTGAGCGACCATCCCACCATTCTGATGCTGTTATTGTTCGTGATCCTGGTGATCATGTCCTGGGGCTACAACCAGATATTCACCGGTCGGGCCGCTCTACTGCATCTTGGGGCGTTTACCGCAACGATAATGACGGCCAATGTGTTCTTTCAGATCATGCCGAACCAGCGCATCGTGGTCGCAGACCTCAAGGCCGGTCGAACCCCGGACGCCAAGTACGGCAAGATTGCCAAAGTGCGTTCGACGCATAACAACTATCTGACCTTGCCGGTCGTGTTCCTGATGCTGTCGAACCACTACCCGCTGGCGTTCGGCACCGAGTATTCATGGATCATTGCAAGCCTGATCTTCCTGACCGGGGTCACCATTCGCCACTATTTCAACACGATGCATGCGACTGGAACAGGCCCTCATTGGACCTGGGCAGTCACGGTCCTTCTGATGATCGCGATTGCATGGCTCTCCTCGGTCCGATCTGGTGAGACATGGGAAGAGGCCGAAGCGCGCGAGCTGACACCCTATGAACAGAAATTCGCCTCGGCCGAGGGGTTCGAGGCCGCTTATGACACGGTTCTGGGCAATTGCTCCATGTGTCACGCACGCGAGCCGGTCTACGGCACAATGAAATGGGCGCCCAAGAAAGTGTATCTTGAAACGCCCGGCGATGTCGCCCGTCAGGCTGATCAAATCTATCTGCAGGCCGGGATCAGCCACGCGATGCCGCCGCCTGCCGCGGTTCAAATGGATGACGAAGCCCGTCAGACCATCATCGCATGGGTGCGTGAGGGCCGGGGCCAGTAAGCCCCGACTTGTAGCAGGCAAAACAGGACCCTCCTGCTGGTTTATCCAAAGAACCTTTTGCTGTGTTTCGCGATGTGTTCGACGAACAGGCGTATTTTAGGATCCTGAAGTTTCTTGTGCGGATAGAGGCAGCCGAAGATGGTCGGCAAGGGCGGTGTCGAGGGCAGAACCTCGACCAGCTGGCCTGACACGAGATACTCTTTCACATCAAAGCGCGGTTTGTTTACGATCCCTTTGCCTGCCAAAGCCCAATCCGTCAGGACATCGCCGTCATCCGCATCGTATTTGCCCCGAACCTCAAGTTTGCGCGGCCCCATGTCGGTGTTCAGGGTCCAGAAATACTCGGGCGATCTGGGATAGCGCAGCAGCAGGCAATTGTGCTGAGACTGTAGTAGGTCATCCGGCGTTTTTGGCACGCCGAAATTCGAAAGATATTCAGGCGAGGCACATAGCAGCCGATCACAATCCGCGAATTTCCGCAGCTTCATGGTGGAATCGCCCGGCTCTCCGATAAAGAACGCGATATCCAAACCATCGGCCATCATGTCCACTTTGCGGTCGGACAGGCGCATGCGAATCTCGGTCTCTGGGTAGCGATCCGAGAAATCCGGGACCAGAGGCGCAACGATTCTGCGCCCGACCCCCAGCGGCGCTGTGATGCGGATTGCGCCTCGAGGGGCGTCCGAAAAACTGGCGACGCGCGCCTCGGCGTGGTCCAACGCCAGTAAAACGGCTTTGGCCTCATCATAGAAAACCTCGCCGACCTCCGTTGCCGTCATCGAGCGGGTCGTTCTGTTGAACAGGCGCACGCCCAGATGGTTCTCCAGCTCTTTCAGACGTTTGCTGGCCACCGCGGGTGTCAGCCGCAGGTCACGGCCGCCGGACGTGATGCTGCCCAGCTCCATCACCCTAACGAAGACCCGCAAGCTTTCGATGTATGACATTCATTCCTCCCTCTGGGGGAAGACTGCGATGGTGGGATTTCTTTTTCAACGTTTTGTTGAAAGTATTTGTCATTTCCGACGATTTTAAGACTCAATCTCCGACTCTATGGTCCTGCGGCGACCTACCCGAAGGCAGGTGTAGAGGGAGACTAACATGACGCCGCGCACTGACATCCGATTTGTCCTGAATGGCAAGGATGTATCCGTTCCAGACGTATCAGCCGACCAGACTCTTCTGGATTTTCTACGTCTCGAACGACGACTGACCGGCACCAAGGAAGGCTGCGCCGAAGGCGATTGCGGCGCATGTACCGTACTTGTCGGGCGGCTTGGGCGGACAGGACTTGCCTATGCTCCGGTGAACGCGTGCATTCGGTTCCTCGCCTCTTTAGACGGCTGCCATGTCGTGACGGTTGAGCATCTGTCCGGCCACGAAGGTCGCCTGCATCCGGTACAGCAAGCCATGGTGGACCATCACGGCAGTCAGTGCGGGTTCTGCACGCCGGGCTTCGTGATGGCGCTCTATGCGCTGTGGATGCAAACGCCCGAGCCAACAGAGGCGCAGGTCGAAACCGCTTTGCAGGGCAATTTGTGCCGTTGCACCGGGTATGAGCCGATCATTCGGGCGGCCGTTGCAGTCAGTCGCTATGGCACCCCAGCCTCGGACTACTTGAACACCGAACGTGAGGCCATGACCGCGCGTCTGGCAGCGTTGAAAGACGGGCGGCGCGTCGTCTCGGGTCCGAAGGACAATCTGAGCATCCTTCCCTGCAGCGTGGATGATCTGGCCGAGTGCCTGCAAACTTACCAAGAGGCCACTATCGTCGCGGGCGCAACGGATGTGGGCCTTTGGGTCACGAAATTCCTGCGCAAAATCGGACCGGCGATATTTACCGGACATATCGAAGACCTGAAAACGGTCGAAACACAGGGCCAGCACATGCTGATCGGTGCCGGCGCAAGCTACACCGATTGCCAAGACCTGCTGTCCGAGCATCTACCGCACCTAACCTCCTACTGGGATCGTATTGCCGGGTGGCAGGTGCGAAACATGGGCACAGTGGGTGGCAACATCGCCAACGGCTCTCCCATCGGGGACACGCCGCCTGTGCTGATCGCGCTTGGAGCCGACATCACGCTGCGCCGTGGGTCGGATGTCCGGACAATGCCACTGGACGCGTTCTTCATCGACTACGGCAAACAGGATCGCCAACCGGACGAATTTGTCGAAAGCATCCGCGTTCCCCTGCCCCAGCCAAAGGATCTGAACGCCGCCTACAAGATCTCGAAGCGCCGGGATGAGGATATTTCCTCGGTCGCGGCAGGCATTCATATGTCGGTTGAAGATGGCATCATCTGCGACGCCCGTATCGCCATGGGTGGCATGGCCGCGACGCCAAAGCGCGCGTCTGCTGCCGAGGCCGCTCTGAACGGTCAGCCCTGGTCGCGGGAAAGTTTCGAGGCGGCAGCAAAGGCGCTGGTTCAGGATTTCTCACCCCTGACCGATTGGCGAGCCTCGTCCGACTATCGGATGCTGACGGCCCAGAACCTGCTGCGTCGGTTCTTCCTCGAACATGACGCCCAGACAGACACCCCCGTTCAACTGGCTTGTGCGTAACAAGGAGACGACACAATGAAAGACACCGTTTCCATCACTGGGGCCGCCCACACCGACGTCAACCACGACAGCGCCATCAAACATGTAACCGGAGGGGCTGACTACACCGACGATATCGCCCTGCCCCAAGGCGCGCTGCACGCCTATCTTGGCGTGTCCGAAGTGACCCACGCCAAACTGCTTGGCATCGACTTTGCCAAGGTTCTGGCAACACCCGGCGTTGTTGGGGTTTTGACGGCAGATGACGTGCCCGGGATCAATGACATAAGCCCGACGCATCTGAACGACGAGCCGGTTTTCCCAACCGAGACCATTCAGTTTCACGGCCAGCCTCTGTTTGCCGTCATTGCCGAGACCCGCGACATCGCACGCCGCGCCGCCGAGCTGGCAGAGATCGAATACGAAACCCTGCCCCATGCGCTGGACCCCATTGAGGCCCAAAACGCCGGCTACCCGCATGTCACCGCCCCCCTCAAGCTAGAGCGAGGGGATGTTGCCCCGGCTCAGGCGGCGGCCCCCAACCGGATTAAGGGCCGGATGCGCGTGGGCGGTCAGGATCACATGTACCTTGAGGGTCACATCGCCTTTGCCATTCCGGGCGAGGATGATGATGTGGTTGTGCATTGCTCGACCCAGCATCCGTCTGAGGCGCAGCATATGGTGGCCCATGTGCTTGGCGTGCCGTCCAACGCCGTTGTGGTCAATGTCCGCCGCATGGGTGGTGGCTTTGGCGGCAAGGAAAGCCAAATGAACCTGTTCTGCGTTGTGGCCGCAATGGCCGCGAAAAAGTGGAACCGCGCCGTCAAGATCAGGCCCGACCGGGATCAGGATATGACGGCGACCGGCAAACGCCATGACTTTGTGATCGACTATGACGTGGCCTTTGACGATGCGGGACGCATTCAGGCTGTAGAAAGCAGCTTTGCCGCGCGCTGCGGATTCTCGGCAGATCTGTCGGGCCCCGTGACCGACCGTGCTCTGTTTCATGCAGATAATGCCTATTTCTACCCGAATGTGCGCCTCAACAGCCATCCGATGAAAACCAACACGGTCTCAAACACCGCTTTCCGCGGATTTGGTGGGCCGCAGGGGGTGATCGCGGCGGAAAGGATGATCGAAGAAATCGCCTATGCCACGGGACAGGACCCTCTGGATGTGCGTAAGGCCAATTTCTATGGCACCGAAGACCGGAACGTGACGCCTTATCATCAGGTCGTCGAAGATAGCGTTCTGGACCGGCTGGTCGGAGAGCTGGAGGAGACCTCAGACTACCGCCAGCGGCGTCAGGACATCATCGCCTTCAACAAAACTTCTCCGATCCTGAAAAAGGGCATCGCTCTGACGCCGGTGAAATTCGGCATCTCGTTCACAGCAACGTGGTACAATCAGGCCGGCGCGCTGGTGCATGTCTACAAAGACGGCTCGATCCATCTGAACCACGGCGGCACCGAAATGGGGCAAGGCCTCAACACCAAGGTCGCGCAGGTGGTGGCCGAGGCCTTTCAGGTTGATTTCAGTCGGATCAAGATCACCAAGACAACGACCGAGAAGGTCCCGAACACATCCGCCACCGCAGCCTCTAGCGGCACCGATCTGAACGGAATGGCCGCGTTGAATGCGGTCGAGCAGATCAAGGAACGGCTGGTGAAATTCGCCTCGGAAACATGGGAAGTAAGCCCCGAGCAGGTGATCTTTCACGCCAATCATGTTCACATCGGCGAAGATGTTCTGCCCTTCGACGCCTTCATCAAACAGGCCTATCTGGCGCGTGTGCAGCTGTCGGCCGCCGGGTTTTACAAAACACCAAAAATCCACTGGGATCGTGATAAGGGCCAAGGCCGCCCGTTCTACTACTACGCCTATGGGGCATCCTGTTCGGAAGTGACCATAGATACCCTGACCGGAGAATACCGGGTCGATCGCACGGATGTGCTGCACGATGTCGGGCGCTCATTGAATCCCGTTCTCGATAAGGGTCAGGTTGAAGGTGCTTTTGTTCAGGGTATGGGCTGGCTGACCACCGAAGAGCTTTGGTGGGATGATGCCGGTCGCCTGAGCACCCATGCTCCGTCGACGTACAAGATCCCGTTGGCCTCGGACCGCCCGCGTATCTTCAACGTGAAACTCGCCGATTGGTCGGAAAACCGAGAGTTGACGATCAAACGCTCCAAAGCTGTGGGTGAGCCACCCTTCATGCTTGGAATTTCGGTGTTCGAGGCCCTGTCGATGGCTGTGGCATCCGTCGCCGATTACCGGGAATGTCCACGCCTAGACGCCCCGGCCACGCCCGAGCGTGTCCTGATGGCCGTTGCCCGCCTGCAAAACGGTGCCTAAACGATGCCTGCCGCGCAGTCCCTGAAGACGTTTCTCTCCGAACAAAGCAGCGTGATCCGCATCGCGTTGACGCGTGTGCGCGGGTCTTCGCCCCGCAACGAAGGGACAGAGATGTTCGTGGCGCCTAACGCGCTGTGGGGAACCATCGGCGGTGGGCAATTGGAGTTCATGGCCATCAACGCTGCGCGGGACATGCTGCGAGACGGGTCGCTTCACCAGGATATGGATGTGCCGCTCGGGCCCGAAATCGGCCAATGCTGCGGGGGACGGGTTGAAATGCAACTGACTCGCATGCGGTCCTCGGACAAGTGGGCTGCAACTGACAGGGCGGCGCGGCGCGACGATGCCTTGCCACATGTCTACGTGATGGGGGCGGGTCATGTGGGACGCGCACTTGCGGATCTTTTTCAGCATTTGCCTGTGCGCTGCATCCTTGTCGACACACGGGCCGAGGAAATCGACCTCTGCACTGCGGATGTCGAAACCCGACTGAGTGCAATCCCCGAAGCCGAAATCCTCAGTGCGCCCGAAGGCAGCGCCTTTATCGTCCTGACCCATGATCACGGGCTGGATTTCTTGCTGACCACCGCCGCGCTTGAACGTCAGGATGCGGCCTATGTCGGGATGATCGGATCCGCAACTAAGCGGATCAAGCTGAGGAATTGGGCACACAAACAGTGTGACGGACAATCCATCGAACATTTGAGATGCCCCATCGGGGCAAGCGGTAGCCGCGACAAGCGGCCCAGCGTCATCGCCGCCTTCGTGGTGGCCGAGGTGATGGCTGAACTGACCTCTGAAACTGCCGCGACCGCCCCAACCGGGGCAACCAAGGCGCCCCTTGCGGGCCAACATCACGACCGGAGAGGGAGATCCGCCTGAAATCCACCAGGCAATTCCGGTCCTATCAGAGGAGGAGACCGTCATGGACGGGAGGACCTACGAATACAAGCTGTTTACCCGCAGCGACTTTAGCGCTTTCTGGGCGCTTTTTACGGATAACCTAGTGAACCTGCTGATCCTGTCCGGGGTCTGTCAGTTCGTGTTCCAGATGCCAGCCGAGATCGTCTTTGGCCGCATCGTGCCCGGTGCCGCCATTGCAATTCTTGCCGGTGTCGGGGTCTACACGCTTCTGGCCAAATGGGCAGCCACCAAAAAAGGCGAAGATGTCACCGCCCTGCCCTACGGCATCTCGACGCCGGTCATGTTTGTATATCTTTTCGGCGTGATCGGACCCATTTACTGGGCCACCAATGACCCGATGCTGGCCTGGCAGGTCGGTATCGGCGCGGGCTTCATGGGAGGGATCGTTGCAGCCCTTGGGGCGTTTGTAGGTCCTTACCTGAAGCGTATTACACCGCGCGCCGGGATGCTCGGCACGCTGTGCGGCATTGCGCTGGTCTTTATCGGCTCCGTCCCGCTGGCCGAGGTGTTTGAGAACCCGATCATCGGGTTTACCTCGTTGCTGTTCATCCTTTGGGGTCTGATCGGGCGGTTCCGCCTGCCGGGCAACGTGCCTGCCGGTCTGGTCGCGATTGCGGCGGGCACGGTGATTGCCATCATCCTTGGTGAATCGAAAATCGACACAAGCGGCATCGGCTTCTACCCTCCAATCCCCTATTTCGGCGACCTCATCGCCGGTGTTCAGTACCTGTTCGCCAACCCAGGGCTGTTTCTGGTGCTCATCCCGGTGCAGATCTACAACTTCATCGAAACCATGAACAACGTGGAATCCGCCGAGGCCGCGGGCGATCACTACCCCGTCGGGCTGTGCCAGGTAACGGATGGCGCGGGCACGATGCTGGGCGCACTGTTTGGCTCTCCTTTCCCGACGACCGTTTACATCGGTCATCCGGCCTACAAGCGGCTTGATGCACATGCGGGCTACATCGTGGGTGTGGCCGTTGTGATCGCGGCTGCCGCTTTCCTGGGCTTCCTGTCCTTCCTCGCGGGTCTTATCCCGATCGCGGCTGCGGCACCCGTTCTGGTCTTTGTCTCGGTTAGCCTGATCACCAACACGGCCTGGGCAGTGAAGCCAATGCACATGGCTGCGGTATCTTTCGCGATCCTGCCCCATATCTCGGCCTTCCTGATGGTCAAATGGGGGTCACTGATGAACGCGCTGCGCAGTAGCGGTGTCGAAGGCTTGCCTGCGCTGGGTGACGAAGGCCTGACCGCGGCGCTGTTGATGGAGGGGGCCCATTACGAAGGACATCTGGCGCTAAGCCAGGGTGCGATCATCACAGGTCTGATTTGGGGCGCCATTGTGGCCGACGTGATTGACGGCCGGTTCCGTATGGCAGGGGCGTTTGCCGTCGCCGGCGGGCTGATGTCGGCGGTGGGGATCATCCACTCTTACACGCTGCAGATGCCGCAGTTCGACGGGATTACAATCGGCTATCTGATCGTCGGCGGGTTCCTGTATCTCTACCCGATGCTCGCCCCTAAAGAGGATCTTGAGCATCGCGTGATCGTTCCAGATGAGCCCGATCTGATCGACGACGATACACCTGCACAACAGGCCTGATCCATGATGGGGCAGCCTCAGGGCTGCCCCCTACCCGTTTTCCCACGACATACGAGACATTCCATGACACAGAGATTGCTGCGCGGTCGTCTGCTGACCTTTCATCGTGAGCCCCAGAACGGCGAAGATACCGGCGCCTATACCTATCTTGAGGACGGCGCGCTGCTGATCCGGGACGGGATCATTCAGGACACCGGCCCGTTCTCGACGATCAGCGCAAAGGCCGAAGACGTGCCTGTGACGGACCATCGCCCTCATCTGATGATGGCGGGGTTTATCGACACCCATATCCACTTCCCTCAAGTGCAGGTCATCGCCTCGTGGGGCGCACAGCTCTTGGACTGGCTCAACACCTACACGTTCCCAGAAGAAACCCGCTTTGCCTCGGACGGACACAGCGCGACCATGGCGCGGGCGTTCTATGACCAGTTGATCGCGCATGGCACCACGACGGCGGTTGCCTATTGCTCGGTCCACAAAACCTCGGCTGACGCGTTCTTTACCGAGGCAACCAGACGCAACATGCGTATGCTTGGCGGAAAGGTCCTGATGGACCGCAACGCGCCCGAGACGCTGCAGGATACGCCGCAATCCGGATATGACGACACCAAAGCTCTGATCGCCGACTGGCATGGCAAGGGACGCAACGGCTATGTCATCACGCCCCGGTTCGCGATCACCTCGACCCCGGACCAAATGGCCATGGCCCAGATGCTGGCGCAAGAGCATCCCGACTGCCACATCCAGACACACCTGTCGGAAAACAAGGACGAGATCGCCTTCACCAGACAACTCTACCCGCAAGCCCGGGACTATCTGGATGTCTATGAGTCCTACGGTTTGCTGGGACGGAGAACTCTGCTCGGACACTCCATCCATCTTGAACCGCGTGAGATCGACGCGCTTGCTGAAACCGGCGCGCATCCCGTGTTCTGCCCAACCTCGAATCTGTTTCTGGGCAGCGGCCTGTTTGATCATGCCGGGCTGAGCGCGCGCGGGATCGCCAATGGGATCGCAACGGATGTTGGCGCAGGCACAAGCTATTCGATGCTGCAAACCCTGAACGAAGGCTACAAGATCCTGCAACTGCAAGGGACAGCCCTGCATCCTTTGCAAGCGTTCCATTGGGCAACCCGCGGCAATGCCTGCGTTCTGGGCCTCGAAGACAAAATCGGTACGCTCGCCCCGGGAACCGAAGCGGATGTCGTTGTTCTAAACGCACGCAGCACCCCGGCCATGGCTCTTCGCATGGACCGCGTGGAGAGCCTAGCGCAAGAGCTTTTCGTTCTGCAGATGATGGGAGACGACCGCGCGATCGAGGAAGTCTATGTGTCGGGAACACCCAGTAAGGTTGCAGGGCCGCAACCTGAACGAGCCAAAGTCCCTGCCTAGCGGCAACTGTAACGCGGGCCCATTTCCAGCCCGCGACGGTCTTTGATTGAAAGCCCGGATCAGTTGACTTGCTCGATCCGGGCTAGACCCAGCAGCAACACGCGACCAAGTTCCTCACCGCATTAGATAACTAGCTCGGGATGCCCAAGGTGCCCAGTAAATCCTTTAGTTCCCATGACAAACCGATCTGTTACCCGTCATTCCACACATCGATTAGAAAGGCAGGTGACGGCATTATCTTATGCGAATTGACCACAAATACCAGTTAGTTAGGTCAGGATACGGGTCAGTAAGGAGCTTTGATGTTCCCGCGGCAAACACTAACAATCGCTTACCCTGCGGTGCAGGGCTTTAATCTTTTTGCTTCGTTTTTGCCTGCGATTGTCGCGATCCCGAGTCTACTCCTCAAACTTCAACGTGATGCTCTCTTGCGTCGCTACGCTTTGACAGCACAGAACGAGTCCCTTTGAGATATCTTCGTCTTCGAGTGCAACGCGGTTCCGCATATGGACGGCCCCTTCGGTAAGGCGGGCAACGCAGGCTCCACAAACACCGGACTGGCAACTGTATGGTGGATTTAAACCTTTCAATTGGGCAGCTTCCAGTATGGTTTGACCCGCAGCCACCGGTACGTCATGCCATGCACCATGCAGATTTATGCGGGCTGTCGCCGCGACCCCTGATGCGCTGAGATCGGGTTTGACATCGCCACCAAAGCTTTCCGTGTGAATGCGGTCGTCCGGCACGTCTAAATTCTTGAGCGCCGCTCGCAGGTCAGTGTTCATGCTGCCCGGACCGCAGATCCAGTACTGCACGTCTTGCGCTACAGGTGGAGTCTCGGCAATAGCGGCGTGAACGGCGTTTGCATCCAACCGACCCGTGCGCCAAGGGCTGAACCAACTTAACAAGGAGGGGTGAGACAGAACATGTCGCACAGAAAAGCGTTTCGGGTATCGCGCTTGAATTTGCTCCAACTCGTCCCGAAAAACAATGCTGTTCGCGTTGGTATTGCCAAAGACCAAATGCGAAACGGAATGCGGCTCGTCCGTCAAAACCGCATTGATCATCGCGTATAAAGGCGTGATGCCACTTCCCGCGCCAAAGAAATAGTGCGTGCGGCGTTTAAGGGGTCCGGGCGTTAAGGTGAACTGTCCAAAAGGGGGCATGACTTCGATGATATCCCCTACCGACAGAGCATCACCGATATGGTTCGACACGATCCCGTCTTTCACACGTTTCACAGTGATGCGCAGTGCGGATCCAGGAGGGTTTGAGATAGTGTAGCTGCGCCTATGCTCCTGTCCTTCGATCAGAAATCTGACCGTAAGATGTTGTCCTGCCGTCCATTTAAACAGATCAGCCAGTCTGGCAGGGACATCTAAAGTGACACTTGTGGCTGCACCGCCGTTCTCTGTGCGGATGTCAGATACGGTCAATGTATAGAAGTTGCGTTGCATTAGAACACCCAATCACCGGTAGTCATAGGTTGTGGTCAATGACCGGATCACCATCCCGCCAAGGTAAGGTTCAAAGGCAAACTCATCTGTTTGACGCATTTTTCCAGCATATCCCTGCCAATCATATTCAACATCCGTAACTGCGGTTACGTGGTGGACCTCATCTTCGGTGCGGGTGGTCATTCTGGGCGTGGATCGCTCAGTTTCCTTGTATTCTGCCAGATCCTTGGAGAGTTCAGCATCGGTAGCGGCGGTAACGTCCCCCACACGGTAAGTGAAGACATCATCTTCCTGCTCGGTACCGTATTTGAGGACGATCCGGTGTGTGGCTTCGGGATGCCAACTGTCCCACGTAGCCAGAAGGCTATCTTCGTCTTGAGCCGCAATGACACGGGCAGAGATCTCCTCAGGCGTTTCTGCTTGCGCTGTCAGCACCAAAGCCGACGCGATGACCACGCCTGTCAGGGTGGCTTGAACGGGCGTCATGAGCGATCTCCGCATTGTTCAATCATCCTTCATGAACTCCAACACGGCTTTCTGGTGCTGGGTAATCGGGCTTTCACCAATCGCGGCCGGGCCGATTTCCAGATAAGGGCTTTTCAGAGACTTCTGTTGTTGTTCGCAGGCATAGATATCCTCGGTCGTGAAATCTCCGGATGCCATCGGATCGTCTTCGCCAGCGACGTCGTCCCCGTGGTACTTCGCACCGCCAAAGTTCTTCCAAAAGCCCCAGCTTTTCCACTGCTGTTTCTGAAACGCCCAATCAGACTCATTGGCCAGCTTCGTGCGGTTTTCGATACGCGTCAGGTCCGGCGCCAGTGGCGTGATGACAAACAGATTCCAGCTTTCCTCACTGGCCCCGATACCAATGCCCGGAAACAGCATCGGAACCCAGGCGCCGACATGGGGTTTTGGGATCACGCGCGGCATCGGCAAGTTCGCCTCGTGGTCCTTGGCGTACTCCGCTGAAGGGGGCTCCCAAAAGTGATAGTGCGGCCCCTTCCACCCGTATTCTGCCTTGGCATGGTCATACATGTGCAAGGTGTTGGAATGCAGGTGGCTCAGGTGATAGACGTCGATGTAATTCTCGACAACGATCTTCCAATTTGCCTTGATCTCATAGGTGTTCCGGCCTTCAGCGTACTCTACCAGTTCCTCGGGCTTGTGCGGACCAAGAAATGGATCGACCTCGCCGAACCATTCCGCAAGCGTGGGCGCATTCGGATCAGGATGAACGAACAACATACCACGCCAGACGTCCACACTTGCCGGTTTGAGGCCAAGACAGGATTTATCAATACCACTGGGAAATTCCGACGCCTCATCGGGGACGGAGATTAGACTTCCTTCCAGATCATAGGTCCAATCGTGGTAAGGACACGTCAGCGCCTTTTGCGTCTTGCCGACCGCGCGGATCAGTTGTGTACCGCGATGGCGGCAAATATTGTGAAAGGCCCGCAACCGGTGATCGCGCCCCATGACGACAAACAGGTTATTCAGACCTGCCTGCACCGACAGATAGTGCCCAGGGCCTTCGATATCCTCAACCAGTCCCGCAAAACGCCAGGTGCGTGAGAAGATTTGTTGTTGTTCTCGGTCGAACCAATCCTGCGAGGTATATGCTTCGACAGGCAGATGATGATACATTTTGGTCATCTTGTTCCCTCAGGTCATCAGATGGGCGTATTGCGGAAAAAAGCTGGCGGCGAGCATCATCAGTCCTGACAAGGCCCAGAGGCAGGCAATGGCCCAGAATAGAACTGGATCGTCGTCTCGGTTGATCTCGAACACTAGAAAGGCCTGACCATTCAGGATGGTCGGAATAGTCCACCACAGGAAGAGCAGCCCCCAGACCCAGTAGTAACCCAGGACAGCAGCTGCCAACAGGATAGGCAGAGCAATATAGTTCGCGGTTCTGGAGTGGTTCATCGCTCGGCCTCTAGTGTTGAGGCCAGCAAAGAAGCCGCCAGTTTCAATTCCGCGCGCCAGACTTTGGGCGGCTCGAGTGGCGACAGGGCATCCATGCTGACAAAGATTGCGGAAATACCCTGAGTCACGGCGCGAATGCTTGCATCCGGCGCGTCTGGGGCGGCTCGCCTCAGGACATCCTCAACCACGTCAAAGAAGGCACTTAGGCTGTCCAAAAGATCCTGCCGAAATTCGGGGCGATCTGGAACAACAGTCACCAGCGCCTGATACGCCAGCATCAACCGCGGATCAGTTCCGCTGTTTTCGGCAAAAAGAGCGTCCACAAGATCGTTTGGCGTTGCTCTGTCTGGCAGGGCGTATCGCAGGCCGTCCAGTGAAATCGCAAAGCCTTCAAGGGTGTACTCGGCAAGTGCAGCAATCATTTCGTCCTTGTTGCCAAGATAGTGGCGCAGCAGGGGGCGCTTGACGCCAGCTTCCTCTGCAATCCTTTCCTGGGTCGCGCCGTCAAGGCCGAACCGCGCCACACATGTGAGGTACGCATCTAGGATTTCCTGAGATCGTTGGTCTTTCAGAGATGGTCTTGGCATTGTGGCCTCATAAATTGTCACTGATGACAAATAATGATCGAAGATTATTTGTCAACCATGACAATTTACTTTGAGACCAGCGCATGGAAAGAAACTGTATTTCGATGGTCTAGAGCGAATGACCGGCCATCATCCTCTGCGATCGCTAGCGCGACAGCCCGCCCCTCAACTTTTTCAACAAGACCGCAAACCGTTTCAGGAAAGCAAGTTCAACCCGGGCACAATGGCCGCAGAACACCGTCACAACGACTCGATGTTTCCCAAAAGAATAGAGGTCATATCCAACGCAAACGACCCGTCTTGGACAGTGACATCCATCTGCGTGTCATAATTCACCTCATCTCGCGTTATCCCCGAGAGGTCGGCATCCGCGTCCAGAAAAACCCATTTCGCGGGATATGGTGAGGTTTGTCCGACCGCCGCCTGCAAAATGGAGAGCGCGTCCAGTGCGTTGACGGCTCCATCCTGGGTGATATCGGCGGCAATCAGGTTTTCCGGGGCCGCGGGGCCCCATGTCGGATCCAAACCAACCGAGATGCGCAGAACCTGCAACGCATCCAGAGCGTTGACCCGTCCGCTCGCTGTTGAATAGGTTTTGACGACCTCCAGCTCTCCGGCCAACGTCCCGTTCGGAACGTTCAAATCGAAGCGTCCGGTCTCATCTGTAGTTGCGGTGACGGTGCCGCCTCCGGTCGGTGTGAACTTGATCTCGGCATCTGCAAGGCCTGGATTGGCGGTCTCGGAATCGACGCTCACGCGCCCCTGAATGCCGTCCGAGCTTGCGGGCTCTAGCCCGCCGAACGTACCGAAATCCACAGGAATGTGATCCGGCCCGCCAAACCCGGAGCCAAAGACCTCTTCTTTTGTCAACGGCGTGCCCGTTGAGGAAATCACGTGGACGACCTCATTCAGATACTGGATGTCAGCGCCTTGGGATGTGGCGGTAAATGTCAGTTGATCGGGGGTGCGCAGAAGAAGATAGTCGAACATGTCCAAGCGGTCGGTGCCGGCTTCGAAATCCGTGATCGTCGTGGGATCGCTGCCATATTGCATGACGAAGATGTCGGCCCCTGCCCCGCCTGTCAGCGTCGTCTCACCACTCCCAGCGATGAGGATGTCATCTCCGGCCCCGCCGGACAATTGGGCATCCAGAACCCCCGCGCTGAGCATGTCGTCTTGCATCGTACCCATAACCGGCCCGCTACCATCCAGAACGACGCCAAGGTTTGCCAAAGAAACGCTCAGCTGCGTCAGTCCGGGATCCTGCTGTGAGGTTGCAAGCACCTGAAGCTCATCACCGATATGGGCGAGGTTTAGGGTCTGGACGTTACCCAACCCACTATCCAGCGTGTCGGCAAAGCTATCCAGATAGACCAGCTTTCCATTCGGGGTCAGTGTGAACAGGCTGACCCCATCGTCGGACCCACCCGCAACGACGAACGCACGGCCATTCACCTCGATCACCGACAGGTCCTGCACGGATTCAAATCGGGTGTTCAACGTATCAAGAACATGATCCTTGGGGATCAACCGACCATCGCTGCGCAATCCCATCACGCTGAGGGAATTGCTGCCCGACCCCGCCACGATGACCCAGGATTGCCCATAGGCCTCGACCACCTCAATCGCCGTGGGCGTAGAGATTCCCATCGTTGAAACAGCGGCACTGTTGTCCAGAGCGCTGAGGCTGCCATCGCTTGCGGAAACATCAAACACGGCGATTTCACTATTTGCAGCGTTCGCGGTGATCACGAATTGCTCAGACCCGACCGTCGCAGCATGCATCGAATCGGCTTGGCCAGAGAGCAGCGACACGACCGAAAGCGTGCCGTCTGGGTTGATCTCATAGCTGCCGATCTGATCGGTATCTTCATGCGCAAGGGTCAGATAGCTTTGCCCTCCGACGGCCAGTTGCGTCATCGCCGAGATGTCTCCGCCACCGACGAGCGTCCCGGTTTCCTGCAGATCGCCAAAGGTGCCGTCCGCGTTCAGAGTATACCCCACCAAACCCGTTGCATTGTTGATATCAAGGGCCAGTTGGTCTTCAGCGCCCAAGGTGATTGGCACACCCGTCCGCCCCACCTGATACAGGATCGGACCGCTATGATAGACCGTATCTACAAGCTGCGGCCCAGCCCCTTCCGTGAGGCGCCAAGCGGCAACGCCACCGAACGGACCGGTGACGGAGTAGAGATACGTATCCCCGTTAAACGTTTTTAAAGCCGTATCGCCGATACCTGAATCGAGCGCCGGGCTTCCCGTTGCAACCACAGTTTCGAATTGAAGCATCACCTTGATCACCCCCAATGCCACCCCTGGCAGTGACCTGAGGATGATCTGATGCCCAGACCGAAACAAAAGCGGGAATGTGGTGAAAACGAGGAGTTCGGCTTCAGTTTAACTCAATTTTTTCAGGTTCGCCCGCGGCGGTAACCGGAAGGCAAGACAGATGAACAAAGCGTCATGTCGAGGACAGCCTTCCCAGGATCGCGGACACCAAATCTGAGGGGCAAGACGATGAAGACACCTGAGCGCCATACTGAAACGCCAGCCGATCTTTCTAGAGCAGACCGCGATCGCCACAAGCGTTCATGGATCGAGCGCAACCTGCGCAAACTGTCTGGGCGCGGCATTGCGGGCGGATTGGTGTCGGCCTTGCTGGCCCTTCCGGCTTTTGCGCAGGCGACGGTTGAGGAACTCTATGCGTTCCAATTCGCGGATACCATCCCGGGTGTGAAATCCGCCAAGCTGATGGACAATGGGGATGTCCTTCTGAAAATGCTCGATGGGCGCACGATGGTTGTTGCGGCCGAACATGTTCAGGTCCTTGAAAGCGGCTCGATCATGATCGCTGAGGCGATGGTTTCGCAGATCGTCGAATTCAGCGCTGTCGCCGAGGCCGGAGCCGCCTCAGCAGCAGGTGGTCTGGGCGGCATTGGTGCTGCGGCGGCGGGTATTGGTCTCGCCGGTGCTGCGGCGGCAGGTGGCGGCGGCGGAGGCGGCGGGGACGATCCAGCCCCTACGCCAAACTTCCCGACGCTCAATCTGGCAGAGTTGCAGGCCACCTCCCTCAACAACACTCTGACCAACGCAACTGCGCCGGACAATGCGACCTCGGTCGAGGTTACGATCGGCTCCGTGACCAAGACCGTGACACCGGATTCCGAGGGGAACTGGACCGTCACCCTCACAGCGCCCGAGGCGAACGCCCTGGCCCAAGGCCAGTCCACGGTGACTGTCCGTATGCTTGATACCTTGGGGGACGAGATCTCCGTATCGACGGCAACCGTGGTCGTAGACACCATCCCACCAACACTCGGCATTGACAGTTTCTCGGATGGCGCCGTCATGAACGCCGCCGAGCAGGGAACTGATCTTGTCGTAAGTGGCACGACAGACGCGGAAAACGGGCAGTCGGTGAGCGTCACTTTGAATGGTCAGACTTACACCGGTACGGTGTCCAACGGCCAATGGTCAGCAACTGTACCTGTCGCCGATCTGGCGGCGCTGGCGGATGGAGCAACCATCAGCGTCACAGCCGATGTCTCGGACCGCGCTGGCAATCCGGCCGTTCGAGCCAGCAACAGTTTTGATACAGACTTCACGGCTCCAACCCTCACGCTCGATCCGGTCGGCGGAGGGTCCATTGACCTTATTGATGTAACCGGCGATCTGACCGTGACCGGGGCGACCTCGGCTGAGGACAACCAAACTGTAACGCTTGTATTGGATGGGCAGTCCTTTACCGGCACGACGCTGGGCGGCAGTTGGTCTGTCACTATTCCCAACGCGGATCTTGGCGGGTTGACGACGGGCACCCCGGCAGAGATCAGTGTTTCGCTCGCGGATGCGGCTGGCAACCCGGCGACCACCTTGACGGCCACGGTGCCCGTCGACCTCTCGGGTCCATCCATTGCCATTTCACCTTTGTCCGTAGGTGATATCCTGAACGCTGCCGAGGCCGGTTCAGACCTTACCATTTCAGGCACAACCGGAAATGTTGGCGACAACCAGCAGGTTTCCGTCGTGCTGAACGGCCAGACCTATACGGACCTCGTTTCGGGTGGCACCTGGAGCATAACCGTCCCGACAGCCGAACTAGCGTCTCTGTCCGATGGCGGCGATTTTACGATAGCAGCCGATGTGTCTGACGCGGACGGGCTGGCAGCGCCTCAAGCAACCGCGCAATTGGCCAAGGATGTCAGCGCTCCGACGGTGACCATCGACAGCTTCTCGGACGGGGCTGTCATGAATGCGGTAGAGCGCGGAACCAACCTGACCATTTCGGGTTCCACCACAGCTGAAGACGATCAAACCGTGACCGTTGGCGTGAATGGGCTCACCTATACTGCCGAGGCTTCGGGCGGTTCGTGGACCGTTACCGTACCAGCCGCTGATCTATCACTCTTGGCAGACGGAGCAACAATTGCTGTAACAGCAGATGTCTCGGACATCGCCGAAAACCCGGCTGTTCCGGCGACAGGCAGCTTCGATACAGATTTCACTGATCCAACCATCGCGATCACGAGCGTTTCGGACGGCTCGATCATGAACGCCGCCGAGCGGGCAACGGATCTGACCATTTCGGGCACAAGCGATGCAGGCGTTGGGGCTGTCGTATCTATCACGATCGCACGCGCCGACGGCACGGTTGACATCAGCGAGACGACAACCGTCAACGGTGGCAATTGGACGTTGGTTACAAGTGCGTCTGACCTGGTGGGGCTCCAGGACCAGGAAAGCTATACAATCACCGCGACCGTGGCTGATGCAGCTGGGAACACGTCCCAGACCACAATGGGCTTCACAACTGATTTTGCGGCACCCAGCATTACCCTCGATCCACTGTCCATGGGATCAGTTCTGGATGTTGTAGAGCGCGGGCAGGACCTGACGGTTTCAGGCACAACAACGGCCGATAACGGAGACACTGTAACCATCACCTTGGACGGCGAGACCTATACAGCCACTGCAATGAACGGAAGTTGGAGTGCGGATATTCCAACCAGCGATCTCGCGGCCTTGGCAGACAGCACTAGCTTCCAGATCTCGGCATCGGTTGAAGACGCAGCAGGCAATACCTCCAACGCGGCAACAGGTTCCTTCTCAACCGAGTTCCGGCCCACCCTGAGCCTCGACTCAATTGGAACAAATGGGGCGATCTCTCTTGCCGATGCGCAAAGTTCCGGGATTGCAGTCAGCGGCTCTTCGGTCGGTCTGGCTGCTGGGCAGACAGTGGATATCTTGTTGGGCAGTACATCGGTTGGCACCGCAACCGTCGCCGCAAATGGGACATGGTCGGCGCCTATCGCAGCCTCTGCTTTTGCCGTCACGACGGCCGGGACGGATCTGAACTTCTCTGCCGAAGCAACAGTATCAGGAGGGCCTGATCCCGTTCCGGTGAGCGCTGAAGCAACGGCTCATTCCCCCGCAGCCTATGTCATCTCGGAAGTCGGCCGAAGTGGCTCAACCGTCCAGTTAGCGGTCTATTCGGAAGCCGATCGAGATCTGTCGAGCGGGTTATTTGTAGACATGCGATTAGAGTTCGACTCCGCTCAAGTCTCCTTTGACAGCGGCTCCATCATATTCAACGGGCAATTGCCTCTTGCCGTAAACGCAGCCAACCCCAGTTTCGTCAATTTCGCAGGCGCAACGCTAAGTTTCTCCGACATTTCGGCGCCTCTGGTGCAGTTTTCCGTCGATATTCAAGACATCAATAAACCCTTTGAGCTGAAGATCGTCACGCCAAACGGAGGCGACTCTGTCTACCAATCAGGGTCGACCACTGACGACGCCATAAGCGCAAGCAATGTGGACACGTACATGAGGGGTGGTGATGGCGACGACACGATTGACCTGACGGAGGCTGGCCGAGACATCGTTGTGTTCGAAGCAGACCCAGCGGCCAATGGCACGGATATCATCACGGGGTTCAACATCGGGACTGCAACGGAAGTCGCAGATGCACTTATGTTCCAGGGCCTCGACGTTGCCACGTTGCGAGGCACCGGAACGGGTGTGGAATTCCTCAGCCACGGCGACAATCTCGGCACGGATACAGGCTTCATCGGTTTGACGACCATCCTCGGCGATCTCATGGCCAACACCATAGAGTTGGCATTGGAGAGCTTGGTCGGCGCGCAGTCCGGAGACGAGATATATGCCCTGACGACCGATGGAACCGACGCCAAGCTTGTAAAGGCCAGCTATTCGGCATCAAACGACGTCACTGTCGATACGCTCGCAGTGTTCGATGGTCTGAATGATCTGAACAGCCTGAGCGCAGACAATATTCTGCACACCGATCCCACAGGTGCCACCGCCTGATCCTTTTCGAAGATTGGTCGAGAGTTTGGAAGACGGTCATGTTAAAAAACCACCTCAAACCGCTCACATTTCAAAGATATGGGAATAGGTTCTGGAAACGCTTCACCTCATTCGACCATACAAGATACGTCACTAAGTGTTCAATTGTTGAGGCTGAAGCTTTCCCCGTCGCAGCTGCTTTCCCGCTAGTGTTCCGCAAAACGGAGGGCGGGGTAGAGCCAGTCGCATTGTTTTCCCTAACAGAAGCACGCGTAAACCCGTTTGTGTCTGAAACGGGCGTGTGGTTGGCGGCCTACTTGCCCTCTGCGATGAGGTGCCCGCCTTTCGATGCCGAACCAATACCAAGAGATGGACAAGCCAAGGACGCTCAATTCCAATTGCTGGTCGACGAGACCCTTGGCTTGATCAGTGATGACCCCAAAGATGAGGCCTTTTTTTTTGAAACCGGAGCGCTTTCTTCCAATCTTGAAGCCGTAATGACGTTCTTCCAAGGTCGAATGTCGTCAGCACAAACCACAAAGGTCATTTGTGATGTGCTTTTGGAAATGAACTTGTTGGACCCACTCACCCAATACGAGGGCTGCATTTTGCCAAGGGGCTGTTGGGGTATCTCGCCTGATCGCTTGAAAATTTTGACGAATAAGCAGCTGGCCACACTAACGGCTTGTGGCGCTCTGCAACTAGTCCACGCGCATCAAGTCTCACTGTCTCACGTAGCTTGGTTGACCCAAGCACAATCACGAATGACACATAAGCCGGGTTCAGAGGATGTTGAGCGGAAGGCGAATACGGAAGGTTTCTTATCTGCATTGGCCGATGCGCACACGAGCGAAACTTCTTGGGGCCAGAATTCGGAGGTACACGCTTGTGCCCCATAACGCCTGGTCGCAATGCGACGCAACCAAAACCGAAAACAGGTCCAATCACCGGACGCACTCCATTCCTTCGCTGCCCTAACTTGCTGAAGAGGAACTGAGACATGACGCGGCACGAATCCCAACCGGACACATCTCGTTTAACAGAACTAGAAAAGTGTATGCTGCATGTGGGTGAGACACTTGAACGTCCAATAACAAAAGCGTCTCTCTTTACCGCGCAGTCAAATTTGGAAAATGGCCTCTCGATAAGTGATGCACTGGCGCTTGCCCGCCAAAGCGGTCTTCAGGCAGGTTATGGTAAGCGCTTGCTGAGCAAATTGGATGACGACTTGTCACCAGCCATACTGTTGCTGGAGGGGGGACGATCCGTTGTCTATCATGGGCGCAGCGACGACAGCATGCTATTGGTGTATGACCCTTGCATCGGGTCAGGAATCGGGACAATTCCCGAGAAACAGTTGGAAAAAGCGTATACCGGCTATGCAATCCTATGTCGCCGAGACCATCAGGATATCTCGAAGAACGGCGAGGCTCAAAGGTCTGGACATTGGTTCTGGTCTGCTTTGGCCGCTAGTCGATGGTCTTACTTCCAGGTCATTCTCGCAGCGGCGCTCGCCAATCTTCTAGGGCTTTCAACTTCTATCTTCATCATGGTCGTCTATGACCGTGTTCTTCCGAATGAAGCAACGGAGTCTTTGATTGCACTGACCATAGGCGTGGGCCTCGCCCTTGGCTTCGATTTCCTACTCAAGATTCTAAGAGCTGGTTTCATTGATCAGGCCGGTCAAAAGGCTGATCGACTGATGGGACGGCGCATTTTTGACAAGTTACTCGATATTAAAATGAAATCTCGCACCGGATCGACAGGCGCGATGGCAAATACAGTTCGCGAGTTTGAAACTCTGCGCGAGTTTTTCACGTCCGCAACATTGGTTGCGATCGTCGATCTACCGTTCATCGCTCTGTTTGTCTTCGTGATCTACTTGGTGGGCGGTCCACTGGCCATCGTTCCTGCGATGGCGGTACCCATCGTGCTGATTTCCGGATTGCTCGCCCAACCTATCCTATCGCGGTTGGCCGAACGCCAATTCAAGGATGGTCAATCCAAACAATCGGTTCTTGTTGAGACCGTCTCCGGCCTCGAGACCATAAAAACCACCTCTGCTGATCGCCAAATGCGTTCTCGTTGGGAAAGCGCGATAGAACGACAATCGAGTCACGGCGTTCGCAGTCGCGCGATTACACAATTCGCCCTGAACCTGACCGGCCTCACGCAACAGGCGGCGCAAGTTCTGATCGTTTTCTATGGTGTGTTCCTGGTCATGGAAGGAAAAGCCAGCATGGGTGCCTTGATCGCCGCTGTCATGTTGACCGGCCGTGCCTTGGCCCCTCTGGGGCAATTGGCGCAAACTTTGACGCGGTACAATCAGGCGCGCAGCGCTTTTCGAAACCTCAACCAGATTATGCGAGCAGATAGCGAGAGACCAGAAGGCAGAACCTGGATCGGTCGTTCACGCTTCAAGGGTGCACTCTCGTTTAGCAACGTTCATTTCACATACCCGGATCAATCCGAAGATACGTTGAAAGGTGTTTCCTTCACTATCAACCCGGGTGAGAAAGTCGCAATCCTTGGCCAAATTGGCTCGGGTAAAAGTACGATAGCGCGACTGTTGCTGGGCCTCTATACGCCTCGGGTCGGGTCGGTCATGCTGGACGGATCGGACATTCGGCAAATTGACCCTGGTGATTTAAGGCGAGGTGTCGGCTCTGTTTTACAGGATGTTTGGCTGTTTTCCGGCTCAATCCGCGAAAACATCGCCAGTGGCACCATCAGACCGAGCGACGAAGACGTGATTGAGGCCGGGCAGATCGCCGGAGTTGAGGATTTTGTTGCGCGCCATCCAGCAGGTTATGATCAACAGCTTGCGGAGAGGGGCGAAGGGCTTTCTGGTGGACAAAGACAAGCGATTGCTTTGGCGCGAGCGTTGATTGGCAAACCATCGGTTTTACTGCTGGACGAGCCCACAAGCGCCATGGATGTGCAAACCGAAGCGCGCGTTCTTTCGCGCCTTAAGCAAGCCACCCCGGACACGACGATGCTTATCGTCACGCACCGTCCTAGCCTCTTGGAACTGGTGGACCGCGTTATCGTCATTGACGACGGTCAAATTGCGAAAGACGGGCCAAAGAGCCTTCTGTCCCAACATGCACGCCAAAACAGGAGGCACCTGAATGTCGCAGCATCATGATCTTGCCTCGTTGGCACGCGCGACGCGCGGAGCGTCGCCTTTGCGAAACTCTCTTCTGCTTGTGGCAATTCTCGCATGCCTCCTCACAGCCGGGCTTTGGGCCTATCTGACCGAGTTGGACGACGTAACCCGCGTAGATGGCCGGATCGTGCCATCTGGAGACATCCAGATCATCGAAGCAACAGAGCCAGGTGTTTTGAAGGCATTGCACGTGCGGGAAGGCCAAGTGGTCCAAGCCGGCACCTTGTTGATGGAATTCGACACGACCCAAATCGACAGTCAGTTAAGTCAGGAACAACAACGTGCTTTTGGCCTGATGGCTCGGATCCAGCGGCTACAGTCCGAGATCGAGGGGCGTGACCTTCAATTTGACGCTGCACTCGTCACAGGCGCCCCGGATGTCGTTCAATCTGAAAGAGCTTTGTATCAGGGTCGGCAAGCCGAACTGCAGGCTGAAATTGATATCTTGCTGCGACAGCAACAACAACGCCATAGGGAATACGAAGAAGGATTGGTAGATCAGGTCACCGCCGAAGAGACACTTAATGTTCTGGCCGAGGAAAGGGCGATGATGGCGCCTCTGGTCGCCAGCAAAATGGAACCCGCGACCACACTTTTGGCGCTTAGGCGCAATGAGGCAGAATGGAAGGGTCGCCAGGTCAGAGCCGTAGCTGCGACCAGACGACTAAAAACCGGTCTAGAAGAAATTGATGACCGAATCCGAGCCGCACGCACCAGATTTCGAAGCAATGCCCTGACCGACCTCGCACTCGCAACGGCTGAGCTGTCCGCCCTGCAACCGATGCTGCCAGCTCTGCAGGATCTGGCGTCACGAGCCAAGGTTCAATCCCCCGCGCGCGGCATCGTAAACCGCATCCACCGTACCACGATTGGTGGTCTTGCCCGCACCGGAGAGGAGTTGGTCGAGATCGTTCCACTGGATGACAGTTTACTGGTCGAAGCCTATGTTCGCCCGCAAGATATCGCATTTCTTCATGCAGGACAGCCCGTCAAAGTCAAAATCACCGCCTATGATTTCGCCCGCTACGGCGGGCTGGACGGGGAAATTGTGCGTATTGGTGCAGACACTATCACCCGGTCTGAACGCAATGATGAAGAGGTCTTTGTCATTGAGATCCGGACGAATGGTACGATGCTCGACGCCTCGGGGCTTGCTGTTGAAATCATTCCCGGCATGGTTGCCGAGGTCGATATTCTGGCTGGGCGTAAAACCGTTCTGGACTATTTGATCCAACCGGTCGTGAAGATTAAGGATCAAGCGCTGCGGGAATAGCCCAGGCTTGATCATTGCATCACTTTAAACACATTGAAGTCGCGGGAAGACGCAGACCGACTAGGAAGTAGGCTTTTTAAATTGCTGATCAAACAGACGTTTGAATGCACCATTTTCTTCCAACAACACATTCAAGGTCCCCTGCTCAACGATTTGACCATCCTGAACGACCATGATGTTGTCCGCTTCCAGAACCGTCGATAGCCGGTGGGCGATTACGATTGTCGTGACCCCTTCCGTCAGTTTGTCCAATGCCTCTTTGACCAAAGTTTCGGATTCTGCGTCGAGCGCACTTGTGGCTTCGTCCAGCAGAAGGATTTCCGCTTTGCGCAAAATTGCCCGGGCAATTGCGATGCGCTGTTTCTGACCTCCGGACAGGAACGCGCCATTTTCGCCAACCTGAGTGTCATAGCCCTCAGGCAGTTGAGTAATGAAGTCATGGGCATGCGCGGCGCGTGCGGCCGCTACAATTTCCTCATCTGTCGCGTCTGGCGCAACGTATCGCAAATTGTCCATGACGGTGGTTGAAAACAGGAATGTGTCCTGCCCGACATAAGATATTTTCCGGCGCAGCGAAGCAAAGCTGACCTCGGTCAGATCCTGGCCGTCAATCTCAACATAGCCGTGGTTTGGATCATAAAACCGCATGATCAGGCCAAAAATAGTGGACTTCCCGCCGCCGGATTGACCCACCAGAGCCGTGGTTTTTCCGGCCTCAAAAGTCACATCCATATCTTTGATTACGGGCAATGCCCCTTGATACCCAAAAGTCACATCCCGCAAGCGGATTTCGCCAGGACCCGAGATCATCTCTTTTGGTTCGGCATGCTCTTGCATCGAGTCCTGCTCATCCAGAAGCTCGAACATCATACCTATAGGCACCATACAGGTCTCGATCGAAACCCGCATTTTCGACAAGCGCTTTGCAGGTTCATAGGCCATCAGAAGGGCCGTGATAAATGACATCAACTGACCCGCCGTCGGAGGCTCAGACCCACCGATCCCCAATGTGCTAACAACCAGGATGCCGGCAATTGCCAGACCCGCCAAAAACTCCATCAACGGACTGGCGATGGCCTGCAAAGAGGCAATGTCGTTCGAACGTTTCTCGACGCGTTTGATTGCCGTGTTCATCCGTTCGGTCATGCGGTTTTCAAGACTGAACACCTTGATAACTTTGATCCCGTTCGATGTTTCCTGCAGGACCTGAATGATCTCGGAGAGGTATTTCAACTCGGCCTGCATTATTCGACGTACGTTCTTCAACAGATAGCGCACGCTGATCAAAGCAACCGGACCAACGACGAAAAACAGCACCGACAGCAGCGGTTGCTGATAGATCATGACAATAATCAGACCCACAAGCGTTAGCGCGTCGCGCACGAAACTGGTCACGATGATGTTGACCAAGTTCCGGGCCGCCCCCGCCCCTGCGGTGACCCTCATCAACAGGTTGGATGATTCAATCTCGGCAAAATACCCGATACCGCGCTGCAGTAGGCGATTGTATAAGCGCTCCTGCTGGACCGCGATAATTCGGTTCCCCGCGCGCGCCAGAAAAATCGACTGAATATAGGAAGCGAACGCCTTAGCGCCGAACAGCCCGACCACAACAAGCGCGATCCAATGTGCTTGCGACCTCATTTCTGGGGTGGTCATGGCATCGACGATGTTTTCCATCATCCAAGCCGTACCGGCAGTCGTCGCGGCAACGATCACCATCGCAAACATCGCGACCCCGTACATCCAGCCTTGCTTGCGCAGGCTTTCCACGACAAGCCGACCGATATAGCCCGATCGCCATTTTGCCCAGGCCTTGCCGATCATTTCACACTCCAGATCGTCGGTGTCGCCGCCCTTATCGGGCAACCGCACGGTTAAACAGAGGTGCCTTGTACCTCTGCCCCTCGGTCGTCGAGGTCGCTTTAATTAATCAGGACAAGCCCAAGATTCCAGCCCACCCGTGCAGATATACTTGAAGCAGGGTCAAATGCGTGTACCGGGACCTTCAGTGCCAGACCACATCGCCCAGGAAAATATAGCCTGCGCCATAAATCGTTTTGATCAATCGAGGGTTTTTGGGGTCTTCACCCAGCTTGGTTCTGAGACGGGAAATACGCACATCCATCGCACGATCAAAGCTCTCACCAGCCGCGCCGCCCAGCGTTTCCTGCATCTGGGCGCGGCTAATCAGGCGTTTAGGGCTTTCGAGAAACAGCCGCAGCACTTCACCTTCTGCATGGCTGAACGCGGTTTCTGCGCCGTTTTGATCCTCAAGAACATAGCGGTCAAAGTGCGCGACCCAACCGTTGAAACTGGCCGTCTCCGAATGCGCCACCTGCCCCTTGGGCGCCCGCAAACGCGCCCGCACGCGCGCTACGACCTCTGCAGGGTCGAAGGGTTTGGTGATATAGTCGTCAGCGCCAAGCTCTAGCCCGGTGACCCGGTCTTGCACCTGCGCGCGTCCTGAAATGATGATGACGGCGGCGCCCTGTTCCAGTGCCAGCCGATGCACCAGCGCCAGACCATCCGTATCTGGCAGTGACAGATCAACCAGGCAGACATCGGGCGTCACACGGTTCAACGCGGCCTCGAATTCTCGGGCCCGTGAGAAGCTCTGGGTTCGAAAACCTGCGTCTTGCAAGGTCTCCGTCAGAATATGGCGGATCTCGGGTTCATCGTCGAGAATGGTCACCAACGGTTGGGTCATCACGCAGCCTCGGTTCGGATCAAAGCCGAAAGTTGTTTGGGAGTGAACGGTTTGTGCAAAACGGGCACCCGACCGATCGCGCGTTTCAGCACAGGATCAGTCGATGGCAGCGACGTCATCAAGATACATGGCAGCCTGGGTTTGAGACGTTCCATCAGGTCCAGCCCGGTTGCCTCCCCTTCCAACCGGATATCGGACAGGACCAGAACAATGTCATCCAATTCGCTCACTAGCGTCAATGCTTCGTCAACCGAGGTTGCCTCGATGACCGAAAACCCAAAGTCGATCAGCATGTCGCGGAACTGGAGGCGCAAGTCCTGATTGTCTTCGACAAGCAGAACCAATCCGCCGCGCATAGGGGGCGCAGGGCGGTAGGGAAGCCGCAATACAACCGACGCACCCGAGGGCGTGTTCTTCAGGCTCAGGTCCCCTCCGGCCAGTTTCACCGTGTCATAGACCATTGGCAAACCAAGGCCAGACCCGTCGCTGCCTTTAGTGGTGAAAAACGGGTTGAGGGCTTTGTCCAGCGCCTCGGGCGAGAACCCCGGCCCGGTATCAGAGACCGTAATCTCAACCCAAATCGCACCAATCGCATGGGCGCTGATGGTGATCTGACCGTTGTTGCCGCAAGCATCGCGCGCATTCAGGACCAAATTCAGCAAGGCATCCTGCACCATCCCCGGGTCCAGCATCAGGGCCTGATCCGGCAGAGTGTTGACCACCGACAACCCCATCCCGCGCGGCAGAGAAGGCGAGGCGAGAATGCGCAAATCCTCAAGCAATTGAAGCATATCCGTCGCTTTGGGCTGCGGCGTCCGGTTCCCCGTCATATCCGCGATCCGGTTCAAAAGCTGCCCGCCGCGCTGTGCGGTTTGACGGGTCGCCGCAATCAATGCATGCGCTTCATCGGGCAAATTCATCTTATCCAGCCGCCCCTGCATCCCCAGAATGATGGTCAGCAAGTTCGAGAAATCATGCGCCAGACCGCTGGTCATCTGCGCGGCCATCTCGCGGCGACGGGTTTGTTGCAACGCGACGCGGGTTTGGGTTTCCTCGGTGATGTCCACGGACATGATGTAAACGCCACCTTCCCCATCAGGGGTAAAGGACACGCGAATGCGGCGGGCATCCTGTTCTTCCGTGAACTCGAAAACCGATGTTTCACCGCTATAGGCTTTTGACAGATGCGGCTCGACCCGTGAAAAGGCGTGCCAGCCAAGGGCGTCGGAAATATGCAGCCCCAGAATGTCCGACGGGCGACCCGGCAGCACCGAGCTGAGCCGCCGATTTGAGTAATCGTAGCGCCCATCGACATCGAGATGCGCGATATGGGCGGGCATCATCTCGGTCGTCATTCGCGTGCGGGCTTCGATCTCGGTCAGTTCGCGCTTGGCCTCTTCCAGCGCTGCAATGGTGGCCGCAAGCTTGCGGTTGGTGGCCGAAAGCTCCTCAGTGTGGCTGAGCAGCTGGTCCGAAAGCTCTTCGGATCGGGCGCGCAGCAGATTTTCGGCGCGTTTCGTGCTTGTGATATCGGTGTAAACCGCCACCCAACCGCCCTGCGGCAGAGGCGATCCCTCAACAGCGACAACCTGCCCGTTTGGGCGGACACGCTCCATGTAGTGCGGCTCAAACGCCATAGCTTGCTCGACGCGCTGCTGTACCATTTCGTCTACATCGCCCTCGGCCCCGTATTCTCCGCGTGTTACCAGGAAGTGAATCGTGTCCCGAAACAACGCGCCCGGTTGCACAAGGTCGTCGGGAAGGCCGAACATCTCTTGAAAGCGCCGATTGCTGAGAACAAGACGCAGTTTGTTATCGTAGATCGACAGTGCCTGACCGATTAAATTCAGCCCGGCGGTCGTCATCGCTTTGATGCGCTTTTCACTAACGGTCAAGATCGCCCTCCCTGCGGCCTATCCGTAGCATCTGATGTAGACTTGGTGTAGAGGCGAACGCCCAGCCGGTTACTTTGTCCCACAATTGGCAAGCAGGTCCGCGCCAAACAACCGTGGCGTGCAAGCTGCAAGTGTCGCAGCCGCGCAATCCCAGATTTGTAATTCCAACAACAAAGCCATACAACCATTGCAGATTCAGGCTTTTTTGCATCACATACAGATATGAGCAGCCCAACCATTTCTGCCGAACGCGAAAGCGATGGCACCCGGATCCGTATTGCAGGCGAAATGCTGACGCAATTACTTGCTCCGGTCGAGGGGCCTTTTGCTAGCATTCAGCCAGAGGGCGGGCATGTTACGCTGGATCTATCGGACGTGGAAGCATTGGATACAAGCGGCGCGTGGCTGGTTGCGGATCTTGCCAAGCGGTTCACGACAGCTGGCGCTCAGCTGGATTTCCGGGGTGTTCAACCGGCCCATGCCGCGCTTATCGAAACCGTATCGAAGAACATCCCAGACCATCCCGGAAAACTGGCCCCGCCCCGCAATGCCGTGGATTGGGTTGCCAGCGTGGGTCAGAAAACAGTTGGCGCTTGGAAGGACACGCTCTCGATCCTTGGGTTCCTGGGTCTGACACTGCATCGGCTTGGGCGCACGCTTGTCATGCCCTGGCGTCTGCGTCGGGCTGCCCTGTTTACGCATATGGAGGAAACCGGGTTCAAGGCCCTGCCCATCGTGGCGTTGATGGGATTTTTGATCGGCGTTGTTTTGGCCTTTCAGGGGGCGACACAGCTGAAACAGTTCGGGGCCGAGATTTTCGTGGTCGAGCTGATCTCGATCTCTGTTCTGCGTGAGCTTGGGATCCTTCTGACTGCTATCATCGTTGCCGGTCGGTCGGGGTCGGCCTTTACCGCCTCAATCGGGTCGATGAAGGTGCAGGAGGAAATAGACGCCATGCGCACGCTGGGTCTCGATCCGATAGAGGTGCTGGTTGTTCCGCGTGTCCTGGCCCTGTTGATCATGCTCCCGATCCTCGGTTTTGTCGCCGATCTGGCGGGGCTTTTCGGCGGCGGACTGATGAGCTGGATCGACCTCGGCATCAGCCCCGGTATGTTCGTCACCCGTTTGAACGAAAGCACCGATGTCTGGCAATTGGCGGTTGGGTTGATCAAAGCGCCCTTCTTCGCGCTGGTCATCGGCGTGATCGCCTGCTGGCAGGCCATGCAGGTTAAAGGCTCGGCCCAGAGCGTGGGTCAGCGCACCACAGCCTCGGTCGTGCAGTCAATTTTCATGGTGATCGCCATCGACGCCCTGTTTTCGATCTTCTTCTCTGAGATTGGGATCTGACGTGGACGGCACGGTGCAACATCAGACCACTCAGGCAGACGCGCAACGCGAGGCGGTGATCCGCGTGCGCGGGCTTCGCAATCAGTTCGGGCCGCAGGTTGTCCATGACAATCTGGATCTCGATGTCTGGCGGGGTGAGGTCTTGGGCATCGTTGGCGGCTCGGGTACCGGTAAATCGGTACTATTGCGCACGATTGTGGGGCTGAACACGCCAGCGGCAGGCAGCATTGAGGTACTAGGCGTAGATGTCCTGAATGGACCCGAGGAAGATCGCCGCCGTATAGAACGCCACTGGGGCGTGGCGTTTCAGGACGGTGCGCTGTTTTCCTCGCTCACCGTTTTGCAAAACGTCATGGCACCGCTGCGCGAACATACTGGCCTGAGCGAAAAACTGATGGAATCTCTGGGCGCATTGAAGATCAGCCTAGTGGGTCTGCCACAGCTGAGTTGCGGCAAGTTTCCATCCGAACTTTCGGGCGGGATGCGCAAACGGGCCGCGCTGGCTCGCGCCTTGGCCATGGACCCCGAGATCGTGTTTCTAGATGAGCCCACCGCTGGTTTGGACCCAATCGGTGCCGCCGCCTATGATGAGTTGATCCGAGAGTTGCAGCAGGCATTGGGCCTGACGGTTTTCATGGTCACCCATGATTTGGACAGTCTGTATGCGATCTGCGACCGCATCGCGGTACTTGCAGAAAAACGCGTACTGGTTGAAGGTCCGATAGAAGAGATGACCAAGGTCGACCATCCTTGGGTTCAGGAATACTTCACAGGCCCCCGCGCCCGCGCGGCGCAGCAGAAGGGGTAAGGCAGGTAAGGCGATGGAAACCCGAGCGAACTATATTCTAATCGGCGCATTTACCCTTGCAGCACTATTAGGGGCTTTTGGCTTTTTCCTATGGCTCGCCAAGTTCGAGGTGACCCGCCAATACGCCTACTACGACGTGTTGTTCGACAACGTTTCTGGCCTGTCGGCCGCTGGCGGGGTGAGTTTTAACGGCCTTCCTGTCGGTCAGGTGATCTCATTAAATCTGGATGATGACGACCCCTCGAAAGTGCGGGTGAGGATTGAGGTCGATGCGGATATCCCCGTCACAGAAGACACGATCGCCCAATTGCAATCGCTTGGTGTAACCGGCGTTGGCTATGTCGAACTGACCGGAGGATCTACCACCGCCGCCCGCCTGCCGCAAAACAGCTTGATTAAAAGCAAACGCAGTACGATTCAATCTCTGTTCGAAGGCGCGCCGAAGGTGCTCGATGAAGCGATCACTTTATTGCAGGAGCTGAACTCGGTCGTCGATGAAAAGAACCGCAAGGCCGTCTCGGATATTCTCGAAAACCTAGCCTCCGCCACCGGGCGTTTGGACAAGACCATGTCGGATTTTGAAACCGTTTCCGGCAATATCGGCGATGCGGCCAAGGATATCGGTGAGTTCACCAAACGTCTCGACCCGCTGATCGCTGCGGCTGAAACCACGCTTCAGACCGGAAACGAGACGCTGCAATCGGTCAAAACAGCAGCGGACTCGGCGACAGGCGCGTTGGATGAAGCCAAAACAACCCTGACAACGGCAAATAGCGTCATGGCCGAAGACATCAAGCCCTTTATTCAGCGCGGCTCGGAACTGGCCGAGAACCTGACGCGGTTGTCGAATGAGGCCAGTGTCTCGCTAGGAGTGATCACCGAAACTGTGGCGAATGCCAACACCACGCTGGCGTCAATCACCACCGCGATGGACTCGACCAAGGGCGTATTGGCCTCGGCCGAGCGTGCCTTTGACACAGCAAACCGGGTGATAGACGAAGACGTGGCTCCTGTGGCTGAAGACATCCGCAAAGCAGCCAATCAGGTGACCGAGACCGTCTCAAACATCACCAATAAAATCGACGAGATCTCGGACGATGTCCTCAGCGCCTCGAACTCAGCGAAGGAGCTGCTGGGAACGGTCGACAAGATCGTACAAGACAACAGCCGGCAAGTGTCGAACTTCCTACGCGTTGGCCTGCCTCAATTCGTCCGTTTTGTCGAAGAGGCGCAGCGGCTGGTCATTTCCCTCGACCGCTTGGCTGACAGAATAGAACGCGACCCGGCACGGTTCCTGCTGGGCACCCAAGCATCGGAGTTCCGTCAATGATTAGGACCCTGTTTCTGACCCTGTCTTTGACGTTGCTGGGGGCCTGCGCCGGTCTTGGTACGCTGCGACAGGCCTCAAAACCAAACAACCTTTATCTGCTTACGCCCAAAAGCACGTTTTCTTCTTCGCTGCCCCGGGTCCAAAAGCAGATCGTTGTGCAAGAGCCGACGGCGACGGCCGCTGTCAACACCGACCAGATCGCCATTCAGCCCACTGCGCTTCAAGTGCAATACCTGCCGCAAGCGCGCTGGGTCGATCGCGCGCCGCTGATCGTGCAGGCGCTGATGGTCGAGAGCTTTGAGAACTCAGGCAAGGTTGCTGCGGTGGGTCGATCTACGGTCGGACTGCGCGCGGACTATGTTATTCAACCGGACTTGCGTGAATTTCAGGGTCTTGTCGTATCGGAAACTGAGGATTCCACGTCTGTAAGGGTCGAGGTGCGGATGAACATCAAGATCATCGACGAGTTCGAAGACAAAATCATCGCCTCAAGCTCATTCCGCGAATATGTCGTCTCGGCCAGCGATCAAACCCCTGATCTGGTAGAGGCTTTCGACATCGCGCTCGGCAAGACCATGCGCGATGCCGTGGAGTGGAGCGTGCGTAAAATCCACTCGCACGCCGCCAACAACCCCCGACCGTCGTTGCAATAGACCCTAGAAATGCTGGGCTGACGCGCGGTTCCAATCGTCGGCAAATTCAGCGGGTATAGCGTCTGACAGCAGCGCGCCCTCTTCCAGGATCGTGTGCATTTGCGCGTAGGAATGCTCCCGCTCGTCGGCGGTCCGGCGTAGGATGTCACGTGGATGAAGCTCGGCTACCGTTGATTTTCCCATCGCGCCGAGCAATTCGCGAAAGCTCTCCAAGGTGGCATCGTGGTAGCGATGAACCCGCTGACGTTTTTGCGGCACGTTTACCGCCCGCCCCCGGATCGGGTCCTGGGTCGCCACACCGGATGGGCAGCGGTTGGTGTTGCAATGCAGCGCCTGAATACAGCCGACCGCAAACATCATGGCACGCGCGGCGTTGCACATGTCGGCACCCAAAGCGAATTTTTCGACCAGGTCGTAACCTGTGGCCACTTTGCCCGAACAGATGATGCGGATTTTGTCGCGCAGACCCACGCCCTTCAGGCAGTTATTCACGAAGATCAAAGCCTCATTCAGCGGCATGCCAAGGCGGTTCGTGAACTCGACCGGAGCGGCCCCTGTGCCCCCTTCGGAGCCGTCAATGGTGATGAAATCGGGCAGGATCCCGGTCTCCAACATTGCCTTGCAGATTGCCATGAATTCGGACGGGTTACCGATGCACAGTTTGAAGCCAACCGGTTTTCCGCCTGACATCTCGCGCAGATGCTGGACGAATTCGAGCAGCGCGGTCGGGCCGTCAAAAGCCGAATGAACCGGCGGAGAAATGACGTCCTGATGCTCTGGCACGCCTCGGATCTCAGCAATCTCTTTGTCGACCTTGGCCGCGGGCAGTACCCCGCCATGCGAGGGTTTAGCCCCCTGAGACAGCTTGATTTCGATCGCTTTGACCACGTCCTTAGTGGCCTTTTCTGCGAACTTGTCTTTGTCGAACCCGCCGTCGGGGGTCCGACAACCGAAATAGCCGGTGCCAATCTGCCAGATAATGTCACCGCCTTCGGCCAAATGATGCGGAGACAATCCGCCCTCACCCGTGTTATGGGCGAAACCGCCATCTTTTGCCCCACCATTCAAAGCCCGAATGGCGTTGGCGCTAAGCGCCCCGAAACTCATAGCCGAGACATTCAGGCGCGACGCGCTGTAGGGTTTTTCACATTGCGGCCCGCCCAGCATGATACGTTCTTCGCTTTCATCCACGTGCTTGGGGGCCAGCGAATGATTGGCACGGTGATAGCCCACGGTCGTGATGTCGTATTGCGTGCCAAAGGCCTGCGTATCGACCTGACCCTTGGCTCGGGAATAGATCAGGCTGCGCACGATCCGGTTGTAGGGACGACCGCTTTCGTTTGTTTCCACGAAATACTGACGGATTTCGGGACTGACGAACTCCAACATATACCGGAAATGGCCCAGCACGGGGTAGTTGTTAAGCACGTTATGTTTGGTGGTCAGAATGTCGTACATTCCGATCACCGCGTAGGGGATCAGAATGATCAGGAGCCAATGCACCGGGTGCCAGACAAAGCCCAAAAGCAGAACCAGAGGCAAACAGACGAAGCTGAGAAAGTAGTAAAGCCTGCGTACAACCATTCCTGATCTCCTTGGGTGGGTTGTTTCGGAGTGCGGCGTAAAATCCATTCAGATCAAAACCGAAAGTGCTAAATCAAAGTGAAACAGCTTGGCTTTTGATTGCAAGCCCTCAGACAGTTTGCAATCAAAGGAGACGCGTTTGTGAAATCGCGTTACGAGTTTGATCGATCTGATGTTTTAGGGCGCGACGCCTGACAGGCTGGCATTAAGGGCAGGCAGAGTGAACACGCACAACTCTCAATCAGGCAAACAAGGTCGCGCCCTGATGTTTCTTGCCGTTTTTGTCGGCGGCGCACTAGGCTCTATAGTGCGGGAGTTTTTTTCAGTAGAAATCCCGGACGCTTCGGTCCTGACTGCAACGTTCGGGATCAACGTTTTCGCCTGTTTCGTCCTTGGCTGGCTTTATTCCATTCGCCATCGGGTTCACGCGCATGTTTTGCACCTCGGAGCTGTCGGGTTTTGTGGTGGCCTGTCCACGTTCTCTTCATTCGTTGCCGAGCTTGAACGGTTGGCCGCAAACACGCTTGGGGTGGCAGCGACTGCGGCCGGGTTGGAAATTGCCGTTGGCGTGGGTGCCGCAATCGCCGGTGAAGCCCTCGGGCGGCGTTTTCATGCAGGTCGAGGGTCCGCATGACGGATCTGTACCTGCATGCTCTGTTTGGCTTAGGCGGTGGTTTGGGTGCTGTGCTTCGACATTGGGTGGCGCTGCGGATCACGCACGACCTCCCCCTCTCAACCTTGATCGTGAATGTGCTTGGCAGCCTGTTGCTTGGGCTGTGGCTGGGCTATCTGGGTGGCCCCGTCGAACTGGGCGAGGAGGAAAAGCGGCTGGTATTCGGCTTTTGCGGCGGGTTTACCACTTTTTCCAGCTTCGCCTATCAATCGCTAGAGCTGCGACGCAGGCAAACACTGGCTCTGGCCGCAGGCAACATCGTCGTTAGCCTTGTGATGTGCTGGGGCGCGTTGTGGTTGGGTCTCGTCATAGCACGCTGAGTTGTATGCTACATTGCGTGCATATGCATTCGGAGCGCAAGGTTGCCCAAGATCCAGACCGTCCCGAGAATGATGATCAACAGAACAAGGGTCGAGAATAGGATCAGATCCAGATCCTCGCGGCTGCTCCGCCGCCGGTCAATGTGCAGGAAATAGACCAGTTGAAAGATCAGCTGCGCCAGACCCAACAGACCGATGGTCAAATACACTCCAGTCGTTTCAATACCAAACACTTGCGCAACGCCAAACATCGCAAGCGTCAAAAGCAGTGAGCCTCCGTAGCCGATGACATAGCGACGACGCTCGCGCCGGTGCATTTCGGAGCGTTTATCCATAGGTCAGACCTCCGAAATAGACGATTGTGATAATGCCGATCCAGATCAGGTCGAGAAAGTGCCAGAACAATGCAAGCCGCACGACGCGTGAGATGACCAGATCGGTCATTCCCATGACGCGCAGTTGAATACCTAAAACAATCAACCAAACACAGCCTGCCGCCACGTGCAGCCCGTGCAACGGTACAAGCCCGTAGAAGGCCGATAAAAAGCCGCTGCGCTGCGGGATACCGCCCTTCTCGACCATTGCCATGAAGTCTCGGATCTCAAGAACAAGGAAGCTGATGCCCAAGAACAGCGTTACTCCGAACCACAGAATGATCTTTGACCTTGGCAGGTTGTATTTCAGAGCCAGCATGGCCAACCCGACTGTCAAGCTGCTGGTCAACAGGATCATGGTTTGCGCGAAGATACTTTTGAGGTCGAACAGCTCGTGCGGGCCGGGACCACCCGCCTGCGCGTCGATCATCGTGATGTAGATCGCGAACATCAGGCCGAAATAGACCAGATCGCTCATCAGGAAGACCCAGAAACCGAAGGTGACGATTTCGGACGCTTTGTGGGCACTGGCGTGGCGTTCACCGAGGTTGATGCCGGGATAGCTATGAGTTGGGGCGCGTTTCATGTCACCACCTCCATGTCGGGTCGGGCAAGACCTCGGTTTTCCGTCGCCGTCTCGTGGTCCCGATCCACGGCGGTTTCGCTGTGAACCAGTGCGAGCCAGGCTTCGTGCTCCTTACGGACCTCCTCGGCGGGGATGGTGATTTCGGTGCTGGTGTCGAAGGTCCAGGTGATGAAAGCAAGGATCATCGCAACCGTCATCAGCGCTGCCAGCCACCAGATCCACCAGACCAGCGCAAACATCCAGATACCGCTGGTCACGCAGAGGATGAACCCGATCCCGGTATTGCGCGGCATATCGATATCCTCATAGGCGTCAGGGGTGGGATAGGCCGCGCCGCGTTCTTTGGCGGTTGCGAAGTCATCCCGCGCGGTTACCTGTGGGATGATGGCAAAGTTGTAGGGCGGTGGCGGTGAAGGGATCGACCACTCCAACGAGCGGCCATCCCATGGGTCGCCCACAGGAACGCGGGTTTTTTCGCGGTCGCGGATGCTGACCCAAAGCTGGACCAGAACCGACAGCAGCGCTGCTGTGATGACCAAAGCACCGACGACCGCGACGATCATATAGGGGTGAAAGCTCGGGTCTTCCCAACTGAACGACCGGCGCGGCATGCCCATCAGGCCGACAAAATAGAGCGGTAGGAAGGTCAGCATGAACCCAACAGTCCAGAGCGCAACCGTCACCCTGCCCCACCCTTCATTTAGACGAAACCCAAACGCCTTGGGGAACCAGTAGTTATAGGCCGCGAGCAAGCCAAACAGTACCCCGGGCAGCAGAACATTGTGGAAATGCGCCACCAGAAACAGGGTGTTGTGGACCTGATAGTCAATGGTTGGATTGGCCAGGATCACTCCGCTAAGGCCGCCAATGACAAACAGCATCAGGAAAGCCAGCCCATAGAGCATTGGGACCGAAAACCGGATACGGCCCCGCCAGAGAGTTGCCATCCAGTCATAAACTTTCACTCCGGTTGGAATAGCAATCAGCATGGTCGCGATACCGAAAACAGCGTTGATCAGCGCGCTTTGGCCCATGGTAAAGAAGTGGTGCAGCCAGACGGTGAAAGACAGGACCGCAATCGACATGGTGGCAATCACCAGCGAGGTATAACCATAAATGCGCTTGGCCGAGAAGGTCGCGAAGACCTCGGAATAGATGCCATAGGCGGGCAGGACCAGCAGGTAGACCTCGGGGTGGCCGAACAGCCAGAACAGGTTGGCGTAGTTCATCATATTGCCGCCGAGGTCGTTGGTGAAGAAATGAAAATCCAGATAGCGATCAGCGGCCAGCAACAAGGCCGCGACCCCGAGCGGCGGCATCGCAAAGACGATGAGAATCGAGCTACAGATGATCGTCCAACAATACATCGGCAGCCGCATGAAGGTCATTCCTGGAGCCCGCAGCTTGTAAATCGTAACGGCAAAATTGATCCCGGTCAGAGTCGTTCCGATTCCCGAGACAACTATAGCCCAGATCCAATAGTCCGGCCCCACACCCGGATTAAACGCGGCCCCGGTATAGGGCGGATAAGCGGTCCACCCCCCGGTCGAGAACTCTCCGACCACGAGAGAAACCATCAGCATCATGCCCGCCGAGACCGTCAGCCCCAGGCTGATCTGGTTCATCATCGGAAAGGCGACGTCCCGCGCGCCGATCATCAGTGGGATGACGTAGTTCGCGATGCCAAAGACAAAGGGCACAGCGACAAAGAAAATCATGATCGTGCCGTGGGTGCTGAAGAGTTCGGCGAAATGCTCGGCCTCAAGGAAACCGTCGCCCGGCCCAGCAGCCTGTTGGGCACGCATGACAACGCCTTCCAGCACCCCTCGGGCCAGCATCACGATGGCAAAGACGATATACATGATGCCGATTTTCTTGTGGTCGGCGCTGGTCAGCCAGTCGCGCCACAGCGGCCCCCACAGCCGAAACCACGACAACAGAAAGCAAACGGCGGCGGCTCCGACTATGACCACGGCGGCGGCGGAATTGGCGACGATCTCATTTGCGTTGGGGTTCTGGATCAGCCCCGCGATTGGAAACGCGTCCCAACTGAGGCGGCCGAAGAAACCGGTCTCTGAAGTCATTGGCCGACCCCCTGCCCGTATGAGGCTGTTCCCGGCTGCTGATCGCGCGGCAGGGCTTGGCCAGAGTGATAGCGATGCAAAATCGACTGAAACAAATCGCCGTCGTCCAAGCGGAAATACAAGGCGTTTTCAGGCATATCTGAGGTTCCGAGGGCCTGTTGCACCTCATCCCGGTCCGAGCGCATGGCGACGGTCCTATAAGTCGCCGCATCCAACACGATGCCGTTCTGGCGCACGCCTTCGACCCAAGCGTCAAAATTCTCCGCCGATAAGGCAAGCGTTTCGAACTTCTGTTTCGCGAAACCGCGCCCATTGTATTGCGTATTCTCGCCCTGCATCTGTTCGGGTTGATCTGCGACTAAATGCAGCTGAGTGGTCATGCCCGGCATCGCGTAAATCTGCCCGGCCAAGGCAGGGATCATAAAAGACTGCATTACCGTGTCCGTCGTCAGAGTCAGAGCGATTTGCTGTTTGACGGGAATTCCCATCTCACCCACGGTCGCGATCCCCAGATCGGGATAGATAAACAACCACTTCCAATCGAGACCAACGACCTGAACCTGAACGGCAGGTTCATCCCCAAAGGGTGCCGCGTAAGGGTCCAGGCGATGGGTTGCTTTCCATAAGTAGATCGACAAAATCGTGACGATCACCACAGGAACGCCCCACATCACCATCTCGAGCCGGGGCGAGAAGTCCCAATCTGGCCTATAGGCAGCTGTACCGCCCTTCCGACGACGATATCGCAGCGCAATAAGCGGAACCAGAACAAGAACAGGCACAACAGCGATCAAAATCAACCAAGTTGCCCGCAAAAGATGTGCCTTCTGCACCGCCGCGATCGGCCCCTGAGGGTCCATGAAGCTGTCACCGGCGCCTGCGGTCCGGGCCGATGACACCACCACCACAAGGGCCATCAGCATCGCCGCCGATATGAGGGCCGTTCTGACCTTGGTCATAGGCGACTGTCCTCTTTCGCATCCGTTTCAGTGCAACTATCGACAAAGGCAATAGATTTCTCAAGGCTTTTGATCGCAGCCTTCAAGCTGGCGCCAATGGTGCTCTGGTTTCGGTTGACTTGCAGGCATCGTCGGGACACAGCTTGGCTAAGATGCGTATTCTCATTTTGATTTTTTGCCTTGCCGTCCAGCCCCTGGCGGCCAACGCGCAAGATCGCGCCAAGGTTGAGCGCCAGTTTCAAAACTGGTTGCAGGAAACGGTGTGGCCGCAAGCCCGTGCCAAAGGCGTTTCGCGCCAGACCATGACACAGGCTCTGTCCGGCGTGACATTGAAATGGGACCTTCCCGATCTGGTGCCGCCGGGCAGCCCGCCGCAGTCATCAAAGCCACAATCCCAAGCCGAATTCGGAGCACCGGCGCGCTATTTCAAAGCAGGCTCTTTGCAGGGCGCGACTGCTCAGGGGCGCAAAATGGCCAAACGGCACGCCGCGGTGCTTGCCCGTGTCGAGGCCGAAACCGGCGTTCCAGCCCGCATCATCCTCGGCATCTGGGGACGTGAAAGCGGCTATGGTCAAGTGGCGATCCCTCACAACGCGTTTCAGGTCCTCGCGACAAAGGGATTCATGAGCTCCCGCTCGCAATATTTCACAGCCGAGTTGCTGGCCGCCTTGCAAATCGCAGAAGCAGGGCATTTGAACGGTCGTGAGATGAAAAGCAGCTGGGCCGGAGCGCTGGGGCAGCCGCAGTTCATGCCCTCGAGTTTTCTGACCTACGCCGTGGACGGAGATGGCGATTCCAGCGCAGATATCTGGCAATCCGAAGAGGACACGATCGCCTCGATCGCCAACTACTTGTCGAAGCATGGCTGGATTTCGGGCCGTGATTGGGGATTTGAGGTTTTTGTGCCTGATACAGTCAGCTGTGCATTGGAGGGTCCTGATCAGGGTCGCAAGATCGAGGAATGGACCTCGATGGGGATCACGCGCGCTTCGGGCCGTCCATTTCCAGCGCATGAACTGCCTGCCCAAGGGTTCCTAATGATGCCCGCAGGTCGAACCGGACCGGCGTTTTTGGTGACCGAGAATTTCTATGTCCTGAAAGAATACAACAAGAGCGATCTATACGCCCTGTTCGTGGGTCATGTCGGGGATCGGATTGCATTCGGTGTCGGAGACTTCACGGCGCGCTGGGGTCGGGTTGACACACTATACCGATCAGAAATTGCAGCGATGCAAAGAGGGTTGGAACACCTTGGCCATGATGTCGGCGGCGCAGACGGCCTGCCAGGTTTCAAAACGCGACGCTCAATCGGGCGCTGGCAGAAAACGCAAGGTCGGGCCGAGACGTGTTTCCCTGACCGTGCGCTTGTCTCTGAACTTGGGCAGTAACCAGCCCCAGTCCAATTCAACAATGTTTGTTTTTCCTCGCTATCGTTGCCTATTAAAGGTCAATTGACAGGCTTGCCCAAATTGGCTTGATGCACGGCCTTTCTATTGACCGGACATGTCGCACTGGCTTGGCGCGGCTGTTTAGAATCAACCTGTTATGGATACATCGCCCAGATCGCGATACTGGAGCGCTTCAACGAAGCGACCTCGCGGCTTGAGATGCCAGCCCAAGCAACCAGAAACTGGCAACATAACTGTCTTTTGACTTGCTGTTCCCGCCATGGCACGATCTGACCGATTTAAGCTCAGGCCCTTCGGGTAATATTGAATGATATGGCTCCAAAGCCTAAGAGGAATAACCCGATAGGTTTCGACCAAGAGGGGCAACTAGATTGAGAGGCACTATGACACGCAAGGTCACCAAGGCGATTTTCCCCGTAGCAGGACTTGGAACACGCTTTTTGCCCGCGACGAAATCCGTCCCTAAAGAGATCATGACGCTGGTTGACCGCCCTCTGGTCCAGTACGCCATCGACGAAGCCCGCGCTGCTGGGATCACCGAGTTCATATTTGTCACGTCCCGCGGAAAATCCGCGCTTGAGGATTATTTCGACCATAACCTCGTTCTGGAACAAGAGCTGAAAGCCAAAGGCAAGGACAAGCTGCTGGATACGCTCAATGCGACAAACATGGAAAGCGGCGCCATCGCCTATATCCGCCAGCACAAGGCGCTTGGGCTTGGCCACGCGGTCTGGTGCGCGCGCCGCCTGATCGGGGATGAGCCTTTCGCCGTCATGCTGCCCGATGACGTCATCGCCGCCGACAAGCCCTGTTTGCAGCAGATGATCGAAGCTTATGAAGAAACCGGCGGCAATATGGTTGCCGCGATGGAGGTTCCGCCAGAACAAACCAGCTCTTACGGGGTGTTGGATGTGGGTGACAATGTGGGCACGGTCGTGCGCACGCGCGGCATGGTTGAAAAGCCCAAGCCCGAGGATGCGCCCTCGAACCTCGCAGTCATCGGACGCTATGTGCTTGGGCCGTCAGTTCTGTACAATTTGAACCAAAAAAAGAAGGGTAGCGGTGGAGAGATCCAGCTGACCGACGCCATCGCCGAAGATATCCGCAACGGTGTTCCTGTCTTTGGTTACAAATTTGACGGTCAACGCTTTGATTGCGGATCTAAAGCTGGGTTCCTGCAAGCAACCGTCGCATTTGCCTTGGCCCGCGATGATCTGCGCGATGACCTGAGCGCGTATCTGCACGACCTTGTCTCGGCTGAGAAAGCTGCCCAGTAAACGGGCGATACGACACAGAAATGAAAGACGCTGCGCGATCATGACAACCGTATACCCAGTAATTCTATGCGGGGGGTCTGGAACCCGTTTGTGGCCGCTCTCGCGGAAAAGCTATCCCAAGCAGTTCGTGCCTTTGCTGGGCGAAAACAGCCTGTTGCAGGATTGCGCCCTCAGAATGCGTGGGCCTGAAGCTGCGCCTTACGCCAAACCTGTGGTCCTCACGAACGAGGCATTTCGGTTCGTCGTGCCGGAGCAATTGACCGAGATCGGTATAGACCCCGGCCCGGTTCTGATCGAACCCGAAGGACGCAACACCGCGCCCGCCGTTTTGGCCGCAGCCTTGTTCCTGAATGAAATCGACCCGGATGCGGTGATGCTGGTGGCCCCATCTGACCACGTCGTTCCCGATTCCAGCGCATTTCACGATGCGGTCTCTGAGGGTTTGCGCGCGATTGCCGAGCGTGGTGATCTGCTGACCTTCGGCATCACCCCAGATCGGCCAGAAACCGGCTATGGCTATCTGAAACTGAGCCAAACGCCCGAAACCCGCGCGGTCCCGCTAGATCGGTTTGTTGAAAAGCCCGATCTAGAGACAGCCCAATCCATGCTGGCCGATGGCAGCTATCTGTGGAACTCGGGCATCTTCCTGTTCGCTGTTCGGGACATCATCGCGGCGTTCGAACAACACGCGCCTGCCCTGATGAGCCCTGTCAAAAACGCTGTCGAAAACGCCAAGAGTGACCTTGGCTTCCTCAGACTGGATGCCAAGGCGTGGTCTGATGTCGAAGATATCTCGATCGACTATGCCGTGATGGAAAAAGCCAACAACCTGAGTGTTGTGCCCTATGCGGCCGGGTGGTCGGATGTTGGCAGTTGGTCCGCGGTGCAAGAGTTGACCCATCCGGACGCAGATGGCGTCGCGACTTCCGGTGAGGTTACGGCGATTGACTGTCAAAACGTGCTGGTCCGCTCGGAATCTTCGGCGCAGGAAGTTGTTGCGCTGGGTCTGCAAGACGTGATCGCCGTCGCCATGCCCGACGCAGTTCTGGTCGCCAGCATGGACAAGGCGCAGGACGTCAAAAAGGCCGTGACCGCGCTGAAGACCAAAGGCGCGAAGCAGGCCGAATCCCTGCCAGTGGACCACCGCCCTTGGGGCTGGTTCGAAAGCCTGGTGATCGGCGACCGGTTTCAGGTCAAGCGCATCCACGTCCATCCCGGCGCGGCGCTCAGCCTACAATCGCATCACCATCGGTCCGAACACTGGATCGTGGTGGAAGGCACCGCCAAGGTCACAATCGACGAGGAAGAGCGTCTGGTTTCTGAAAACCAGTCTGTCTACATTCCTCTGGGTGCGGTCCATCGGATGGAAAACCCCGGCAAAGTGCCCATGGTTCTGATCGAGGTCCAGACAGGCACGTATCTGGGTGAGGATGACATCATCCGCTACGAGGATATCTATTCACGCAGTTAAACTGTTTAATTCAGGTTCTTGCACGAGATTCAGACAAAAAGGTAAACGGAAAAACCTCCGGGCGTTCGCTGCGGTCAGATAGATTTCATGCGCCCTGCGGCAGGGTAGCGCGCAACTAAATGTCGGACCGACAGCCTAAGGAGGACGCCCGTGTCTCAGACCTCACCCCGATTGAACCTGCCGTTTTTGCAGCCGTCTCAAGCGCAGAAACATGTCACTCACAACGAGGCCCTGCGCCAGTTGGACCTCGTGGTGCAGCTGAGCGTTGTGTCGACCAGCAGCACAAATCCACCCGTCGCCCCGGAACAGGGTGAGGTTCATGGGCTGAGCGCGAACCCGACCGGAGATTGGGACGGTCACGCAGGGGAATTGGCCGCCTGGATTGATGCCGCCTGGCACTTCCTAGCCCCACAGACGGGCTGGCGCGCTTGGGATCAGGCGGATGGACAGGTGAAACTGTGGGACGGTAGCGCGTGGATCACCCCTCCGGTCGAGACCACGAACTTGCCCGGTATAGGCGTTGCCACCGGCTATGACAGCACCAACCGCCTATCCGTTCGTGGCCCTGCAACTTTGCTCAGCCATGAGGGCGGAGGCCATCAGCTGAAGATCAACAAGTCCGCCTCTGGCGAAACCGCGTCGCTGCTGTTTCAATCCAACTGGACGGGTCACGCCGAGATGGGCCTTTCCGGCAGCACAGGGTTTTCGATCAAGGTGTCACCGGACGGCGGCAGTTGGACAGACGCCCTGCGCCTTGATCCCGCCACGGGTATCGCCAGCGGCGCCGCCGTTCAAAACAGCCCGACGGATACCACGGCTGGGCGCTTGATGCGGGCCGACTATGGGTACGGGCCTGGCAATCTGCTGGGGTCGGTGTCGGAAAACGCAGGTGCGCCGACGGGTGCAGTGATCGAACGCGGCAGCACTGAAACGGGCGACTATGTCCGTTTCGCTGATGGCACTCAGATTTGTACCGCAACCCTGACCGCCACAGGTTGTACCACTGGTGATGGCGCGCTGTTTGCTAGCAACACGGAGACGTGGACCTTCCCGGTCGCATTTGCGGCAACCCCGTCTGTCAGCGGCAGCGGTGGTAGCGTGGGCCGGTTCGTCGGGGTAGACGAACCTTCGACCAGCCAAGTCGTTTGCAAAGTTCTTTCCACCACATCAGATGCAACAGTCCACGTGCCGTCTCTTATCGCGATTGGACGTTGGTTCTGAGTTAAATGGCCCGGACCTCGGGGTTCGGGCCTCTATTTCGCGCGAAGATCGCCCTCAGACTGTTCAAGAAACCAAGCGTAGGTTTCGCGAATACCGTCCTCAAGCTCGATCGAAGCCGTCCATCCCATATCCGCCAGACGTGACACATCCATCAACTTGCGCAGGGTCCCATCGGGTTTTGAGATATCCTGCGTGATCCGCCCCTTGAACCCCGTGACCTGCGCCACCAGCGCCGCAAGCTCTGCAATCGAGATGTCAGACCCGCACCCGACGTTGATATGGCTAAGCATCGGCTGCGTGTTCGCCTCATAAACGTCTCGCGGCAGGTCCAGCACGAACAGGGACGCCTCGGCCATGTCATCCACGTGCAGGAATTCACGACGGGGTTTGCCTGTGCCCCAGATCACAACCTCATCCACGCCGTCCCTCTGCGCTTCGTGGAAACGGCGGATCAGGGCGGGCAGCACATGGCTGTTTTCGGGATGGAAATTGTCCCCCGGCCCATAGAGGTTGGTCGGCATGACCGAGCGATAGTCCACCCCGTGCTGCCGGTTATAGCTTTCGCACAGCTTGATCCCAGCGATCTTGGCCACCGCATAGGGTTCGTTGGTGGGTTCAAGAATACCCGTCAATAGAGCGTCTTCACGCATCGGCTGTTGCGCCGCACGCGGGTAGATGCACGAGCTTCCAAGTTGTAGTAGGTGTTTGACACCAGCCTCAAACGCCTGATGGATCACGTTGCACTCAATCATCAGGTTTTTGTAAATAAAATCAGCTGGGTAGGTATTGTTGGCATGAATACCCCCCACCTTGGCCGCAGCCAGGACGACCACATCGGGCTTCTCGGCCTGCATGAAGGCGCGTACCGCAGCTTGATCGGTCAAATCCAGTTCGGAATGCGTGCGGGTGATGAGGCTCAGGGCCTCGCATGCGGCCTGCCGGTCCTGCAATTTGCGCAGGATGGCACCCCCAACCATGCCGCGGTGCCCTGCTACGTAGATTTTGCGCATGCTAGGGTCCTCAGCCGTTTTCCAAGCTCACGGGCATCTCATAGCCGTGTTGCTTCAGCAACGCATGGCGCTGCGCTGTTTTGAGGTCCTCGCGCACCATCTCTTGGCACATATCCTGTACCGTCAACTCGGGCACCCAGCCCAGTTTCTGCTTGGCTTTGGACGGATCTCCCAACAGGGTCTCCACCTCAGCCGGGCGGAAGTAACGGGAGTTGATCCGCATCACCACATCTCCGGGCTTCAGCGCCGGAGCGTTGTCGCCTTCGACCGCCTTGACGGTTGCAATCTCATCAACGCCTTCGCCGGTGAATTCCAGCGTCACGCCCAGCTCGGCGGCGGACCATTCGATGAACTGACGCACGGAATACTGCACCCCGGTGGCGATCACGAAATCCTCGGGCGCGTCCTGCTGCAGCATCAGCCACTGCATGCGGACATAATCCTTGGCATGGCCCCAATCCCGCAGGCTGTCGATATTGCCCATATGCAGGCAATCTTCGAGGCCCTGAGCGATATTCGCCAGACCGCGCGTGATCTTACGGGTCACAAATGTCTCACCCCGACGCGGGCTTTCGTGGTTGAACAGGATGCCGTTGCAGGCATACATCCCGTAGGCCTCACGATAATTCACCGTAATCCAGTAGGAATAAAGCTTGGCCACAGCATAGGGCGAGCGCGGGTGGAACGGCGTGGTCTCGCGTTGAGGTGTTTCCTGCACCAGCCCATAGAGCTCGGACGTGGAGGCCTGATAGAAGCGGCACTTCTCCTCCAGTCCCAGAAACCGGATCGCCTCGAGCAGGCGCAGCGTCCCAATCGCATCCACATCCGCCGTATATTCGGGGGATTCGAAGCTGACCGCCACATGCGATTGAGCCCCGAGGTTGTAGACCTCATCAGGCTGAACCTGCTGGATGATCCGCGTCAGGTTGGAGGTGTCGCTCAGATCACCATAGTGCAGATGCAGCTTGGGGTTCGGCTCGTGCGGATCCTGATAGATATGGTCGATCCGCTGCGTGTTGAACGAGGAGGCACGCCGCTTGATCCCATGCACTTCATAGCCTTTTTCCAGAAGGAACTCGGCCAGATACGATCCATCTTGACCGGTAATGCCGGTGATCAATGCCGTTTTGGTCATAACTGTGCCTCGTTTCCACAAATGCGTCTGTTTGACGTCTCAAAAACAGCAAGAGCGTATGGAATGCAACCCAAGGCGACAATCTGGCATTGCACCTGACCACGATTTCTTTGATTGTGCAGGCGCGTTTCGGCCGAGACAAAGAGGAATTCGAGTTTGCGTATAGCGATGATTGGCACCGGCTATGTGGGTTTGGTATCAGGTGTGTGTTTTTCGGATTTCGGCCATGATGTGATCTGCGTCGACAAGTCCGAGCAGAAAATTCAGATGCTGCAAGCCGGTGAGGTCCCGATTTATGAGCCGGGGCTGGACAATCTGATGGCCAAGAATGTGGCCGCCGGGCGGCTTAGTTTTACGACCAACCTGCAAGACGCCGTAGACGGAGCGGATGCGGTTTTCATCGCTGTCGGCACGCCGACGCGACGCGGGGACGGCCACGCCGACCTGACCTATGTGATGGCTGCGGCCGAAGAGATCGCCAATGCGCTGACCGACTATGCGGTGATCGTGACAAAATCCACCGTGCCCGTAGGCACCAACCGCAAGGTGCAGCAGGTCGTCACTGCCGCAAATACGAATGCGCAGTTCGATGTGGCCTCGAACCCGGAATTCCTGCGCGAAGGGGCCGCGATCGACGATTTCATGCGACCTGACCGGGTTGTTGTGGGTGTGGAAAACGACCGTGCTGCCGAGGTCATGGCCGAGATCTACCGCCCGCTTTATCTGCGGGACTTCCCGATCCTGACCACCGATCTGGAAAGCGCAGAGATGATCAAATACGCTGCCAACGCATTCCTCGCGACCAAGATCACCTTCATCAACGAGATCGCCGGCCTCTGTGAGAAAGTGGGCGCCGACGTCAAGGAGGTTTCGCGCGGGATCGGGTTGGATGGTCGGATCGGAAACAAATTCCTGCATGCCGGCCCCGGCTATGGCGGTTCGTGCTTTCCGAAGGACACAGCAGCGCTGGCCCGGATCGGGCAGGAACACGCGCATCCAATGCAGATCACCGAGACCGTGATCCGCGTTAATGACGGTGTGAAAAAGCGAATGATCGACAAGATCCGCGACGCTTGTGACGACAGTTTCAACCGCAAGACCGTGACCGTGCTGGGGGTGACTTTCAAACCCAACACCGACGATATGCGCGATGCCCCGTCCCTGACCATCATTCCGGCCCTGATCGGCGGAGGAGCCAAAGTGCGCGTGGTTGACCCGCAAGGCCGTGCTGAGGGCGAGGCGCTGCTGCCCGGCGTGGATTGGTGTGACGACCCATATGCGGCGGCCAAAGATGCCGACGTCGTTGTTCTTCTGACCGAATGGAACGAGTTCCGTGCCTTGAACCTAAGCGAACTTGGCGGTGCAATGAAGACGCCGCGCATGGTGGATCTGCGCAACGTCTACTCTCAGGACAGTGTTGAAAAGGCAGGTTTTGAAACCTATGTGGGGGTCGGGCGTTAACCGCCCGTCTCACCCCGCATAAAGCGGAACCGACGCGTCTGCCCCTTCGGCCAGTGCTTTGCTCTGATCCCGCCGCACTTGCTCATACGTTGCTAATGCATCGGATGAGAACAATTCTGTAGGTGCTTGAACTGGCACGAAATTGCTGTGTTTGTCTGAGCCCCTTGCCAGCAGCGCATAGTCCCGGTCCGCCACCAGCTGTTCTGCTCCGGGACTGAGATAGCGGATAGCCAACCCGATCCGCCGGTCCTCGGACTGGTTCGGCCCCGAACCGTGGATCGTCAGCCCGTGATGCAGCGACATCTGACCTGGCGCGAGTTCTATATGGGTCTTGTCCGTCTCGGCAACTTCGACGGCCACCTCTTGCCCGCGTGACAACAGGTTCGTTTCCGAATATGTATCGGTATGCGGCAAGATCGGGTTCTTGTGGCTGGCGCGCACGAAATCCATGCACCCGCTGCGCTCTGTTGCGGGGGACAGAGCGATCCAGGCCGTGACCTGATCTGGCGTTTCCCCCATGCCCCAATAGGTCAAGTCCTGATGCATACCTACCGTTTGCACGGTGTTGGCCTCTTTGATGAAAAACTCGGCCGACCAGATCATGATATCAGGGCCCAGAACGCCCTCGACCACATCCAGAACGCGGGCATCCTGCGCTATGCGCGCCGCCAGCGGCATGACCAGATGCGCATTGACCCGCTTGTAGGTGTTCAAAGGCAAGGGCAGATCAGCCTCCAGCCAGTCACTCTCAATCTGTTCCAGTTCCGCCCGGAAACCGGCGGCCTCGGCTTCGGAAAAGACGGAGAGGGGAAAGAGATAGCCATCCTCCCAATACCGGTCGGATTGTTGCTGTGTTAACGTCGTCGCCATGGGGTCACCTATTCGCTCTATGCGCAAAGGGTATCCGCGAGTGGACACAGGTCAAAACCAAACCTCTTGCCCGTCAGGATAAGTCTAGCTTAGCCTGCGCTACATGTTGCCCCGCATCCCATCCCTCAACTGGTTACGCGTGTTCGAAGCAGCCGCGCGCACGGAGAGCTTTTCCCGCGCAGCATCGCAGCTGAACATGTCGCCAGCCGCCGTCAGCCAACAGGTCAAGGCGCTTGAGTTCCGGCTAGGCACACCGCTGTTTCACCGCCATGCGCATGCCGTCACGCTGACGGAGGCGGGACGTGCCTATCTGCCGTCGGTCCAGCAATCCTTTCTGATGTTGGAAACGGCCACCACCGGGTTGTTCGGTGAGACGCGGGAACAGAGGCTATACGTTCAGTCGGTTTTGTTGTTTGCCCATGGTGTCTTGGCCAAAGGCCTGCCCGCGTTTCAGGCCGCGCAACCTCAGATCAATCTTTCGCTGACCACCGGAAATGCGAATTCGGATTTCACCAATCAGTTCACCGATCTACAGATCGTGTTTGGCAACCCTGCGCTGTTTGGCACCGAAGGAGATGAACTGTTGCGTGAGGCTCTGTTTCCCGTCGCCCCGCCCGAGATTGCCACCCAGATCCAAACTCCGCAGGACCTACTGCAATTCACCCTGATCGAAGTATCGACCCACCGTGCCAGCTGGCTCTACTGGTTCGAAGCGCTGCGTCTGCCGACGGGGCAGGCCCGGTTCTTCTTTGCCGACAACTCGATCATGGCGGCCGAGCTATCCGCCAGCGGGCTTGGGATCGCGTTGGCCCGCGCGCCCGCATCTGATCGTATCATGGAGGGCTCAGGACTGGTGCCTTGCCTGCCCGACCTGCAGGTCAGCGGGCAAGAAGCCTATCACCTGATTTATCCCTCTCGTAAAGATTTGCGCCGGCCGGCCCGACTGTTTCGCGACTGGCTGCTGGACTACAGCGCTGCCGTCCAAACGCGGTAACGCCCCTGACCGGTGACTTCGCGGACCAAACCCCGGCGGGTAAAGTGGTCGATGTTGCGCTGTACTGCAGCCCGCGAGGCCTGGGTCAGTTCTTCGGCAAGTGGGGCGGATACCATGGGCCAAGCGCGTAGCGCTTCAATCAGCAACGGCGGTGTTCGACCGCTGAGGTCGGCTGTTGCCTCCTTCGCCCGCGCCTCCCACGCGTTGATCCGGTCCAGATGCAACAAGGCAGCGAGGGCCGCCTGTCCGGCCCCGCGAATCCAGGCGGACAGTTTTTCCTCGGGCGATCCGACACCACGCAGCGCGCCTGGACCGGACAGGGCTAGCGGCATGAAGAGCGTCCCGCCCCGCCCCATCGAGGCCGCATGCCTCGCAGCGATGACCGCCGCTTCCGTATCCTGACCGGGGCCTTGAGAGACTGCGCGCCATGCATGAAAGGCAATCGCGGCTTGCGTGACGGGGTGCAGCGACTCGACGCTGCGCATCACGTCCGACAAGTCTGCAATCGCCTCCGGCACCTCTTCGATCCCTTGCGCTATCCGGTCCAGAAAGGCGGTCAACCCGGCCTCCCACCCGTCATGGGAAGGTGCCGCACCTGATGACAGGCGGCGCACCGCCCACCCTGCCCGATAGAGGGACTGCACATCATCACCGGTCGCGCCGATCCGCAGACTTGTCCAAAGCGCCAAGCGTTCGACACTGATCCGGTCACCCGTCCACCAGCCCAGATCCGAAACATCCATCAAGGCCAGACGATGGGTCCACCCGTCCGGTCCTGCCCGCAGCCGCTCATCCAATGCGCCGAAGGTCACCGCCAGATCCGCAAGTTCGGATGACAACCCGGATTGCGCGGCCTGCCACTCTCTGGGATCGAAAAGCTGCCGTTGATCTGCCCGAGGGCCAGGTGTCAGGAAATCATCCTGTGGCGCGTCTTCCTCAGGCGGGAGAAACCATAGATCATCCTCATCCTCCGGGTCGCCATCATAGATGCTAGGCGGCCCGAGATCTTCGGCCTCATCATCGGGGTCGGATGTGACAGGTTTGGGCTTCATACCCGCATTCTTCGGCTATTTTCGACCACTCACAAGTGGTTTTCCATTTGGATCGCTAGCTTTCCCAACTTGCATCGGAAATTCCGCCCAAAGGGCCGCACAATCAAGTCTGGCCGCCTGTCCAAACTTCAGAGCAGACCTATCCTTGACAACCGCCCATCGCCCACCGGCGCAGGTTGACCTTCAAACCACCGCCAAAGGGGTGCTGCTTGGCCACATTGCCTGCCGCTGGGCGTTTGACATAGGTCTGCGCCTGATCGCACAGGGCCTCATGCGTCCACTGGTGGCAACTCGAACAGTTCTGATTTTTCCACAATTCATCCGGCAACCCATCAATCGGCGGGAACTGAGGTGAACCCGCGACCAGTTCCTCGATCGACTTGCCCCGGACATGGGTGTTGCCAAAAGTCAGGATGGATTTCATGGTGACCGCTGCGCCGGCGTCGATGCTGCCCGAATTCTGCGCCTCGGGTGTCTCGACATTGGCTTCGGCTTTGCGAGTCACGGTCTCGCTTTCCAACTGCAGGGCCGCCAGACGCTCGACCGCCTGATCGGCGAATGCGCCACTGGGAAAGCTGTGCAGGTAAACCTCATAAGAATGGATCGAATCGTCGACCTGCGCCAGTTCATACATCAGACGGTCCGTCTCGGTCGCTTCCGGGGCCTCTTGCGATGGCGTTGGCGTGGGCAGAGTTCCAAAGGACTCGGCCAAAATCGTCTGCAGCAGATCATTGGCCTGCGATGCATGAACACTGTCTGGATAGGCCCGCTGAAACAGCATGATCTTCACCGGGTCGCGGCTGTTCACAGCCTCCTGCCACTGTTCTTCTTCGGTTTGTTCCGGTTTCGCGATCAGGGTTTCGTTCGCGCGCGCAAAGGCGAAATCCTGCGTCAGGGACGAGGTATCCCAAGGCGTTTGCAACCCACGCGTTTCGCTGAGAACATCAACGCGCACCTTCTTGAACAATTGCTCGATCGCCATGCCGGGCGTGTCGATATGCTGCGCAAGGCTCAGCGTGAATGGGCTGTTGCCGGTTTCGCCATCCAGCGCAACGCCGCCGGGATCGGTGGCATAGGCGAGAAAAGTGCCGGTCGGGGCTTTCATCTCGGCCAGACCGTTGTCATCCATATCTGCCAGATCCTCGAACGGGTTGTTCCGGCAAGCGTCCAGAATGACGATATTCGTCTTGTTGTTGGCCGAGGCCATCTGATGCAGGACCGAACGTGCCTCAACCGCCATCAGATCCAGATCGGCCGGATCAGACAGCGACACGTCCACGGGCAGCAAGTAGTTCGAACCGAAAGACTGAACCCCGTGACCCGCGTAGTAAAACAGGCCCACGGCGGTTTCGCCGCCCTTGCGCAGATCGCGTCCGAACTGGGCAATGGCGCGCTTCATTTCGATCTGGGTGCTGTCGGACAGGTGACGCACCTCGAACCCGAGCGCAGTGAGCTTTTCCGCCATCAGCCGCGCATCGTTGATTGGATTGTCTAGGGCCGAGACCGAACCATAGTCGGAATTTCCAACCACCAGCGCGATTCGCGGCTCGGCCCAAGCCGAACCGGTCCAGAGCATAGCGATCATCGCAAACAGGGTTCTAAGTACGCGTTGCACCTTTGGTTCTTTGCCTTTTTCTGGTCTCATGGTCCGTGACCCCTTGGGCACCACTCAGCCCGGAAGTACACTGATATTGTTTTTTGGCTTTCTTATGGCCGTGGCCTGAAATATCCCAATTATAGTATCAAGACTAGGAAGAGGTTCACACATGCCGCGTTTAAACTTGGTGCGAAATGCTTTTGCGATGACGGCACTGGTATTTGCAAACACGGCGTGGGGTCAAAGCGCCGATCCGTTCGAACATGGATGGAAATTGGACGCCGAGGCCTCGGAACTGCAGTTTCTGTCGGTCAAAAAGAACGCGATCGCGGAAAACAGCGGTTTTGCAACTCTGACGGGCGTTATCAGCCCTGAAGGTGGCGCCGATATCCGGGTTCAGATGGACAGCGTAGATACCAAGATTGACCTGCGCAACGTGCGTATGCGTTTCCTGTTTTTTGAGACCTTCAACTTCCCTGAGGCTGTGATCACCGCCCAATTGCCGCCCGAGCAGCTGGTCGATCTGCACCAGACCCGGCACAAGATCATCGACCTGCCCTATAGCCTATCCCTGCATGGGGTGAAAAAAGACAGCGTGGCGCAGGTGGCTATCACTCTGGTCGACAATGACCGGGTGGCTGTGGCCAATACGACACCGATTGCGATTGCCCTGCCCGACTTTAACCTTGAGGAAGGACGCGGCAAGCTCGAAGAAGCCGCCGGAGTTGATATCCTGCCCTTCGGCTTTGTCAGCTTTGGCTTCGTTTTCGACCGTGCCCAACCCGGCACGCCGCCTCAGCTCGAGGTCGCCTCGGCAACACCGGGGGCTGCTGCGCTGGAGACCAAGGGTGACCTGGATCGCGAGGCCTGTGAAGGGCGGATGGAGATCCTGTCGCGCACAGGCAATATCTACTTCAACTCGGGCAGTGCGCGGCTGACCAATGACTCGATCCCGCTGCTGAGCAATCTTCATGACATTGTCGACCGTTGCCCGGACCTGAAGATCGAGATCGGCGGTCATACGGACAGCGATGGTTCTGATGAGGCTAACCGCGTTCTCAGCGAACGTCGTGCACAGGCGGTCAACACCTATCTGGTCGATCAGGGGATCGCGCCGGAACGTCTGCTGACGGTTGGTTATGGCGAAAGCCGCCCGGTTGTGTCGAATGACACCGCAGACGGCAAACGCCGCAATCGGAGGATTGAGTTTGTGCCCGTAAACTAGGCTCAGTTCTCAGCCAGAATAATCGGATCGAACCCACCACTACGCCATTGCCGCAGGGCCGATATGAAATTCGGCCCCGGCACGCCGTCGATCGCGCTGTTGTAATAGCCCGCCTTTTGCAGCAGCCGTTGAACCTCCATCAGGGTGTCGCGCGACCATTGGTCTGAGGCGAGGGATAGCTGATCCAGGATCGCTCCGTTATCCTCAGCGGCTCCGCGCAGAAGCATCCGCGCAGCCTCCAACGGATCACGAGGCACGCCGCGCCCTTCGTCCAGAAGGATCGCTGCTGCCAGATAGCCCTGATATTCACCATCACGCGCAGCTTTCTGGAAGTAGCCCAATGCCTGCTCGGGTTCGCCGGCAGCACCATCTTGCGCCAGCACCCCAAGATTGAAGGTCGCCTTGGCCGACCCACCCTCGGCGGCTTGCTGCAAAAGCGCGACGGCGCGCGCGTCGTCTTTAGGAACGATCTGGCCTTCAAACAGGGTGACGGCGAGGTTGATCATGGCATCGGCGCTGCCACCTGCCGCCGCGCGCTCATACAAGTCCAGCGCTGTGCCCATGTCCTGAGGGACGCCGGTGCCGCTTTCATGCAGTTGCGCCAAAGACACCATCGCCCGTAAATCCCCTTCGGCAGCAGCCTGTTTGTAGAGGGTCACGGCACGCTCCACATCCCCCGCAGCAATCGTCGCGCGCGCCAGTAGCGCCACATAGTGCGACAGCTCCGGCGACTGGGCCGCCGCCGCGCTGCACGCCTGAATGGCCGTCAGCGCATTTTCCTGCAACCGGCTGAAAGGAACGCCCGTGATGCTGGCCGTCCGGTCGCGGGGATGGGTCGCGAGCCGCTCACAAATGCCGCCCGGCGTGCTGTCCTCAGGCCGCGGGATCGAGGCGATCAGCCGCTGCGCCTGCGCGGCATGGCCGCCATCGGGGTATTGCTCAAGGTAGAACTCCAGCAGAGGCCGCATCCGGCTGCGTTGAGCCAGTTTCCAAAGACGCTCGGCCTGTTCGTCCTGGTCTTCGACGCTCAGCGCGCGGGTCTGGGTGCCGCCCTGCCCGGCCTCATCCAGAAACGCAAAAACCTCAGTGGCATGCGCGCCCTGTGGGTAGCGGTCGATATAGAGCTGCATCAGAGAGGCGTCCTGCGCATTGGCCGCCACCTGCCACAACAATGTCTCTTCGGATGCTGTCACCGGGCTGTTGTCAAACCGGAATTGCCGCGTCAGCGAGGAGTTGTCCCACGGGATCTGCCGCCCCCCGGTCGCAGCCAGAACATCCTTGCGGACCGAGATCAGCAGGTCCGAGATATCCTGACCAGGCGTGTAAATATGGCTCAGCAGCGCTTCGGTGAAAAAACTGTTCCGCCCGGTGCCGTCGAAGGCCACGTTGTCAGGTTGCGTGGCGTAGGCGAACAGAAAATCGGCGGCGCTGCCGACGCGGGCTAGCCCTTCGTCAACGCTCAACACACTGTCTTCGAAAGGGTTGTCACGGCAGGCGTCCAGAAACACCAGACGAATACCGTCGGACCGTTCCATCCGAGAGACGAACTCCTCCATCGCAACTGTCTGCTCCGGAATATCCGCGGCACCGGTCAGATTAGCGTCGACCGGGACCAGATAGTTGCGCCCGTCCACCTGAAACCCGTGCCCTGCATAAAACAGCAGCGAGACATCAGAATCCGCAGCCGTCGCGCCATAGGATTCGGCTAAAGACAGCATCTCATCCCGAGTCAGATCGGTGCCGAGAAACACGTCGAACCCAAGCCCCTCAAGCGCGATGGCCAGATCTGAGGCGTCGTTGATCGGATTGTCGAGCGACCCGACGGTCTGGTAATCCGAGTTCCCGATGATCAGCGCCACGCGTTTGTCAGCCAGCGCAGCGAGGGCGCTGAACAGGGTCAAAAGCATGGCCGCACAAAAACGGATCAGAAACATTGGCGCAGAGCCTCCCTGGGGTTACAGGCCGATGGCGCGCGACAGGCCAATCTCGGCCTGACCAACAGCCGCCACGATTGTATCTACCTGCTGGTTCTGGATGCTGACAAGCTCGGGGTCGGTTGCTCGTATCAATGTGATCGCCTTGCGGATTTCGCGCTGCGCCTGACGGATCTGACGGCGCGCTTCCTGCACGGCCTCGCGGCGGATCGTCTCCCGCTCCTCGGCAGTGGTGGCAAGTGCCAGACGACGGTTCGCATCCTCGCCCGCCGCGCGAATACCGGCACTTGCGCCACGGATGATATCACCAACGGATTCCAGACCCGGCGGCAAACCCTGCACGATCGCATCGAGATCCGAGGCGTATTCGTCCATCGCATCGGCAATACAGGCCAGATAGGCGCTGACATTGTTGCCCTGTTCCGCACAGGAAGAGATGACCTCGTCAAAATCCTGCGACGCATTCTCGACCGTACCAAGCGCCGCTTCTGCTTCGGTTGTCGTTGTGGTCGTAGTACCACCGCCGCCACCTCCGCCGCCGGTGATGGTCGTATCCACGGTCGGGGTGATCTCAATGGTTGGGGTCGGCGGGGTCGGAATGACCGTGTTCCCGATGATTGCCGTGCCAGGCAGCGCAGAAACGGTATAGAACACCTCCGAGATACTCAGGAGGGAACTTGTATCCACGGTATAAGTCGTGGTCCCGTTTTCGGTGCTGGCAAACGTCAAAGTCTCAAAGATCGGCGACGTATCCAGCGAGTCACCCGACGGCCCGAACCGAAAGACAGACGGGCCACCAGAAATTGTACCCGTTCCTGCCGTCGTTTCAGCCTCTCCTTCGGGGATGAGAAGCGTGTCAGGCACCACGAACAGGACCGGTGAGGTCGTATAGTGCAACGGGTTTGACCCGCCGTCCGGATCGCTCGTTCCCGGTGCCCACGTGTTGGTAAAGTCCCACCCTTGAGCCGACGCAAGGTTAAAGAACCCAACCGTATCCTGAAGTTGTGCTGTCGTGAGTGCTGTGCCTCCGGCGCTGGTGGCCAGACCAGAAGTATCGGTATTCCAGAAGGAACCTGAGACCGATCCAGAGTTTGAACCGACTAACCCACCTAGTGTGGGTGTATTGGGGCCTGAAAAACTGGCACCGCCCGTTGAATAGCTTCGGGCAACTGTGCCGCCATTGTTGAAGCCTACGAGGCCTCCGAGCGTCGCCGAGTCTCCGGGCGCCGAACTCTGGTTGGTGCCTGAAACACTTCCGGTTGCATAGGAATCCTGAACCAGGCCGTTGTTGTCACCCACCAGACCACCAACGGAAAAATCACCCGCCGTAGAACCACTGACGGTTCCTGTGGCGTGAGACCGAGTGATGGTTCCGTTGTTTTCGCCGACTAAACCGCCCGCGACAACCAAGTTGGCCTCGGTCGTGGCCACGGTCACACTGGCTGTCGAGAAACTGTCTATGATTGTGCCATCGTTGAAACCAACAAGACCACCGGCCTGTTCGTCACTACTGCTAAAGCTACCGGATACCGAAACGCCGGAAATCGTGCCGCCATTTGTTCCCGCCAAGATACCACCGCCTCCAGAAGAAACGCTGGCCCCGTTGATGCGCAGGTTTTGAACGTTGCCGTCAAGATTGTTGAACAGCCCGCCGAAAGAACTGGTCGAAATGGTGAGGCCGTTTATCGAAAAGCCGTTGCCTTCAAGTGTTCCACCCGCATAGTCGATTGGATCGAACGAACTGAGTGGCGCGGCACTGATAGAATTGGCCAGGGCATAGTTGTTGCCGTCCGAAATGCCTTGAAGGCCAAACACATCCGTCAGGAGGTATGGAGACCCGGCGGCGCCAGTGCCACCGAGCGCACGGGTGAATGTTGCGCCGGACGCAATATCAAGCGTTCCCGCCGAAAAACTCGGGAGCGTGGAACTTACCTGTGACCAGGCGCCATTCGTAAGCGTAAAGGTATCGACGTTGATTGTACCACCTGCGCCGGTACCAATCGTTGTGGCGGCGTTCAGTTCCAACTCGCCGCTTGTCGCGGTGATCGCAGCGTTGATTGTGATCGAATCATTGGCAAGCAGCGTCAACCGAGAGCCGTTGCCCCACGTGATCGGATCGTCGACGGTTATCGTGCCAACCTGTGAGTCATCGCCACCAAGGTCGATAGGGTCTCCATCCGGCTGCAGAGTGCCGCTTCCTGCGGTCGTCAGAGTGACGTTGCCGAAGCCAAGGTTTGTTTCAATTGTACCCGGCGTTACAGAACCAGGGCCCGTTGCCGTATCAGAAACGGTGATGTTCGTGGGGTCCAGCAACAGCGTGCCATATGCACCAAACGGTGCCCGCGTATCGGTCAGGCCATCGTAATTCAGGGCCAGCTTGCCCGACACTTCGACAAAACCGCCATCCCCGGCAAGATCACCTCCGCGCGCAGAGTTGAAGCCCGAGAACGATGTATAGTCATCCGACCAGACGATGATCAGACCGCCATCGCCCTGATCTCCGCCATCTGCGCTGATCACGGTCGCATCGTCAACAAGCGTGGTGCTGGCCCGCTGCAGATCACCGCCGCCTTGCAGGTCACCACCAACGCGGATCTCTCCGCCCTGTCCTGTTCCCGCACCGTCAGCGCTCAGGGCCGCACCAGCCAGTTCGATGGCCTCACCGGTAATCGTGATCGACCCACCGTTCTGATCGCGGGCCACCGGACGCGGAGAGGCCTCGACCAATGTCACCCGCGCCGAGGTATCAATGCGGCCCGTCAGGTGCACGGCACCGCCGCTGCCGCCCAAAACAACTGCTCCGGACACGCCACCGACCGAGCGTGCCTCGATCACGCCAGACATATTCACGACCCGGCGCGCCGCATCACGGGCGCTCGCGGCCTTGAGGTGAACGACACCGCCATCCGCCTCGATGCGGCCCGAATTGGTGACCAAAGCCTCCATCGCGGCGTCATCACTGTTTGAAGGCACGGCGACCTGCAGAAAACCGTCGCCGGACACGTCGAGCGTCACTTGCTCACCCGCTCCGAGCCCCACTTTGCCCATCGGCACCCGGATCACACCCGAGTTTGACACCTTGCCGCCGATCAAGGCTGCATAACCGCCGGGAACAACCTGAATCGTGCCCGCGTTCTCGACCCCTGCCGAGGCCCCGTTGCCGTTGTAGTGATAGCGGCCGTTCAGAAAGTCATCGTCCGAGATGTTCAAGGTCGAGGCCACAAACCCGCCGGTGTTCACATGGCCATTCGGGCCGATGAAAATGCCGTTCGGGTTGACCAGATGCACCTGCCCGTTGGCGTTCAGCTGACCGTGGATCTGACTGGTTGTATTCCCGGTAACCCGGTTCAGGATCACGCTTTGCGCGCCCGGCTGATTGATATTCACGGTCGAGCCGGAGCCAATCGAAAACCCGTTCCAATTCACAATGGCCGCATTCGACCCCTGTGTGATGTTCAACTGATTGCCGCTGGGTTGGCTGATCGCGACATTACCCGCAGCCACCGTCCCTCCGGTCGGCAGGGATTGCGCCAGCGCGGTCGTGCCCCATAGCACGGCCGACGCCGACAGAAGTATGCGGCGTGAGACTGTCATGGCTGCGCTACCATCAGAAGCGGCGGCTGGCAGTGATGCTGAACCGGTTTCCATCTTCCCCGAGGTCATCACGTTCCCCCCTCCCATATTCCACTCGTACTGACCCGGACCGATAGGTCGAGTCCTCAATCGTAAACACATCAAAGCCCAGACCGTAGGCATATGCCCGGGTCGTGCCTTGTTCCAGAACAGTGGGTTGTTCCAAACCTAACACGCCGTAGGCCCCAAAAACATAGGGCTTGAAAAGGATCGGAAAGCCGGCCACTTGCGTCTGCTGTGACCGGCCAAGCTCGGCCCGTGCGACCCAGCCGTCATCTCCGCGCAGATCGCCTGCGTCGAAGGTCGACAACTCACTGGAACTGGCAACACTGAACTGTTCCGACGTGACCAGCGGATCGCCAAAGCTGGATTGAATTCGGCCATTCACGTTCACGGACCAATTGGCGTTCAACGGGCGCTGATACTGCGCCGACAGCACAAGCTTGGTGAATTGCGCGCTGGCACCTTGCCGTGACAAAGGGGTATCCCCCGCCCCGACCGAGGTACTGGCACCGAATGCATCCAGCCCGCGCGACAGAACAGCCCCGGCAGACAGAAACGCGCCATTGTCATAGGTCCAGCTTGCATCCAGTGTTGCCCGCAAGACACTGAGATCGTCGTCGTAAACCGGTAGCGACCCTGAGCTGGCAATCAAATCCTGCGAGTCGCTGATCCGGTCCAGGATCAGTTGCGACGACAGATTGTGACGCCGTGTGCGCACCCAAGGATAGTAGAGACGCAGGGAAAAGCGTTCGAATTTACTGGTATTTGGCACCAGCTCCGCGTCCGGTTGCGCCTCACTCAGCGTGTATTCGGCGTTGAACGTCATCCCGTCGTATCCGATCGGAAAGACCGCCCCCGCCGCCGCAATCCGGTACTGCGCATCGCTCGAGAAGAACCGTTTGGGTGAACCGCCGACGCGGAAATAGAAGGTCTCTCCCATCTCCAGCGCGCCGTTGACCTCAAGCCCGAGGTTCAGGTTGCCCGGGCCAAGCTCGTCCGACAGAGTATTGTCAAAGCCGTAAGAGCCGGTGATCTCTTTGAACTCTCCATCCAACGTCAAAACGGTACCGCCCCGCGCATCCCCCGCCGACAGGGTCGAGGCCAGCCGCACGCCAAACGTATCCCCGGCCAGCAAAAGCGCGCGCTCGATCTGTTGCAGTTTGATGCCCCGTTTGCCGATCAAAGGTTTGGTGATCATCACCACCCGCTCACGCGCCTGCTGAGGCACTTTCTCGGCATCAATGCGTTCGATGAACCCGTCGATCACGACGATGCGCAATGTGCCCCCATCGCGCAGGGTCTGCTGCGGCAGGACCACTCGGCTGAGGACAAAACCCGCGTTGGTATAGGCGCTTTCCAATCGGTTGGTCGCCGCAAAAATCTCGGACACAGCTACGCGTTTGCCGGTCAGGCGCTCAATGAAAGCCGCATTGGCCGCCTCCATCTGGGGCAGACCATCTTCGATCTGCACCTGACCAACGGTCACAAACAGCCTGTCTGCGCCTTCGGGCACCGGCGCGCCCGGATCGCGCGCCACGGTTACTGGGCCGGTGCTGCGTTGGTTCTGAGGTTGAAAGGTGGATGGAGCAAGGTTCGACGCGCTTTGCGCCAGCGCCGCCATGGAAAACACAGTCGACGCGATCACGACGCAGGAAGCCAAAATCAGAAAACGACAGATCCGCGTCATGTCAGACAAACACCCCTCACCCATACCGGCCCGAACCAATGAGCCAGAAACGTATCAAGGAAATCCCATCCAAGGGACCATGGCAAGGTCGTTCTGATCATTCCGCAGCCCCCTTTGGAATAGATAACGCTTTATTTACCTTAATTCCCAATCGCGTCTGTGACAGACTTCACAAACCGCATGAGAAGCGCGGTCAGAGCAGCCCGGCCTCAAGCCATTCTTCGATCTTGTTGCGGCTGACCTCGAAATGCATCGAGTCCTCACGGCCCCAGGCAGCACCCCAGACCCAGCCTTCCTCGCGGAAGAAATCGGCCAGAATGGTCAGGCCCAATTGGGTTTTTCCGTCGCCCAGCGTATCCAGAACACCGTCGATATTGAGGTCAACCGCAAGACCGTAGGCATGGGCCGAGGCCGAAGACGTCGCCCCGCGAATCCGGCGCACGCACAAAGAACCGGCCGTATTGATACGCGCATAAAGGTCGGGGTCGGTGCGTTGAATATTCTCGAATACAGCCCGCAGTGAATCAACCGCAGGTTTTAGCATCCGCACCCGAACCGGCCCGACCTCTTCCAACACCAGAAGCTCCTCAAGCCTCGGGTTGGTCATCGACTGGCATTCATCCGTCAGATCCTCGCGCGGCAGGCCGAATGTTTCGCGCAAAAAGGACGACCCGGCCAAGTCCAGCTCCCGATTCACCTTGTTGCGATTGGCGATCAGGACGACCTGCGCATACGCGTCAATGATCTCATTGGGTGACGAGCGGTCAAACCCATAGTCATCCGCCGCCGAATTGTCTTGCGGGACGACCCCGGCACCATTCTGGGTGCGCGACACCTCAAGCGAAAGGCGTTCAACCTGTTCGCGCATATCGTCGAGCTGCTGGCTGAGCATCTCAATCTCGATCCGGGCCCCCGAGTCGATGGCGGGACCTTCGAAATTCTCGTCAAGTGGAACGACCAAAGGAAAGACGTACCAGATGATCGGAGCCAGTATGATGGCCACTCCCAGAATGATCGCCGGAACGATGCGCATTTGCCTGATGTTTCCTGTATTCTGCCACCTTATAAGATGAACTTAAAAGGCTGGGCGCATGATGTCACGCTATTGACCTAAAAATGTCCAGCGCTTGTGTGACATTCTTCATTGTCGGTCGTCGGGTGGGGGGCTAGTCTTCCCCTCAAACACGGAAAGGTTAGGGTTATGTCCGCATTTGCATCATGGAAGTTTATCGGGGCCTCGGCATTTGCCGTCCTGTGTACCGCTCAGTTTGCTCTGGCGCAGTCAGGCGAGTTGACGGCAGACGAAATCACCGACGCGTTCAACAAGCAGAAGACGCGCGGCCTTGTCATCGTGCCGTCGAATTCCGGCGAAACGGCTGAGGCCGAAGCTGAAACCACCGTTGCCGCCGCTCCGACCGAATACCAGCCGGTCGCAAGCGAGGATCAGGTCAACATCCAGATCCGTTTCGATTTCGCGTCGGCCGCGCTGCGTGAGGATGAAAAGCCCAAGCTTTCGTCGCTGTGTCAGGCGATGAAGAACGTGGATGTGAACGTCTTCCAGATCATCGGCCATACCGACAGTGCAGGCTCCGCCGAATACAACCAGAACCTGTCGCTGCTGCGCGCCAAAGAGGTCAAGCGCTTCCTCGTCGGCGATTGCGGCATCTCGGAACAGCGGCTTGAGGTACTGGGCGTGGGCGAAGCCGAACCTCTGAACAAGGACAATCCGCGCGCCGACGAAAACCGTCGCGTTGAATTCCAGGCCCTCGGCTAAATACACCACCACTCTAACTAAACCGAGGACAGCATGACGGACTCCCGCGCAGGCGACCTGTTTCAGCCGGGCGATCTGGTGAACAATACTTATCGGATCGAAGCGATACTTGGGCGGGGCGGTACTTCTGACGTCTATCGAGCCCGCTCCGAGATTTCGGGGCGGCTTGCCGCTTTGAAGGTTCTGAAAGCGGAGTTTTCCAGCAATGATGACTATCTGGTCCTGCTGACCCGCGAAGAAGAAATCCGCGACATCCGCCACGACGCGGTTGTCCGCTATTCTGAAAACAACCGAACCGCCGATGGGCATGTCTATCTGGTGATGGACTATGTCGACGGGCCGGGCCTCGACCAGAAACTCAAAACCGGACCTATGTCGGCGGGCGATGTACTGACCGTGTGCAAACGAGTCTGCGAGGGGCTTGAGGCCGCCCATGCCCGCAACATCGTTCACCGCGATCTGAGCCCCGACAATATCATTCTGCGCGATGGCGATCCAGCGCAGGCTGTGATCATTGATTTCGGCATCGCCAAGGACACAAACCCCGGGGCCGAAACTATTGTTGGCGGAGAGTTTGCCGGCAAATACGCCTATGCCGCGCCCGAGCAGCTTTCCGGCAAAACTGACCAGCGCACCGATATCTATTCTCTGGGCGCCTTGCTGCTAGCCAATTTCCGGGGGCAGAAAGCTGATGCCGGGCGCAACCTGTTGGAAGTGGTCGAAAACAAGAAGGAACCGCTGAACACTCAGGACGTACCGGAGCCGCTGAAGTCGATCCTGGACAAGATGACGGCTCCGAACCCGGATGATCGGTACCAGAGCGCCGGAGATGTTCTACGCGCACTGGCTGCGGCCCGGAACGGATCGGCCGCACCTCAAGACGATTTGGATGATGCGACCGTAATCGCCCCGCGCGCGGCCCCTGCTACTATGCCATCTGTCGCTACGGTTACGCAGCCGGACCCGAAACCCAAAGCAACTCCTGCCAAGGCTGAGCCTGCCAAATACTCGCGCGGAGGCGTGGTGGCTGCAGTCGGCGCGCTTGCGGTCGTTGGCATAGGTGCCGGTGGCTATTTCGGCGGAGTGTTTGACAGCTTCCTTGCACCGCAATACCCGACCGTCTCACCCTATACTCTGGTGGCTGATAAACGACCCGGTCAGGCGCCACGTGCCGTAGGTTTTGTACCATCGGAGACCGTGCGGGATGCAATGACGGGCGAGATCACATCCGAAGGGGGCAATGTTGATCTCACATTGGCCTCGGGCGACATTTCCGACACCTGGGGAACAGCGGTGACTGGCGTCATCGACGCCGCCATGGATCTGGACGAGTGGCGTTTCGTGGTCGAAGGCAATGAGGCTCGGCTGACTGGACAGACCACCGATCAGGCCCTGCATGCCGAGCTAGAGCAGCTCTACTCCGCCGGTCTGCCCGCCGGGTTACAAGGCACCGCAGATATCGAGTTGGAGTCACTGTTCCTGTCCGCAGATGAGGTCCGACCCATCCTGTCCGGCCTGGCCGATTGCGGCGCGTTGAAACTGATCGACGCACCCAGCACGGGCTACGGCCCCGAAACACCGATCAAGGTTGGCGGAACGCTGGCCTCACGGGACAGTTTGGTTGGGTTGGACACCGCGCTGACAGCCCTCGCTGGTTCACGCCCTATCGATCTTGAACAGGTCACGCTGCTGAACCCGACCTTGTGTTTGATCGAGAACTTCCTGCCCTCGGCACCTACCAGCGATATCTCCATCGCGTTCTTCAACGGAGAACAAGGCAACGCCCCCAATCCGACCGGCGACTTCATTGTCGGGCAAAACCCGGTCATTGATGTCGACCTGCCCGATGATGTTCAGGACGGGTACCTGTCCGTCTCGGTCTTGGATGTGTCAGGCAATGTGTTCCACTTGCTGCCCAACGTCACCCGCCAAGACAACGATATCGCCTCTCTGCGCGACGGAGAGTCCGGGCCGATTTCCGTCCGTGTGGCCTATTCGATTGATGAAAGCCAAGACAATGGCGGCATCGCCTTTCAGGTCGATGACACCGCGCTGGGGAAAAGCAAGGTGATCGTTCTGCACACTGACAACCAGCTGTTTAGCACCATACGCCCAACGGCGGAATCCGCGGCAGGTTATGCCGAGGCTCTGCGCGAGCAGGACCGCAATGTTGAAACGCAGATCCTGTCTCTGGACAGCCGCATTCTGACAACGCTGGAGCAATAGGCTCCGGCGGCGTTCCTGCGTCCAAATGTGATTTTAGAGGATGTCGACAACCACAACGGTGATGTTGTCGGCCCCGCCTCCATCCAGTGCGACCTGTATCAACTGATCCGAGACGGTTTCGATCGGCATATCCGACAGTGCTTTCTCCAACATCGGGAACGTCGCGTATTTGCTAAGACCGTCCGAGCAGATCAGAAAGCGGTCGCCGGGCTGAACCTCACCACGAACCTTGTCCAGTTCGAGAACATCCCCAACACCCACGGCCCGTGTGATCGCGTTGGACTGAGGGTGCTGCTCGGCCTCGTCCCAGCTCATCTGTCCTGCCAGTACCAGATCTGCCACGACCGAGTGATCGGTGCTGAGCATCTGGATTTTGCCCTCACGCAGCAGGTAAATACGGCTGTCCCCGGCCCAAAGCCCGACAAAGTGCCCATTGGCCAGCATCATGCACGCAACCGTCGTACCAATCGTGCCGCCACCTCGGGCATCTGCCTCTTGTCGGATCACGGCATGGGCGCGCTGGATTGCGTCCCGCAATGCGGTCAACCGATCTGCTGGGGCCAAACCGGGCGGGATTGCGGCAACCATATCCGCGACCAATCGGCTGGCATAGTCTCCCGCATCATGCCCGCCCATCCCATCAGCCACCAGCCAGAGGCTTTCCTCAGGCAGCGCCAGCACCGCGTCTTCGTTGACCTTACGCCTGAGGCCCACATGGCTGCGTGCGCTGTACCGAACGCGGTGACTTGAATTCATATTGGTCGTGCCTCGGTCCACAATGCGGCGTGTAGGTTGAACAAGCCTTGCATGTTTGCCCCATCCGGTAAACCTTCGCAGATCATCATTCGGGGGACGCCGCCGATTTCAGTGCTCCAAACGCTTGGGGTGCGATATCTTTGCGACATCAAGCCCGCCGCCAGATCAGGCAACAAGCTGTCGGAGACTTCCCCGCGGGTCAGCACCATCGTGTTCCCATGTGCGCGCACAGGCGCCGTCGGTTGCTGCGTTGGGGCTGGCAAAGCGGCCAGACCTTCGGCCAGCTTGTCGCGGGTCATGTCGTCTTCGAGCGCGGCAAGCGCCAGATCTTCAAGCTGTCGGTAGACCTCAGCCGCCCGGAAATGCGCCAACGCGGCGGACCCTTCGTTCGAGACCCCCGCGACCAGGGTCAAAGGAAACCGCCGTCCGACCCGATCCACCGAAGGCATCAAAACCCCCAGCATTTTCTGCGGGCCAGCCAGCCCCGGCGAAAGGCAAAACCGCCAGATCGGAGCAGACATGTAGTGGGAATCCCATGCCTCACCCAAAGCTTCTGACGCAGCCAACATGCTGCGCTGAATCCACTCATCCCACGGCTGTACAAACGCCTGCGACACCCCAAGTCGGAAGAAGTCTCCGACCGAGGGCATCTTGCCGAATGCACCAAACCCGCCAGTCTGCATCAGAACGACTTGGGGCAGCTGAATTTCTGCAGCGCGGGCAAAGCGAAGGGGTTGATGACCGAACCTGACTGCAACTGAAAGATTGCGATGCGCCCACCGACATTGAAGATCACCTTCTTGCGGTCAGACACATTGGTGCGCCTTACCTCGGCCGCGTCCAGCAGGCGGAACCAAGCCCAGGGGCCGTCCTTGGACAGAACGCTTTCAATATTGCGCTTTTCCGGCTCAAAGCTGACGCGCGCCAGCCCAACCGAGCCCGGCCATGTCACAGCGAGGGGTGAGGGCAGCCCACCGCGGTGTTTGAACTCCAGCACTTGACCATCAATCTCAAGCTTGACGCCTTTGGCCTTTGGGTCCAGCGCCTCGGGCATGATCTGGAACTGGATTTGCGGTTGCGGACCTGCGGCAAAGAACGCCTCTTTGATCTCGGCGGCGTTCTGGAACTGTGTCAGAACCGCCTGGCTGATGCCCAGATCGGTCGCATTAACCCCGGATTTCCACGACCATGGCCGCGTGCGCATATCCACATGTTTGGCGAGGTTTTCGTTGAAGAACGAGTCGATCAGACCTTGCGGACCGAACAACTTGCCAAAGTCACCCATCGCAACATCCGCACCCGAGCGGCGGTTGAACGGATAGCGATCCCCGACAACCTGCTCGCAGAATGGCAGAACCGTCGATTGCCACCGTGCGTTGATGGACGAGCGGGTGCTATCCGAGGTGATCCCGGACGAGCCATCGATGATCTGCAGGGCCCAGCGTTCCATCGGACCGGGAATACGGGCGGCCTCTTGCTGGAACTGCTGCAGAGCCTGCCCGGTTTCGCCACCCGAGACTCCGCTGAACGACATTTTGTTCAGCTCCTGATACACGCTCGTAAGCGACCCCATCAGCATGTCCAGCTGCGAAGGTTGCCCCTCTTGCCGTTCAACCAGCTGATGCAACCAATCGAAGCGATCCTCGACATACTGCCCCGGCGCTTGCACGGGTTCGCCGGCATTGACACCACTGGTTTTGGCCAAGGCTTCCAACAAGATCTGCGTTTGGGCTGAGGTAGCCGACTGCAACTCAATCGCCGCAGCGCCGGAAACGCCTTCGCTGATCGCATCGTTGCCCGAGAGAATTGACCGGTTTTCGGTCAATTTCGTCTCATCCGAGATCGAATTCAGGACATTCACGATAGGTGAAGTCGGGCCTGACAGCACATTCGTGACCTCAACCGCGTGGCTGAGGCTTTCCATCGGCACGATGTCGATATCGCCCAGCATCGCATCATAGCGCGCGATGTAGTCGTTGTAATAGAGGTCCAGAACATCACGGCTGAGGGCAGCAAGAGCCTGCTCGGTCTGTTCAGCCTCACCACGTGGGCCCAGGACCCAGCTTTCCTTTTGAACGCGTTTGGCGACACCGATCGCCTCTCCAAGGAAAACGTTATTGAAGCCATTGTAGGTAAAAATGCCCTCGATCCCGTCGTTCAAAGGTTTCCCAGAGGACCGCACCAGAACGCGACTAACAGCGGGGCCACCCACTTCGGTGATCCGCCACTCCGGCAGCGCTGTGGCCGCGGGGCTGGAAACGATGCCGTTATAGACACGCTGCGCCAGTGGGAGTTCCGACAGGATACCCTGAATCTGATCGACCATTGGACCATTCAGGGCGATCTCTTGCATCGGCTGGCTCAGCATGGCGTCGAGGTGATCGTTCAGATCCGCTCGGAATTCCTCACGCGATGGGCCGGGGAAGGACACGCTCCAATCAATGTTCATCCATTCCTTGACCAAATCCTGGTTCATCGGCCCCTGCAGACCCAGCATCAGATAGACCTTCAGCGCCTCATAGAGCACATCGGGGTTGTTGATATTGGCGCTCATCTGCTCTTCCAGACGCAGAAGAAGACGCGGTAACAGGCGTTGATTCAATGCAGCACGATAGGTTTGCGCCGCCTGTGTGCCGATCACGTCACCCTGATAAAGGCCATAGGTCAGACGTGTTTCGGGCTCAGGATCCGATAGGGTCGGGTTGGCCGGGAGGTCGCGCAGCGTGTTTAGCGCTTGAACGACCGGAACCAGATCGGTGTCACCAACGGGGCTGGGCGGCAAAGTCGCAGCGGCGGCCTGATAGGCGGATACACCCTCCTGCGCCTCGGCGATCAGGTCGGTATTGCCCATAAAGCTGCGCACCAGCAAGGCTCCGACCGTGACGGCGGCAATGACAGTCGCGGCGATCGAGGCCCATTTGGTGATCTTGTAGCGCTTTTCCACCTTGTCATCGGCGCTGACCAGACCAGCCTCGCGGAAGATCACCTGATCGAACAGGCGCGTCAGAAAATAGGAGCGACCCGACCCCTGCCCCGAGCCAATGGCCTGACGGCCAATCCCAAATGTCCGCGCCATGCCCAGCATCAGACGGTCAATCGGCGTGCCTTCTTGCGTGCCAGACGTGAAATAGACCCCGCGCAACATGTGGCGGTGCTGATAGCGGCTGTCCTGAAAAACTTCTGTCAGAAACTCATGCGCAACTTTACGAACCGAGGCGACCTGCATCGGGAACCCGGCAATCAGAGCCCGGCGCTGCGGGTCCGTCTCGGTCTGCATCCGCTCCAGGGACTGCGAGTTCAGGCGACCCAGAAGCAGGGCGAATTCCTCATCAAAAGCCGCGACCGGAGATTGCTCGCTGCGCGACTTGTCCAATGGCAGAGTGAAGCCCCAAACCTGTTCGCGATCTTCCTTGCCCAGATTGTCGTGGAATTCGGCAAAACCTGCGATCAGGTCGGCCTTGGTGAACAGGATATAAACCGGGAACCGCACGCCCAGTTTTTCACGCAATTCTTCGAGTCTGCGACGGACGGCCTTGGCGTGTTCCTTTTGCGTGACCTCGTCTTGCAGGGATAAGTCAGAGAGCGAAATCGCAATCATCGCGCCATTGATCGGCTGCCGCTTGCGGTATTTCTTGAGTAGGCTGAGGAACCCGATCCAGGCCGCATTGTCGACCTCGGCGTCGCTTTCCTGCGTCGTGTAACGCCCGGCCGTGTCGATCAAAACGGCGTTCTCGGTGAACCACCAGTCGCAGTTCCGCGTACCGCCGACACCGCCAATCGCGGTTTTGCCCAGCTCATCCGCCAGCGGGAAGTTCAGGCCCGAGTTCACAATCGCTGTCGTTTTGCCCGCCCCCGGAGGGCCGATCATGACGTACCAGGGCAGCTCATTCAGATGGCGCCGCCCGTTCTTGGACTTGCGCAATGCCGCCATCGCGGTTTTCAGTTTGCCGCGAAGCTCGGAAATCTCGCTGTCGATCATGTCGCCACCATCGGCGACGGATTCAGTTATCTCCTCCGTCAGCTTCTTTTCGCGACGTCGGCGCAACAGGAAAATGGTCAGACCGATCAGGAAAAAGACCAGAAAGATCACCCCGCACCAGATCAGGCGCGTCCCGACCCCGTCCAGCGGCCGCCACTCATCCGAGCCGATCCACGGGCCGAAATAGTACAGACACCCGGCCAGAACCGTCGCCGTGAAGAACAGCACGGTGTAGATCGACATGAAAACATATCTTAAAACGCGGCGGATCATCAGTTCTCCTCCTGAACCAGCAGGACTTCGATCCGGCGGTTCGTGGCCCGCCCTTCGCGGGTCGAGTTGTCGGCAATCGGTTCGCTATCGGCGCGGCCTTCGGCGCTTAGGCGGTCTGGATCGGAAATCTCACCCGCCATCTGGTTCATCACCGATTTTGCCCGAGCCAGAGACAGCGCGAGGTTGGACGGAAAGCGCGAAGAGCGGATCGGCACATTGTCTGAGTGCCCGGTCACGATGACCCCTCCGGGTTCTCCGTCTAGCGCCACAGCCACGCGGCGCACTGGTTCTTTGAATTTGTCCTGCAGGTGATCCGAACCCGACCCGAACATGCCCGATCCCTTGATCCGGATAATCAGCGTGTTGCCTTTCTCAAAGACCTCAACCAGCCCTTCGTCGATCTCGGGCTGCAGGAAAGCCACGACCTTTTCGACCTGCGGCTGGGCTTGCGGCGGTGGCGGAGGAGGAGGAGGCGCGCGGCGCTGCAGCTCCGTCACCCGGCCAGCATCAATCACCGACATCTGACCCACAAGGTTTTCTGTCTTGTTGGACAACAGATAAGACAATCCGCCAAATTCGATCAGCAAAAGCAACGCGGTCACGCCAACAGCGATCCAGACTGGCTTCCAAAGGCTGAGGGCGCGGTAGGGTTTGTCGACCCCTTCCCAATGCGGGGCGAGGTCCCGTTCCACGTCACCACGCTGTGCGCGAATGATCCGCGCCAGACCCTGACGGATCTGCATATGCTTGTCCGCGCCGCCCTGTTCGACGCGCAAACGCCCCTCGAACCCAAGCGAAAGGCACATGTAGGCGAATTCCAGCAGCTCAATATTGTTGGCCGGGTCCTGTTCAAGACGCGCCAGCAGGTCATAGAAGCGATCACCACCGACGGTCTCTCGGTGGAAGGTGCCCACCAGCGACTGGGTCGCCCAACTGGATTGGCCACCCCACGGTGTATTCAAAACAACGTCGTCCAAAGTCGCGCACAAAGCATAGCGTGCGATCTTGACGGTCTGCGCCGCAATGCCTGCTTGCAAAGCGGCATTTTCAAACGCGCGCACCTCGGCCACAACGCTTTGGCGCAGCTTGTCCGGATCCATATGCTGCGCGCGATTGCGAATGCGGCTGATCAACGAAAACAGCGATGCAGCGCAGGCGTTCAGCCGGTTCATACCGGTAGTCGCGACCTCTTCCCCACCGGACGCAGGCCGGGATTGGGGCGTCTGGGGTTGAGGCACCCCGTATCCTGCACCGCCCGGCGCCGATTGTGCCATGGGCTCGGGCTGTGGCACCTGCATCGGATCGGGATATCCGGCCGGTTGCTGCGGAGCCGGCTGTTGCGGCATTCCACCCGCCTGTCGTCGCCCACCGGGATTGGGGCGAATGACCGTCTTATCGGTGTCGTCCGGTTCGGCAAATGGATCTTTGTCGGACATTCTTTGACCTGTTCCCCTAAGGCTTCCGCGTCACGAGTGTGACCCACATATCAAGCCCTATCAAATTGTTTTGGCGCCGCCAGTGATCACGTTCACTCTTATTGGTTGCGGATCGCCCACAGCTCCATCTCAAGTCCCGGATATTGCCCCGATACATGAACCGCGATCCCACCCGAGGTGGTCATCTTGCCCCAGTATGGGCTGGCGGCATCCAGTTCGAAATAGACGACACCGGAGTGATATGGAATCTGCCGCGGAGCGACCGGCAACGGGCGCAGCGTTATACCGGGGAGCGCCGAGTTTACCAACTGACGGATTTCCTCAACCGGGCCGGTTTTGGCCTGTCCAGCGAAATGACGGCGCACGTCCTCTGCCGGGATATCCGCATTCACGGCCAGAACGAAACCGGCATTGCCGATCAGCTTGCGGTCGGCAATCACGCCCACGCTGATGCCATATTTCCGCGCCTCCAGCGGGATTGAGACCGCTGTCTGCTCCAACACGGAACTCAGATACTGTCGCAGGGTCCGAATGACTGGCGCGAAGGAAGCGGTCAGGTCGTCATGCTGGTAGGCCGGGAATTGCACGGCCTCTTTCTCAGTGCTCATGAAGGTCGCCAGCTCACCGGCGAGCGCGGCGCAGACACGGTAGACATGTTCGGGATGCACGTTCTCGATATTGGCGAAATGGCGCACCAAGGGCAGGTTTCGGTTGATCGTCATCAGCAGCAGGAAGTCCGAAATCTCGGCAGCCCCTTTGGCTGGCCCTCCATCCGAAAGACGCCCCGCCAAGGCCTGCATGCGGTGCGACAGCATCCCCTCAAGCTCATTCATGAAACCGGCCAGCGCAGCAGCGGCGCGCACGTCCAGCACAGATGGGATGAAGCCGCGATCCAGAATGATCTCTTTGTCCGGACGCACTTCGATGATCTTGGCAATCGGGATCGCCAATTTATCCGCCAAATCATCCACTTCCAACGCGAACTGCAATCGGAGTTTGCCCACGCCCAAAGTAACGGGCTTTTTCTGCTGGCTCATCACATCCGTGATTTCCTGCTCGGCCGGACGCAGACGGCTGACCGATTGTTCGGCCCCGCTCAGATCCACCTCGGATGCGCCCTGCCGCCTCTGCGGAACCGTCAGGTAGACAACGCAATCCTTAATCGTCTCGGGCACTTCCAGCGCAGGAGGGTGATCTTCGGCCTGCGGCACGCGAAACACCTGCCCGTCAGGCGTCAGCCCCGAGCAGGATTTCAAGGCAAACTGACCGACCTTGAGCACTTCATCATCAATCTCTAAGGCACTGACACCCCACGCATAAGGCGTGACCCGGCGTGCGAGACCAGCCACCAGCGCCTCGGTATACCGATCCGCCTGCTGGAAGTGATGGGGCTGCAGAAACAACCCTTCGGTCCAAAGCACCTTGCTGTCCCAGGACAATGGCTGCCCTCCCTTGTTCTTGCCGCCCGCGATGGGGCGTTACTTCAGCTTTTCCAGCTGTTCTTTATATGCGCGCGCGAATTCCCGGCTGAAGAGATCGTGAAAGTCGTTCTCTGCCTGATCCGAGATATCAGCATACATCTTCTCGTAGACTTCCCAGTACTGGGCCTTTTTACCTTTAAAAAGTGACCCAAGTTTGCCGGAACCCTCAATTTTTCCTGCCAGCACCTCCGGGTCCAGCCGAGCCAGAACGCCTTTGAGCGCGGCCTCCATACCGGTGACCATCGCAACCTCATGGGCCTTGATGTCGTTCAACGCCTGTTCGGTCGCCTCTTCCGAGGCTAGGTAGCCTTTGACACGCGGTTTGACCAACGCCTCAATCGCCTGTTCGGGGCTGATCGAAAACTTCAAAGGGTTGTTGCCGCCAGCATTGATCATGGTCTGTTCGATACGGAACTCTGACTTGATCGAGGTGCGGGTCATCAGGATTTCCCGCAAACCCGTGATCATCACCCGCAACACACGGCCCATACGGCCCATTGTGGCAGGCAGATCAGCGTCGTCGATGCGCAGATCGTCGACCTCCAACGCCTCCAGCAAGGCACGGGCAGCGGATTGATCACCACCGCCGGTCGGAACGGGTTTCTCTGCCTCAACCGGTTCGTGGGTCGGAGCCACCTCGGCCTGCCCGCCTGGCTTTGGCTTGATCGGAGGCGGCGCAGTGGGTTCCGGACGCGCCGGTTCAGGCGCGGCAAACGGATCCGAGCTTGAGCCGCCCGAGGGCGACAGCAGATCATCGTCCCAGTCATCGGGGATCAGGTTCGCTCCGCCTGCGGAGGGTGCGGTAAACGCATCGCTGGCCGACGGGTTATGCATCGCATCGCTTGCGCCCATATCCGCATGCACGTCCTTCGGTTTGGCAAAGAACGGATCGTCATCCTCCAAGGGTGGCAGCAGTTCATCCATCGGGTCGGGCGTGGAAATCTGGCCGGGCCCTTTAGCGTCACCGCCTAAAAGGTCATCCAGAAAATCCCCGCCCGGAGCGGCATCGTCCAGCAATGCCATCGGATCCGGTGCGTTCTGGGACATACCCGGAGACACCCCCGCCTGTTGCGCAGGCTGGGGGATCGATTCTTCGAAACTGGGCAGGTCCGCCCCAATTTCGACAACCATCTCGTACCCACCCGCAACCAGCACGTCGCCATTGTTGAGCGGCGTCGGTGTCCGACCTAGTGGGATTTTCGAGTAGTTCAGAAAAGTTCCGTTCGTCGACAGATCAACAATCACCACGTTTCCATTGTGATCTTCAATCACGAAGTGGCTTTTGCTTAGTGTCTTTTCAGGGTCAGGCAGGACCAAGTCATTGGCTGGCCCACGCCCCACGGTCAAAGAGCCCCCCTGCATCGAGACCGGGCGCCCGTCGCCCGGCACCACGCCGGTGGATTGGAATTTCAAAGTGACCGTCATTCGTTTGTCTTCATCCTCCGACCAGTACGGTAAACTCGCCCTTGATGATCGGACCACCACAGGCGCAGGTATCCGTCACACGGGCGGCAGGCAGCTTGCCGATCAGAACGGTGGCCGAACCCTTGATGATCGGGTGCGGAAACGCCGGTGTCGCCATATCTGAAAGACGCGCTGCGGGCAGTTTACCCACCAGAACCGTCGTACAGCAGGGCGGCATGATCGGCATCGGCACCGGAGCTGGCGGTGGCGGAGCTGGCGGAGGAGCAGGCAGCGTACACGCATGCAAGTCCAAGATTCGTGCTTGCGGGAATCCCATGCTTACTCCTCTGTCTCAGCGCTGGCGTTCTCGCGGTCCAGCTTACCATTTCCACCCCGAGCAATATCGACCCCACGGTCAATCAGCAACTGCACGTAGGTGTCAAAATCCTCTTCATGTTTGTCCATTGCAACAACATTCATCGCAAAGGCCACAACTTCGGCCGCGCCGAGAGGGGCCGGAACGTTCGCCAGATCACCCGAACCCAAGGTTCCGTCCGAGTATAACACGCCCATGGCGCAATTTACCGTCTCATCATCTGGTTCGGCGAGATCAATCGTCGCGCCCGCCTTTTCGCGGTTTTCCGGCGTAGGGCGAAACACCCACTCCTCAGACGCCGCCAGTGCGGGCGTGCTGTTGTCCGGGGCCTCGCCGATATAGTCGCGCGCGGCCAGACAAGACCACCACACGCGCTCTCGGGCAGGCAAGGCCACCCCCAGAAGGCGCAGGATGTCGATCACTGCGCCTTTCTCTTCCAATTCAGTCAACACCACATCCAAAGGCGCACTGGCCGGGGCCTCTAGCTTGACGCTCAGGCGGGCATTGGCATCGGCCAGCATGCGCGCAGCGGGCATCTGGGGCGTTTTGGTCATTCCGGAAAAACGGTCTGTCATCGCGTTGCCCCCTTAGTTGATCATTGTCAGGCCGCCCTTGAGGGTCAGCATGGCGTCACCGTTGACCGTCGTCATCGGGCTTTTTGCATCCAGCTTGGCATTGGCCTGGACTTTGATCATTGTGCTCTTGATCGTAATGCTTGTCGGGTCCAGTTTGATCGATGAGCCACCAACCTTCAATTCGATCGACTTCATTGCGGTCATTGTGATCTTGCCCATTTTGGCATCGACCTGAATGTCACCCATCTTTACCGTCGTGGATTTGTCGCCTTCCTTGATCGTTTCGGCGTGATTGCCGGTGACGGTGCGGGTGGACTTGCCCTCGATAGTCTCGGTCTGGTCAGTCTTGATGCTGACCGTCTGGTTACCCTTCTCGATGGTGAAGGTATGGTCACCTTCCTTGATCGTCTCATCCACGTTCTTCTTGACCACTTGGCTGAGGCAGCCGTCACCGCCATTGCCACCCTTGTCCAGCTTGTCATAGCCAATGGTAATCGTGGACATATTCTTGACCAGCTTCTCGTGATCCTTCTGCGCCTGAAAGCGCACGAGTTCGGCGTCTTTCTTGTCCTCGAACATCAGCTCGTTGAACGTCTCGGCGCTGCCCTGTTTCGAGGACCGCGTCTTGATCCCAGTTTGCGTCTGGTTTGCAGGCAAGGCATAGGGTGGCATGGTGTCGGCATTGTAGAGCATGCCCGTGCAGATCGGTCGATCCGGATCACCCTCTTCAAACTGGATGACAACTTCCTGCCCAATCCGAGGGACGCTGACCATACCCCAGTTCTTACCCGACCAAGGGGTGACAACCCGCACCCAGCAGGTAGTCTTTTCGTCCTTCTTGCCTTCGCGGTCCCAATGGAACTGAACCTTGATGCGACCGTATTTGTCAGTCCAGATTTCCTCACCAGCCTTGCCGGTTACGATGGCCGTATGCAGACCCGAGATCTCGGGCCACGGAATCGTGCGCAGCGATTTGAACTCGGTTTTGCCGGGCTGGGCCTCAAACTCAACCATGAACATCTCATTGCTGTCCTCGGGAAACTCCAGCGCACCGGTGTCCAGATCCTTGTCGTTCTTGGCAAATCCATAACCTTCGGTGGTCTGAAGAAAATACCGCGCCTTGGTGATCAGGTATTCCGCGTTCTCCGCCTTGTCGGGATGATCCTTCAGCGTGAACTTGCGCCCGGTTTCCAGAGCCCGGACCGAAGCCCGCCCGCGCCGCCGGTCGAACAGAGCATCCTCGGCTGTCATCCGCACCTTGGCCAGCGTATTGCCCGGCCCGGTTTCCTTGTAGTGACCAGGGATATCGTAAAGCTCTAGTTTGTCCTTGAACCCGTGCTTTGCCCCGGTCGGCGTTTTGGCCCGCGCATCCAGCGATGCCTTGGGCTTTTCGAAATCAAAATCGCCTAGCGAGACAACTCCGGGCCGGATCGTCTCGGACGCGGCCCATTCGGTGACCGAGTCACCAAGACGTTGGCTGTAATCATCCCCGCCCCGGAATTCGACCTTTGCGTCACCGGCGATCGGCGTATGCGCGTTTGGTCCGTCACACATGACCAGCGTCTCATTCTTGTCTTTGGCATTTGTGTAGTCGAAATAGTAGTAGATGCCCTCTTCCTGCATCAGGCGCGAGATAAAGTCGAAATCCGTTTCGCGATATTGCACGCAATATTCGCGCTGCTGGTAAGTGGCGCGCAGGCTTTTTCTGAAATCCGTAAGCCCGTATTCACCGAAAATCTTTTCGATGATCTGCACGGCGGTCATTTCCTGAAAGATGCGACTGTCGGTGGTCTGCGTCAGCAGCCAGAACCAAGGGCGCAATTCGGCCAGAAACTGCACATAGCCATCGCGCAGCGCCAGCCGCTCCACCCTCACGATCGTGCCAGTGAATTTACGCTCGGCCCCGTCAGCAGCCAGATGGATGGTCATCACCTTGCCCAGTAGCTTGTCCAACGCAATCGTCGTCTTTTCCGACAGGAACTCGACCTGAATTTCGGTCAGTTTTCCCAGTTCTTCCGAGACGACAGCCCGCCTGATGACAAGATCATCCTCACCATAGCTATACGACCCCGTTATCCGAAGCGGCCACTCTTTACTTTGCAGACTCTCAGCCATTTACCGTTCCTTCCAATTCTCGTTCACCGCGCCGTCACAAATCGTTCAGCAGTGCAGCAAGTTCGGGGTCCATATCGTCATCATCACTATCGTCACCGTCATCATCGTCGCCGAATGACGCCAGCAGATCGTCAAGATCGCCGCTGTCATCATCTCCAAGGTCCAGATCTAGGTCGAAATCATCGTCGTCGCCTGTATCGAGATCCAGATCCAAGTCCAGATCGTCATCCTCATCGGCCTCGGGCGCAGCTGGTACATCCGGTGATGGCGCAGGCGCGGGCATACCGGACCACGGGCCCAGAATCTCTTGCCCGGCAACCGAGTTGAACGAGCCCAACCGGATTTCATCGCGGCCTTTGACAGACAGTACCGGCATATAGCCGCGCTGGACCGAGTGTTCGTGCTTGGCCAACGTGATATTGCGTTCCGTACAGGGCAGCGCCACCTGATCGCCATAGCGGTCATTAACGAAATGGTAAGGTATGCCACCCAAGCTCATGACTGAGCCCAAATTCATCGCTTTGCCATTTTGTTTGAAGGACCGCGCCAACAAGATCGTCACCAGAACCGCCGGATTGGCCCAAAGCATACCGCGCAGGCCTTCAGACTCAGTGAATTCCTCAAAATCGAACTCATAGATCGGCTCAGACTTGGCGCCGTAAGGCCGTCGCAGCAAGAACCGGGGAGAGGCCAGGCCGACATGCCCGGCTTCGGGCATCGCGCGCAGGGTATCCCAGGCTTCAACTACCAGCGGGTGGCGATCCTCGGGCTTCACATCCAGATAGGCGGGGGTGATTGCACTGATGAACGGCGCATCCACATGGGCTGCGACGCGGCCAATACGGCCCAGCAGTTCCGCATGTGGTGGTGTTTCCTCAAAGGTATAGAGCCCGATCAGCACCGAATATCCGCCGCGCCCGTTTTCTTCGTCCAGCGGCTCTTCGGTCAGCAACCGAACCAGACCGGTTTTCGCCAGATCTTCCTCGGCGGCCAAATCTGCCGCGATCTCTTCAGCCGAGACGTCATACAAAACCACGTCTAGCGTATCATCATCCTCGACGCTGCGCGCAATCAGATCGAGACTGCGCCACTGTGCTTCGACGGATTGGAACTCTGGGTGATGCAGAACCAAGCGCATGGCTGCGCTCAGCGCCTCATCCACAGCCTTTTGCATCGCCTGCACATCGGGGCTGGGCAGTTTGCGGATATGGGGACCGACCACGCGTTTCAGCAGGTCATCAACGGGTGAGGCCTGCGCCAGTTCACCAGACGTGTCGCCGATCAGCTTCTGAAAATCGCTGAGCTTCAGATCAGCACGAACCGTGTTGCCGCCCGAGGATTTGCGCGGTGGCACAACCGCCTGCCCGAACTCTTCCCCCCAACCGATCAGCTGTTTGGCGGCGTGATCTGCAGTCCCGCCCGCGCTCAACTGACTTTTGAGACCCGAGAGGCCATCGAACAGTTCAACCTTTTCATAAAGCTCGTCGGGATGCAGATCGTCCAGCTCTTTCAGTTTCACTTCGATCCCGGCACCGTCCTTGCCAATCGGCAGCACGAGATCGGTTGCGAACCCCTCGATCACCTCTTCGACCGTATCGGGGTCCAGAATGATTGGCTTGCGGGCGGCTAGGGCGTCGCCGGTTTCGATTTGCCCACGCGCCGCGCGGCCCGAGAAATCGCCAAAGAGCGCGATCCGGAACCGGGTGCGTTTCAGCCGTTCCGGGTCAGGTCGGTCCGCACTCATGCGGCCAAAGGCCAATTGCGGCTCGTCGTTCAGATCGGCCGTGTCGCCTGACGCGTAATCGGCATCGAGGTCACCCAGCAGAGCGTCCAGATCATCTGATCCGCCCTCGTCATCCAGGTCCAGATCGCCCAACAAGGCATCCAAATCATCTGTTGTTTCGTCAGAGGATGCCTCGCTATCCTCAACCGCGCCCAAATCGTTCAACAGGTCATCAAGGTCGTCTGAACCAGTTTCATCGTCGCCAAGATCCGCCAGCAGAGCGTCCAGATCATCAGCTGACCCCTCGTCAGACGCACTCTCCTCGTCCGACCCCAGGTCGTTCAGCAAGGCGTCCAGATCATCCCCGCCAGCATCCTCATCCTCAACATCGCCGCCAAGGTCTGCCAGCAGCGAATCCAGATCATCTGTGTCCACGTCATCGGTCTCATCACCGCCTTCAAGATCACCCAGCAAGGCGTCAAGATCGTCCGAGCTGGCATCCTCATCCTCAACATCATCGCCAAGGTCCGCCAGCAGCGAATCCAGATCATCTGTATCCGCATCTTCCGTCTCATCGTCGCCTTCAAGATCACCCAGCAAGGCATCCAAATCGTTTGAAGCGGCGTCGCTGTCCGGCTCGGATTCCAAATCATCGAGAAGCGCGTCCAGATCGTCCGAACCATCTTCTGAGGTCTCTTCGAGATCGCCCAAAAGATCGTCCAGATCATCGCTCGCTTCATCACCTGATGCAGATGGTTTCTCATCCGACCCAAGGTCATTCAAAAGATCATCCAGAACATCCTCCTCCGGCTTTGCCTCGTCAACGGAATCCGACAGATCGGAAAGCAAATCATCTAAGTCGGTCGCATCTGCCTCTGGATCAGGTTGACCCTCGCTGGCCAGATCACCAAGAATGTCCTCCAACGGATCTGCCTCATCCGTGCTGTCCAGTTCGGGCACTGAGGCAATTATGTCGTCCGCAGCAGGCTCATCAGCTTCATCGGGAGCCTTCTCCGCCAGATCATCCAGCAAACCATCCAGATCCACGTCCTCGGCCAACTCCTCAGGAGCAGTGTCGGTGAGGTCTGGCAAAATGTCCGAATGATCTTCTTCGGCCTCTTCATCTGCATCCGGAAGCGATGAAAGCGCCGCATCCAGTGCGCCGTCCTCTTCCGTCTCCTCGAGTTCCAGATCAGCCAGTTCAGAGAGGATATCGTCGCTCTGATCCATCTCAGATGCGGCTTCAACCTCGGGTACTGAGGCGAGGACATCGCCGAGCGTGTCCTCTTCGACCTCAATGTCCAGGGCTGCATCTGCAAGGTCCGACAGGATGTCATCGGACCCATCAACCTCATCCGCGACATCAGTTTCCGGCAGAGACGCGAGGGCATCTGACACAGAGCTGTCTTCGACCTCTTCCGTTTCCAGATCGCTGAGGTCAGACAAAATATCCGAGGTCACATCCTCAACTTCGGTCGCCTCAGGCGCAGCATCGGCCAGATGGGCAAGAACCTCCGCCGAGTCTTCCGAGACGTCGGGCAGCTCAACCTCTGGAACAGAAGACAGAGCATCCGCGACCGACGTATCCTCGGGCTCATCATCAGGCTCAGAACTGGCCAGATCGGACAAGATATCATCGGCCGCGTCCTCTTCCGCCGTAAGCTCGATATCTGGCAGGCTGGACAGGATGTCATCTGCGGCGGTGTCTTCAACTTCATCCCCCGGCGCAGCGTCGGCCAATTCCGCCAAGATATCGCCTGGCGTGTCGGCTGCCTCAGTAACCTCGGTTTCAGGCAGCGAAGACAAAGCGTCCGAGAGAGAGGTATCCTGAGCCGTTTCCTCGGGTGCGGAGGCCGCCAAATTGGACAAAACATCCGCGCTGTCATCTACAGGCGCCTCGGGTTCAACCGAGCTGGGCAGAGAGGACAAGGCATCCGCGACCGACGTATCTTCAGGCGCGTCATCGGGAGCGTCAGCCGCCAGATCGGACAAGATGTCGGCCGATTGATCCTGCTCCTCGGCTGTTTCAAGCTCGGGCAAAGACGCAAGCGCATCCTCCACCGAATTATCGGCAGGGGCATCCTCGGGCATCATATCCCGCAAGGCGTCCAGCGTGGCCTCATTGTCCTGCTCGGGGAGCGTACTGCCCGCAAGCGCGCCCAGAAGGGCCGGGTCGGCCAGCACTTTTTCGATCAGTGTCTCGGCCCCGGTCTTCCCATCCATATAGGCCATCAAGGTCGACAATTGCGTGCGGGCCTCAAGCAATTTACGCAGAGGCTCGATTTTTGACGCGATCTGGGCCGGGGTGAAATCGGCCATTTTCTCGAAAGTCAGATCGACGGCCAGATTGCCCTCACCTGTCAGTGTATTGGGCACGGCAAATTCGACACGCGGGGCCATGGCCTTCATGCGGTCGTCGAAATTGTCGACATCAATCTCAAGGAATTTACGATCCGAGACTGCGGGCGTTTCGACCGTTGACTTGCCGGAGAGATCGCTCATCACGCCCATGACGAAGGGCAGTTGAACCTTTTTCTCGGCCCCGTAAAGCTCCACATCATATTCAATCTGAACGCGCGGCGCCCGATTGCGGGCGATGAATTTCTGAGAGCTGTCAGCCATCGGCCTGACCTTTCAACTCGGCCACTTCACGCCGCAGGGCGCGAACCTCGACCAGCAGTTCCTTGACGTGATCGTCCACGATGTCGGTCTCACTGCGCACCAAATCACGCAGGTGCGAGAACTCTTCAACCGACTCGTCCTCCACGGCGGATTGCATGGTGTTGACCAGCAGACCGATGAACAGGTTCAGAACCGAAAACGCGGTGATGACGATGAAGGGCACGAAGAAGATCCAGGCGGTGGGATGGACCTCCATCACTGGGCGGACGATGCCCATCGACCAGCTTTCCAGCGTCATGATCTGGAACAGGGAATAGAGCGATTTACCCAAGGACCCGAACCATTCCGGGAAATCCGGGCCGTACATCAGCGTCGCCATGACCGCGAAAACGTAGAACACGATTGAGATCATGATGATCACCGCGCCCATACCTGGCAGCGCGTCGAGCAAAGCCTGGACCACCGCCCGCATCTGAGGGATGACCGATAGCAAACGCATCGCCCGGATGACGCGCAACCCACGCAGCGCGGACAGCCCGTCGCGATTGGGCAGCAAACCCAGCGTAACAACAACAAGGTCAAAGATGTTCCAGGCGTTGTTGAAGAAGCTCAACCGGTAGGCATAGAATTTCAGCAAAAGCTCGGCCACGAAAATGCCCAGCACGATCTTGTCGATCACAACCAGGGTCGGGCCGATACTCGACTGAACCGAAGGAGAAGTTGATAGCCCCAGCGTGATCGCGTTGAAAATGATCACGCCAAGAATAGTGTTGGTCACAGCCTTACGCTCGACAAACTCGCGCACGGTGTCGCGGAGCGTTTCGCTCTTCTCGATACCGGGTTCCACCAACACCTCCTGTTGCTTTGGGTGTCGGGCGCGGCAACCCACACCCGAAGATTTACGTGTTTAACCAACGACGTCGCTGATTCCGTCCACCAGTTTGTAGACCCCTTTGACCGAGGTAAACATGGTCTTGGTCTCTTTCAGAACCGTCATCTTGTCCAGCTTCTTCAGCTTGTCCATAATCGTGGTGTCATCCACTTTCAGACCGTTGCCTTCCATCAGAGCCTCCATCTCGGCCAGGAACTTCTGACGTTCCTCGAGCTTGGCGGCCATAGCGCTGGCTTCTCGCTTGACGGCCATGCATTCGGCCCCCAGCTTGACGCCCTCTTTCAAGGTTTTCTGCGACTTCGCAGCCTTCATCAGCTTGTCAGCGGCCTTGCCCAGATCATCGACCTTATGGCGCGTCTTCGTCGTATGCTCACGATAGAGCGCGCGCTTCTTGTTCGAGTCCTTTTGATAGACCTGATAGCCCTTGATCGCGAAATCCGCGATTTCCTTGGCGATCTTCTTGGCATCGCGGCCCTTGGTGACCTCATCTCCCATGGCGAGCGCCTTGGCGGTCAGCTTCTTGATTGCTTCCATAGGTTTCTTGACCGAGATTCCGGACGTATCGGTAATCCCCTGCCGCTCAGCCGCCTGCATGATCGAAGTGCCGCGCAGCGTGATATATTTCTGGATGGCGCCTTCCAGATCCTTGCGCAGTTTTTCTTCACCCTTCAACTGCTGCTGAACCTCTTTGCCCAGATCGTAGACCTGTTTGACAATTGTCTTGTAGGCCATGACATCCGCGCCCGAGGTCGCCACAAGCCGCGTGACAGCCGTGCCGATCTTAATCACACCCGCGGTCACCTTCAGCGTGGTCTTGACCCGCGCCTCTTTCAGCAACTTGTCCTTATTCGCCTCAACCTTGATCTGCTTTTCGATCGCCACCTGAGCGGCCCCTTCGGCCGACCGCAGGGCGTTCTTGATCATCTGGTTGGTGGCCTGGATCATCTTCTCGGCTTCGGCCTGAGATTTCTGACCCGGCGTCTTCATCAGCTCGGCGACTTTCTTGTCGAGCTTGACCGCCTCCTGACTGATCACCGTCTCATAGCGCTCCAGCTCCTTCATGCCGGCCGCTTCAAGACGTTTCAGCGTAGTCGACGGCACCGGACCCTTGGCCGTGACTTCGAATTTGACGTCAACGCGGTAGCTGGGGATCTCGATATACTGAAGCTTGGGCTTCGACCGGATGAGATCGACCACGTAAAACTTGTGAGGTGTAACTGTCTGCTTTGCCATTTTTTCGCGCCTATATTCCGTTTTCGTTCCTGCCGGATGAGGTCGGCGCCAAGTGGCTTTGGGCCACGGGCGCCGCCCCGCCGCTTAGCCGATCGCTTCTTCCAGCTGATCCTTGCCTTCCGAGGCAATGTCGTTGAACAGCCCAAGCGCCGTGTTGACCGTATCAAGCGTGCTCGACGCTTCCTTGAAACCAACCCCGGCATTTGCACCCGCCAGCGTCAGGTTGACGACAACCGGGAATACCTTGTCGAAGATCTGTGCGTATTTCGGATTGCTCGAATTCAGCGCATCCAGCATCTTCTTGAGGTTCGGCGCGTTCTTGTCCGCGTCCGAGACCCGCTTCATCATATCCGAACACCCGTCCAGACCCTTCTGCAACGAGGCACGGGCTTTCTTGAGCTTGTCCAGATACTTACCGGCCTTCTTCGCGTCTGCCTGCTTCATTGCTTTCTCAAGCTTGTCGCATTCCTGCAGACCTTTCATGATCGCCTGAGACAGTTTGCGCCCGCCAACTTCAAGCCCGGCGACTTTGTTTTGCCACAGACCATAGTTCTTGTCGCATTTCGGCAGAGTGGCCAGGAACGGCGTATCGGTGCCCAAAATACCCTTTAGGACTGAGGCACCAACCTCGGCACCGCCCTGAACCTGCTTTTTGGCCTCGCCTTCCGCGGTGCGATACCGCTTGAGGAGCGTGTCCAGATCGCTTTTGAGGTTCTTTTCGACCTTCTCGGCCTCTTGCGCAGCGTCCTTGATCTTATCAGCCAGTTGAGCAACACCCCGCACCAGCGAGACGATCCCCAACGCCAGCGACGCGCCGCCTGTTGCGGCCGCACCGGCCACACCCGCGGCCCCGCCGACGACACCCAACACGCCAAGAGTGATGTCAAAGCCGGTTTTGACCTTATAGTCCTTGTACTGCTGCTTGCGCTTCACAAAGGCCTGCCAGCGCTTGGCCGGGATCGACTCATAGTGCTTTTTGGCGCCGTTCATGATGGTCGCCAGCTTGTCGTCGAACCCCTTGATCAACGCCGCGCGTTTCTTTGCGTCGCTGGCCTTCTTGATCGCCGCATCCGTCGCCATCAGCTCTTTGGCGATTAAGGCAACCAGTTTGTCAGTCACCGCATTGGCGTCATCCACCATCTGCTGAGGCGTGACGTAGTCGCCTTCATCTTCCAGGACATCCAAAAGATCATCGTTCAGCTTCAACTGGAACGCATAGCCCTTCAGCTCTTTCAGCCAGTCGGGCTTGTATTTCTTGGTAATCTCGGTGCCCAGATCCTTTTTCCAGATGACAACCGACTTACCCAGTTTCTGCTTGGGCGCATCAGTCGAGGCCGACTTGGCCCGAGCCGCTGCATCCTTTTTCTTTTCCTCGAGTTCCTTTTCTTTCTTGTCGATGATCTTGGGGTACTTCTTCAGGACCGTCACAGTATCCGAGTGCTTGCTGCCTGCAAGCTTTACAGCCTCGGCCACCTTGCGCTTGACGTTGGACAAGGCTTTCAAAGTCTTGTCCCAATCCATCTGATCTTCGGCGACCTGGTATGCTTTCAAAGCATCGCCCAGGCCGGTTTTCTTCATCAGCTTCGGTTTGTTCTTGGACCACCATTTCTGATCCAGTTCCGGTGTCATAGTCGCCTTCATAAAGTGTCCCCTTTCTCGGTCAGACGCATCATGCGTTGCGCTCAATCAAACCCGTAAGTGAAGTCCCCGTCTGTGACGTCGATCACGACTTTGGAAACTTCTTCGCCCTCCATCATTCTTTTTAGGAATTCTGCCGAGATATCCGGCAGCATTGTATTGGTCACGATCGCGTCGATCATACGACCACCGCTGTCCAGCTCCTGACAACGATTGACGATCTCGTCCACCACGGCGTCGGTGTATTCGAATGGTACACCATGAGCAGATTCGACGCGCTTTTTGATTCGGCCAAGTTGTAGCTTTGTGATCTCGCCCAACATCTCGGGGCTGAGCGGATAATATGGAATCGTCACCAGACGTCCCAACAGCGCTGGCGGGAACACCTTGAGCAGCGGATCGCGCAGCGCCTTGGCCATACCTTCCGGATCGGGCATCAGATCCGGATCGGCGCACATGTCCATGATCATCTCGGTGCCGACATTCGATGTCAGCAGGATCAGCGTGTTCTTGAAGTCGATCACGCGGCCCTCGCCATCCTCCATGACGCCTTTGTCGAAAACCTGGAAAAAGATCTCATGCACGTCAGGATGGGCCTTTTCGACCTCATCCAGCAGCACGACCGAGTATGGCTTGCGCCGTACCGCTTCGGTCAGCACGCCACCTTCACCATAGCCGACATAGCCCGGAGGGGCGCCTTTCAGGCTGCTGACAGTGTGGGCCTCCTGGTATTCGGACATATTGATGGTGATAACATTCTGTTCGCCGCCATACAGCACCTCGGCCAAGGCCAGAGCGGTTTCGGTTTTACCGACACCGCTGGTGCCTGCGAGCATGAACACCCCGATAGGCTTGTTCGGATTGTCGAGTCCCGCGCGGCTGGTCTGAACCCGCTTGGCGATCATCTTCATCGCGTGGTCCTGGCCAATCACACGTTGGGCCAGACGGTTTTCGAGGTTCAGAATGGTCTCGATCTCATCCTTGACCATGCGGCCCACGGGGATACCGGTCCAGTCGCCAACAACGCTCGCCACCGCCTGATGATCGACGATGGGGAGGATCAATGGGCTATCGCCCTGCACTTCTTCCAACTCGGCGTTCTTGGCTTTTAGTTCGGCCAATAGTGCCTCACGGTCGATGGGCTGTGCGTCCGGAGCCTCTTCGGTCGCGGCTTCGCCTTCGGCAGTGCCGGTGCCTTCGACCTCTTGCCCGCCAGCGCGGAGCTTGGCGCGCAGGTCGAGGATTTCTTCGACCACTTTCTTTTCAGCCTCCCAACGCCCGTTGAGTTCGGCCAACCGCGCCTCTTCCGCCTCTTTCGCGGTATTCACGGCCTCGCGCCGGTCGGCGACGTCATAGCCTGCAGTCTCATCGCGTTCGATGATCTCCAATTCGGTGGTCAGAGCCTCAATCCGGCGCTGGCTGTCATCCACCTCAGCCGGAACCGCGTGCTGAGACACCGCGACCCGCGCGCAGGCCGTATCCAGCAGGCTGACCGATTTGTCCGGCAGTTGCCGCGCTGGGATATAGCGCGCGGACAGCGTCACTGCCGCCTCGATCCCTTCGTCCAGCACCTGCACGCGGTGGTGTTTTTCCAGCATCGAGGCGATGCCGCGCATCATCAGAACCGCTTTTGGGATATCGGGTTCTTCAACATGCACGACTTGGAAACGACGGGTCAGAGCCGGGTCTTTCTCGATATATTTCTTATACTCGGCCCATGTGGTCGCGCCGATTGTGCGCAACGTACCGCGCGCCAGCGCCGGTTTCAGCAGGTTGGCCGCGTCGCCGGTCCCGGCAGCGCCCCCGGCCCCGACCAACGTATGAGTCTCATCGACAAACATCACAATCGGAGTCGGGCTGGCCTGAACCTCATCAATCACCTGACGCAGGCGGTTTTCAAACTCACCCTTCATCGACGCGCCCGCTTGCAGCAGGCCCACATCCAGAACCAACAGGCGCACATCTTTCAACGCAGGCGGCACGTCACCACGAGCAATCCGCAGAGCAAACCCTTCGACCACGGCAGTTTTGCCCACACCCGCCTCACCCGTCAGGATCGGGTTGTTCTGACGACGGCGCATCAATACGTCGACGATCTGGCGGATTTCTTCGTCACGACCCACGATTGGGTCAATCTCACCATTGCGGGCCTGTTCGGTCAGGTCGGTGCAAAACTGCTCCAACGCCTCACCCTTGCCCATCGCGCCGGGGGCCATCGCGCCGCTGGCCTCACCCGGCTCGGCGCCACCACCCACGTTCGAGCCATCCTGCGCGCCGAGCGAGTCCTCAGGTGAGCCATCGGTGGCCTCAGCAAAACTGTCGGCCAGATCATCCGCGCCAATCTTTGCCAGTTCCGGCGACATGCTGGCCAAGATGTTGCGCAGTGCAGGCGTTTTGAGCATCCCGAGGATCAGATAGCCCGTCCGCACCTTGCTGTCGGAATACAGCAACGAACCCCAAACCCAACCGCGCTCCATCGCGTCCATCAGATGATCGGATAGATCCGAGATAGAGGACGCCCCACGCGGCAGCATATCCAGGCTGCGCGTCAGCTCCGATGCGATCTTGCCCGGATCCAGGTCGTAGTGCTGGATGATTCGGTGAATGTCGCTGTCCTGACCGTTCAGGATCTGATGCAGCCAATGCTGGATTTCGACATACGGATTGCCCCGCATCTTGCAGAACACGGTGGCCCCTTCAATGGCCTGATAACCCAGCTTGTTCAGCTTACCGAACAGCGACACGCGGCTGATTTCCGTCATCTTCAATACCTCTCGTTATGGGCCAGTTCTTCGGCCTCGAATTCTTGTGATACATATCCGGGATACAGGATCAGATCTTCCGCATCCGAGCGGTTCTGTTCAGGATCATCGCGGGTTCGAATCCAGCTGGTATGACCCAGCTGCGTCGTTCCACCTAGCGAGGCGCGCGGCACCTCATCACCGGCCAGCACCAGATTGACCTCCCAATCCAAGGTGTCACCGGCATAGGTGCGGATAATCGCCTCCATCCGTTCCTGAGACACGCCGCCGGGGAGCAGGCGTTTGTAATCTTCCAGCGACAGTGGCCCGATGCGAATACGGAACTTGGCCGCGCGCGACCAGACGCGGTTGCCGATGCTGGTGGATTGCCCCAATCGCGCTGGAGAGCCGAGCTGCCAAGTGTCGTCCGGCTCCAGCTCCAACCAAGAGCCGACGAACTGCTGCACATGCGCCTCGACCCCGAAATAATCCGACAGGATCGCGATCAGGCCTTCGACCGTTTTCGTCCCTGACCCAAGATGCCCCGCAAAGAAACGGCGCAGCATATCCGGCATCGCGTCACGGTCGCTGTAGTCTTCGCCCTTGAACCCGGCCAAAGCCGCCACGCGCTGTTCAAACGGATCATCGCCTCGGTCGAAACTGGGCGCCGGTTCCGCTGCGGCCCAGGCACGATAGAGCAGACTCATCATCCGGTGAGTCAGCATATCGGCAAAGGCCACGAAAGTCGGGTCGCGGTGGTTGCGCTGACGGTCACGGGCGAACTCGGTCAGGTGCAGGGGCAGAGGGCCTTGCGGACCAAAAAAGCCAAAGAACAGGTTGTTGAGCTTGCCCGGCGCGCCGTCTGTCGCTGGTTCAAACCGCGTCAGCGTGTTGGGCGGAAAAGCCAGTGAGACGTCCTGCCCCAAACGCACGCGATCCTCGCGCGGGCGGCGCGATTCACCAAGACGCGGCGCATCTGCGTAATGCGCTTCGATCACCCGCAAGGCCTGAAAGACATGATGCCTTTCAGGATCAGCCGCCAGCGCGGCCAGCAGGCTCAGATGATCCTGCCCAGTCCGGCCGCTGGTCGCCATCTGGCAATCTCTCCTCGTCGTTCGGTTTTCAACACGGTTTCCGTGAAGCTGTTGATCGTGGTGTATTTGCGGAAGAACTGCTCGAGCACCGCGCCCAGCACATAGACGCTGGTGCCTTCGTAGAAGCTTTCGTCAAAGCCCAGCGTGATCTCTAACCCGCGCACCGCCGTGCTGAGGACTTCGTCGCTCATTCGGCGCACGATGGGTCGGCTGGAGACCGAGACGACGCCCTCAAGCTGTTTCTCGGTCACGCGGTTGCCGAGTGGAGCATAAATACCGAGCAGTTCGCGCAAAGCGCCCGCCCCGCCTTCTTTCCCGTCGCCTGCGATGGACAGATAATTGAGGCTGAGATGGCTGATCAGTTTCCACGCAGCATCACCCTGAGCCAAGGTCGCGTGCGGGCGCGTCGGTGTCACCGGCGTCCGGATTGTCTTTACCGGACCACCATCGGGCAGGTGAAAGACGTCGTCGCCGCCCGCGGCCAGCAAGAGGGGCAAATCACGGTTGGAGCACAGCGCCTCAACCGCCAATTGTTCCAACGATCCGGGATAGGGCGCTTGTGCCCGGTCGACCAATGTCAGGTAGACCTCGGACCCCAGATACGAGGTCCGCACGCCCCGTAGCCGTTCCTTTTCATTGCGCTGCCGCATCCGGCGTTTGATCGTGTAATAAGCCGAGTGATTGTCGCCCGCAGCCGTCAGGTCAGTGTCGCTATAGAAGGGGCGGAAAGGAATGTCCCCCTCTTCATCCGATTGAATGCCGGTGACACGTTCAATCCCAAAAATCTCATAGTCGAGACCCGCAGTACGGTTGGGCACCACATGATGCTGCGTGTCCATCTGGGTGATGTGCACCCGGTCGCAGCGGCGGTGGAACAGGTTCACCGCAGGCACCGCGTTCAACGCAAAGGCCGCAGGGGTCACAGCGGGGGCAACATCGCGCATCCCGTCCTGCAACAGGATGTAGATATCCACATCCGTGCCCGCCGATTTCTCAAGCGCGGGCCGCAAGCCTGTCAGTTCCACAAAGAGGAACCTTTCCGGCATCGCAAAATACTCCTGCAGTAGGCGATAACCGTCGAAGGACTGGCGCGGGGTTGGCAACAGGGCCTCATCCGCGTCAAACCCTTTGGGCACGACATCCGCAGTCGTCAGCCGGGTGGTCCAGTCCGCGCGGCGGTCCGTCGAGCGGCCCGTCAGCCCAACACATTGGGTGGCCAGCAGTTCATGCAGGGCCCAAGCCTTGCCGCTCTGGGTATCCAGATGCATCACAAGGCTGTCCATTCCCAGCTCGGCCATCGGCTCGCCGTCGGTGCGGTTCAATCGCAAGCGAATACCAGCGCGCGCGTCGGTGTCGCGCGCGACCCCGGCAGCCACCAACTCTCCGCGACCGTCGATGTACTCGGCTTCGGTGATTTCAATCGGCCAAAGGGTGAGGTTCGAGGACGTGGTGAACTCACACGCGGTCTGCTCGCCCTCGGCCAAGCGCGCGCGCAGCGTAGTACCGCGCGGGATCGGGTAGCCCTCTTTCAGCGCGGCATTGCCGATGTCGGGCTCCATCTGCGCCACCATCATCGACGGTGTCGGGGCCAGGTAATGCGGATAGACAATCTCAAGCAGGTTCGAGGTGAAAGTCGGGAACTGCATATCCAGTTCCAGCTGAACCCGAGCCGCCAGAAATGCGCTGCCTTCCAGCAGACGTTCCACATAGGGGTCGACAACCTCGATCCCTTCCATCCCGAGGCGCGAGGCGATCTTGGGGTAGGCATTGGCAAACTCGGCCCCCATTTCACGCAGGAAGGCCAGTTCGGTTTCGTAGTGTTTCAGAAGCCGTGTATCCATCGCGCCTAGCTCCGCTCGATCGAGACTTCGCCGGTGGTCACGTCGACCCGGCTGCGCAGATACAATTCCAGAGGCATGGGCTGCGCCCACATCACGGCGCGGATGTCATAATCCACATGCATCTCGCCCGATTGCTTTTCCGAGCGCAATTCGACCGCGATCGACCCTTTCACGATCCGAGGTTCAAACACCTCGATAGAATCGGCAATGGACGTTTGAATGCGCTGGGCTTGACGCAGGGTAGAGAACGAGCCCGAAGTCTGGCGGATGCCGTAGTTCAGGACTGATTTGGAGGCATAAGGATAGACATCCTCGTCAATCAAATCGGATTGATCGGTGGTGTTGAGCAACATGGACAGATCGCGCTGAATGATCTCGCGCAGGCGCCCGACGTCAATCACGCGGGAATCCCGCCCCTCTTTCAACTGATCCGGCGCGTCATCCGTCAACCGATCCAGAAGCGAGGGTTGCAGGCGTTCGGCAAGGGTCTTCTCAGCCATCTCCCGCCGTTTCCCCGGCCCCGGCCGCCACGTCCAGAACCAGTTCGCGAATGTCCAGCAACGCGATGTCGGACTTGTCTGTTGTCAGCAAACGCTGGCCCAGCCCGACAAAAGTTTCGCCACCGGCATCGACCCAAGTGGTCGCCCGCGCCAGACGGGCGGCATCATCGCCCTGCTCGGTCGACCCGGCATAGCGTGTTGGTATCAGGGCGGCGAGTTCCCCTCCGCTGGCAACCGTCAGCGTGCAGGCTGTCCAGACCGCGTCACGCAGGTCGCTGGGCGGTTCGATGTCGATCCGCACGATCTGAGAAAAGGGCAGCCAGAAATAGCGGCCGTTCACAATCACTTCGAGGACCGGCCCCAGCCGCATATCGGCATCCGCGATCCATTCGAACGCTTCGCCATTCACCGTACCGGATGTCGCGGGCGCAGCGTCAAATGCTTTTGCGCGCAGCTCGGCGGCCTGGTCGAAATGCCCGCCAGCTGTCAATTTCTGTGCCTCGATCAGATGGGCCAGCCACTCTTCCGGCTCACCAAAAATCATCGGGGTCTTTTCACCCGCGAAAACCTTTTCGCGATAAACCTCGCAAATTATGGCCTCGCGGTAGGTTTTGGCCATCATCGTGGCCGCTTCATCCATCTCCGCGCTCAGTTTCAACTGGGTGATCGCGCGTTTCCAGTCACCCATCACACAGAGCAGCTGAAACAGAAAAATCCGCAGCTTGGCGTCTGCGGGATTGGCACGGACTTTATCTTGCAGAGAGGCCAATGTGGCCGCCAGATCGCCTGATTTAAGATGCTCTTCCGGCGTCATGTAACCCTCGCGCAGTCAGGATGGAAAAAGTGCAAAAGCCCCGGCGGCAAATGCCACCGGGACCCGTAGTTGTTTGAAACCTTAGCTGACGTCGCCGGTTTCCAGGTTCCACAGGAACTCGTTGCAATCGCTGAGCTTGCCGGTTTTGAAATCGGCAATCTTGTACTTAACCGAGATGCCGCGATACGCGACGGTCCAGGTTTCCGACGGGATCGAGTCTTCGCCACCATCGACCGAGTAGCTGTCCACGATTGCGTCACGCAATTTGATGATCAGATAAGGCTCCATGCCTTTCTTTTCGTCGTCGCCAGAACGGCACATGTGGATCAGCATTTCCGAGTTCGACTTGCCCGATGCAACATAGGTCATGATCTTGGCAGACGCTTTGCTGAGCTCGGTGTTCAGAGTCACTTTGCCGAAATTCGCGTTGGCATAACCGCGCTGTGTGGTGCCCATGTCGGACATGTCCAGCGTCCGCTCAACCTCCCACGAAATCGACTTAACCGCGATCCAATCTTTGTGCTGTTTTTCCCGTGCTTCGCCCGGGAAGTCCATCTGTACAAATACGTTTTCCATTTTAGCCTTCCTCTTTTCTAGTTTCTAAACCCGGTTTACCGGAGGGTCGTAGCGGCGGCAGTGAAACACATCACATGCCGCCAATTTTTTTGACCTTTATCCAGCTTTTTCGGACGGAAGTTTCGATACGAGACGCAGAGAGACCGACAGGCCTTCCAGCTGATAGTGCGGGCGCAGGAAGAATTTGGACGTGTAGTAGCCCGGATTGCCTTCGACATCTTCCACAACCACCTCGGCCGAGGCCAAAGGCTTACGTGCTTTTTCCGCTTCGGCCGAGATATCGGCGTTGAAGTCCACGTATTGGTTGATCCAGCCCTGCAACCAGGATTCCATATCCTGACGGCTTTTGAACGAGCCAACTTTGTCACGCACCATGCATTTCAGGTAATGCGCGAATCGGCAGGTCGCGAATAGATAGGGCAAGCGCGCCGCCAGATTGGCGTTCGCGGTTGCATCCGCATCATCATATTCCGCCGGCTTGTGCAGCGATTGCGCGCCGATGAAGGTCGCCGAATCGCTGTTCTTGCGGTGGATCAGAGGCATCATGCCGTTTTTGGCCAGTTCCGCCTCGCGACGGTCCGAGATCGCGATCTCGGTCGGGCATTTCATGTCCACGCCGCCATCGTCAGTCGGGAATGTATGCGCGGGCAGGCCTTCGACGGTACCACCGCTTTCCACGCCACGAATGCGCGAGCACCAGCCGTATTCCTTGAAGGAGCGGTTGATGTTCACGGCCATACCATAGGCCGCGTTGACCCAGCTGTAGCTATCGCTGTTGGCACCGGTGGTGTCTTCTTCGAACGCGAATTCCTCGACCGGTTCGGTTTTCGATCCATAAGGCAGACGACCCAGGAAGCGCGGCATCGCCAGGCCGACATATTTGGAATCTTCGCTTTCGCGAAGGCTGCGCCATGCGGCATATTCCGGCGTCTGGAAGATCTTGGTCAGATCACGCGGGTTGGCCAGTTCCGACCAGCTGTCCATCTGGAACAGGCTGGGCTTGGCCCCGGTGATCAAAGGCGCATGCGCCGCAGCGGCGATCTTGGACATCTCGCCCAGCAGCTCAATATCCTGCGGACTGTGGTCGAAGTGATAATCCGCCACCAGCGAGCCGTAGGGCTCACCACCAAACTGGCCGAACTCTTCTTCATAGAGCTTCTTGAAGATCGGCGACTGATCCCACGCGGTTCCTTTGAACTTGCGCAGGGTCTTGTGCATGTCTTTCTTCGAGATGTTCATCACGCGGATTTTCAACATCTCGTCGGTTTCGGTGTTGTTCACCAGATAATGCAGACCGCGCCACGCGCCTTCCATCTGCTGGAAGTCTTCATGATGCAGGATCAGGTTGACCTGCTCGGTCAGCTTCTTGTCGATCTCGGCTATGATCCCTTCGATCGAGCGCAGCGCGTCGTCCGAGATCAGGCCAGTGTTGGCCAGCGCCTGTTCGGCCAGCGTCTTGACCGCGCTTTCAACAGCGGTTTTCGCCTGATCCGACTTGGGGCGGAATTCTTTGGTCAACAGCGCCTCAAATTCCGAGGATCCAAATGCTGTTGCGCCTTCGGCGGCTTCTACCTTGGCTTCTTCTTCGGCCATCTTTTACTCCTCCTCGGCGGCGTCAGCGCCGGGTTTGGGCTGGGCTGCAAGTGTCTTCAGCAGCGACGGATCCTGCATGATTTTCGAAATCAGATCCTCGGCCCCGGTTTTACCATCCATATATGTCATCAGGTTGGACAGCTGGGTGCGCGCATCCAGCAGCTCCTTGAGAGGTTCAACCTTCGCGGCAATCGCGGCGGGGCTGAAATCATCCATGCTCTCGAACGTGATATCGACGGCCAGATTGCCCTCACCCGTCAGGGTGTTCGGCACGGTAAAGGCCGCGCGCGGCGCCATCGACTTCATCCGGTCGTCGAAATTGTCGACGTCAATTTCCAGGAACTTGCGGTCGGCTACGGCGGGCTGCTCGACCTCGGATTTCCCGGCAAGGTCGCTCATGACGCCCATGACAAAGGGCAGCTGGACCTTTTTTTCGGCACCATAGAGTTCAACATCATATTCGATCTGAACCCTCGGAGCCCTGTTCCGAGCTATAAATTTTTGTGAACTGTCAGCCATCTGATGCTCCTCGATTCATCCATCAGTGTTTCTTTTCAATCCGGTGTTCGGCTTGCGCCCAAACGGATCAATAATCGTCATCGTCTTCTTCTTTAATGCCGCCGATCTGGCGCACCTCATCCAGACCTTCTTTTGCCATATCTTCGATAATTGTCAGAAAATCGGCATTCACAAGGCGCTTGGCACGCTCAAGCAAAATTGGCAGCGGGCTGGAGGGCTCGCACCGGGCATAATAATCCATGATGCGCTCCAGCATCCGCGTGACATCTTCGGGCGTGTTGATCGCCCCACCGCCGCCACCGCCCGACGCCATCGGCGCGGCCGGTGCACCCGATGGGCTGCTTGGGCTGTCATCGTCGCCGGAATCGTCTTCTTCGGCCTCGCCCACATCGGCATAGCTGGCCAACGCCTGCTTGATGCTTTTCAGCGCATCGGACAGAGGCGTCAGATCCGGGCCTTCTCCGGGCGTTTTGTCGCCGAATACAGCGTCGATTGCCTCAACATCATCCAGAGCCGCGGACGCTGCATCGGCATTGGCCTCCAACACCTCGTCATCGGTATCCTTGAACGCGGCCGCAACCCCGGTTGCATCCGGCGCGTCGTCCAGATCTGCGGGCATATTGATGCGACCTTCGGCGACATCCAGATGGCGCAGGGTCATCCGACCGAACATGCGGCTGTCTGTCAAAGCGGTCCGACGCAAGGCGCGTACCATCCGATCAGACGAGGCCAGACCGCGCACCGCATTTATGCGCATAGTGGCATCGCCGTCGTCTTCATCCAGCTCGGGGTGGCATGTGTCCCAATTGTCTTCCAGCAGAGATTTCACATAGCCCACGGCTGAGGCAAAGGCGGGAAGGCCCTTTGTGTGCAAAACAGCCTCGGCCAGATAGATCGCGGCGCGAATGTCATGGCTTTTTTCCATGACGGCGAGGGCCTTTTCCTCGACATCGCGCCAGTCCTGTTCTTCGGCCGCAACGACCTCATCGCCCATCTGACGCTCTTCGCCCGGCTGGGCCGCGATCTCAAGGTCCGTAAAGGCCGGATCGTATTCCAGATTTTCACCGCTGGGGGGTTCGTCGTCTCTGGGCTCCAGATAAGATGAAAGGTCCATTTTATTCCCAATACCGTCCTGTTCGATCGCAGCTTGTTGTTCTTGTTGAATCGCTTACAGCAGCGCCTGCAATCTTGTGTATGAATTAGTTCACATGATGGCGAAACTCGCAAACACTTCCCGTTTCCTCTGCGGCTTGTGTGGTTAATCGGTCGCAATGCGCGGACCAGGTCGAGATCAATATACACATATTCCCGAGCGGTCGTACCGTTTGTTTACGTTGGGGCAAGGTCATTACTCCACCGCAAACGTGACCCATTGCAGAAATATCTTCCCGCACGCGCCCTGTTTCTGCAATGTTCAGGGCTAAGACCCACGACATACGACATCGGGTGTGGGTTCAACGACCGGCAGCAGAGGTAGGAAGATGAGAAAACCGCTTTTCGGCGCAGTTGCATTGACACTGATGGCCGCAACCGCGCAGGCCGATGAGGGCCGCCTTGGAATCGAGCTGAACAAATTCGAACCCGCCGACGGCGGAGGATGCCGCGCGTTCTTCCTGTTTCGCAATCAGACCGACAACAGTTTCGAAGAATTCGAGATGTCGCTGGCCATCCTCGACGGCAATGGTGTGATCGACCGGCTGCTGTCCATCGACGCGGCCCCCCTGCCCGTTCAACGCACCGTTCTGAAACTGTTCGAAATCCCCGAGATCGAATGCGCCAATATCTCAGAGGTGCTGCTGCACGACCTGCCGGCCTGCAAGCCTCAGAACGCCGAACCTCTGGATTGCTTCCCGCTGCTGACGCTGGGCAGCAAGACCTCAGCCAATCTGGCGCAGTAGATCATGTTCGGGCTTGAGACACTGGGCGCAGGAGGCCCAATCATCGCAATCCTTGGCGCATTGTCGCTGCTTTCAGTCACTTTGATCGTCATCAAGGCGATGCAACTGGCCCCGGTTCGATCCGGCGGAGACGCGAGGGACACAGCACTAGTGCAGTGGTCCAAGGGCGACAGGCAGGCGGCGCAGGCGGCCGTCGCTGCAGGGAAATCTCCGGCAGATCGCGTCTGCGCCTATGCTATGCAGGCGCTGAACGATGGGTTCAAGGGGCCCGCCTTGATGGCCGAACTGACACGTCGCGGCAATCAGGAATTCGCTGCCATGAACACATGGATTCGCGTGCTGGAGCTGATCGCGATGATCTCGCCCCTGCTTGGCCTGTTGGGGACCGTGACCGGTATGATCCAGTCGTTTCAGGAGCTGGAGCTGGCGCAGGGCGCGGCCAATGCCTCGGTCCTTGCGGGCGGGATCTGGCAGGCCCTGCTGACCACCGCCGCCGGTCTGTTGGTCGCCATCCCCGCCGCTGTTGGCGCATCGCTGCTATCGGGTCGCGCAGAAGCGGGCGCTCAGGCGATCGAAAACGCGGTCGGGCAGCTGATGGTGATCGAGGAACGCGGCACGCAGTAAGGGATCACACATGTCCGCCGAGCTGAGCTTGAACAGATGCAGACCGACACGGCCCCTGATCTCGCTGGTGCCGATGATCGACGTGATGTTGATCCTGCTGGTGTTCTTCATGGTGACCTCGACCTACCTGAACCTCGACATGATCCCGGCCTTGTCTCAATCGGACCGCCCAGCATCCTCCGGCACCTCGGGTGAACCCGCCAGCGCCGTGGTGATCCGTATCGGAAGCGACGGAGCGCCCTATTTCCGCGGGCAATCACTGACCTCTGAGGCGCTTGAGGCACTGTTGTCCGACAGAATTGCCCAGGCCCCTGCAACTCCGGTGATCGTCCTACCCACCGGCGGCGCCCGCATGCAGGCGCTGGTTACTGTCATGGACGTCGTCACCCGCGCAGGCGTGACCAACATGCGCGTCGTCCGGCTGGAGGCGCGCCCATGAGGATCACCCGCCCTGCCCCACGCCACCACCCCGAAACCATCATCGCCCTGATAGATGTCGTCTTTTTCCTACTGGTCTTCTTCATGCTCATCGGACGCATGGATGCCACCGCGCCATTCGACGTGACCCCGCCGGTGTCGCAATCCGGAGCGGATATGCCAGCGGGAGGATTGACCCTGTCAGTCAGCGCCGATGGCCAATTGGCCCTGGACGGAACAGAGCTTTCGGCGGATCAGATCGCGCAATCGGTTGAGGAGGCGCTGTCAGAACAGCCGGACCTGCTGCTCCGCATCAACGCCCATCAGGATGCCGCCCTGCGCGAGGTCTTGCCCTTGATCGCCACGTTCGAGTCGATGGGCGCACGGGATGTGGTGCTGGTCGTTACACCTCCGGGTCCGGTCCGATGACGCGCACTCCGCTGATATGGGGCGTCGCGCTGTTCTGTTCGGTTGCCGTTCACGCTGTGGCTGCGGTCGTTCTGCTTTGGTCCACAGAGCCTGAACCCGTGATCGAGCAGCCCGTACCGGAAACACGGATGCAGCTTTCGGCGCATCAGGTGAAACAAAGCACCGCGGCGCAGGCGCAGCCGGATACAAAGGCGACCTCAACCGAAGAAACAAGCGGCGCACGATTGGCGCAGGGCGCTATTCCACAATCCTCGGCCCCAGAGATTACCGCAAATGCTCTAAGCCTCGCGGCCAGTGACCAGGTGGCCAGCCAAACGCAGGCTCTGGCGGCCGTTCCGGAAAAGCCGCAACCTGTCGTTGCCGAACAGGCGGTTCCTGTGACCCTGACCTCGGCCGAGTTGCCGACGACCACGCTGTCATCCAACCGCGCGCCGACGTATACAGTGGCGTTGACACAACCTTCCTTCGATGCCGCTCAGGCCGTGCAGGCGCGGCCCGTCGCTTTGACCCAAACCCAACCGGACGTCCCAAAGGCCAAGGCGGCCGATGTGTTTTCGGCAACCGGCGATTCCCCGATTGATCCCGTAAGCCTCGCCGCCTTTCAAAGTTTCACGCGCCCCGAAGATGCGGGCCGGGCAGCTGAAGACCTGCGTGATGGCATAGATGGCCTGCTGACCCAGGTACCGTGCTCACGTCTTCAGGTGCAGTTCCGTCCAGAAACAAATACTCTCGAGTTGATCGGTCATATCCCAGAAAACGGCCTTCGCGGGCCTGTCCTGTCGGCGCTTCAGACGCAGATGGGGGCCAATATTCAGGTCACCGACAATCTGCTGATCCTTCCCCGACCCCAATGCGGCGCGCTCAGCGGGATCGTCGATGTGGGCTTGCCACAATCGACCGACCAGATCACCAACCCCCTGCTGGTGGGCGAAGATATTCACACGCGCGAGTTTCGCTACGCCTCGGGTCAGCAACTGGTCCTTGATCTGACCGGAGCCGACTACGACGCCTATATCTATGTCGACTATTTCGACGCCGACGGTCAGGTCATACACCTAAGCCCAAACGCATCGGTCCCGCTTGCAAGAACACCCGCCAAATCTGCATTCAAAATTGGCGCTGAGAAACAAGGCGACCCCGGCCTTTTTATCACCATCGGCCCTCCGTACGGACAAGAAATCGCGGTAGCCTTCGCGGCGTCGACCCCCCTCTTTGATGAGGAAAGACCCTTGATCGAACCGGCAGGACCTTACCTTGAGTTCCTCAAAGATCGAGTCGCCGGCGCCCGCGCCAACGACCCGGAATTCAAGGGCGAGTGGGTCTATTTTTTCATAACCACGTCCGAATAGGCCAGCCACGGACTACCAATCGACTCTTTCATAGGCCTCCGTCTCAATGCTCGTGATCTCGGAGTGTGATGGCGAGATCACGTCTTCATTTAGAACATCGTCAGCTTCGTCATGCGCGGCTTCCGAAGAATCTGCATCCCAAGATACTACATCCCCGTTGTGCGAGGCACTCGCGAAGAACGCGAATTCATCCGGCGCATCGAGTTTCGTAAGCGCATCAACATCACCAACATCCATCGAAAACGCGGTTGTCGATGTCACCGGCGCGCCGTTAAAGCCGGTATCCGAGATCACGATCTGGCCATCAATTGCGCCCTCAAACCCCGGGGGCGGCGAGATTTCAAGATAGCCGATATCCCAGCCGCTCACATCAACCGGCCCTCCATCCGACATCACCGCCGCCTCAGCACCGACGATTAGGCTGTTGGCTGGCAACCCCGCAATTGCCACATCCGCCTGATCGCTGGCACCCATCAGGTCAATTCCAACCGCCAACGTCCCGTTTTCTTCAATCGCCAGTTCCGGGTCCGCCTGCACCAAGGCGCGACCCTTGGTATCAGGGCCTTCCCATTCCAGTTTTAGCCCTGCATGCCCGTAGTTCTCGAAATACCTGACCTCAATTTCGTGGGTGCCGGGGTCGAGTTCGATCTGACCGGCTCGGGTCTTGTAGGCGTGCAGCCCATCATTCTCGATCACCTCGACACCATTGACCAACAATACGACTCCATCATCCCCACCGGCAAAGAAGGTGTATGTGCCGCCTTCTTCGACCGAAATACGCCCCTCCAAGCGGGCACCGAAGGTGTCTTTTGACCCCCCTTCCCAGAACGAGTCAGCGCTGTTTTTGTAGTGAATTTCAGACACGATTTCCTGATGTGTCGGGTCGGCGTTCCAATCAATGTCGTCCAATTTCGAAAGCCTATGTTCCAAATCGAAAAAGCTGGCCTGAAATCCACCACTCACTTGCGCAGTCGGGGCAAAAACCTGCGCCGGATGAACCTCGAACGACACTGTCTGGACAGCGTCTTGGCTACCACCGAATTCGGTTGGTGTAGAGGAACGTACCGCCACATCAATAGGGCCCGAGAAATCGAATGGAGGCTGTATGATCAGCAAGTCCCCCTGCCAGCCGCCCAGTTCCACGGTCCCGTCAGGCTCGGCAACATAGGTCTGACCGTGCACTTCGACCTGCGTTCCGGGCGGCAATCCATCCAAGGAAAACAGGGTATCTTGGCCAATTCCCAAAGCTGCTGTGTCGATATCGAAGGCCAGCGGAGTCCCCGCTACAACCTGCGCCTGTGCAACATCCGGGGCCGAAACAAGCTGTCGACCGTCAAGGCCGGGGCCATCCCATTCCAGCTTCAGGCCTGCTTGGCCCGAACCTTCAAAATACCGAACTTCGATAGCATGCGCTCCAGGTTCGAGGTCAATCTGGCCAGAACGTGTTTGATTTCCATGTGAATCGTCCTCATGGATGACCGGCACTCCATCAACAATCAGCATAACGCCTTCGTCTGCTCCGAGATGGAAAGCGAACGTCCCACCCTCGGAAACCTGTACCGTTCCGGTGACCTCAACGCCGAACGTGTTTCGCGACCCGCCTTCCCAAAAGGACCCGCGGCTGATTTCGTAGTTAACCTCCGTCGTGACCTCCTGATGCGTTGCAGGGGCGTCCCAATTCACATCCTCAAGTCGCGTCACGCTGTGGTCGGCATCGAAATGTTTGGCGTGAAACCCGGTGCCAATCGACATATCGGGCCTGTCTGCAATAGAGATCGAAAGTGTCTCGGTCGTGCTTAACCCGCCTTCGTCGATGACAGTCACGTCAATGGTCAAGGCCTCAGCCTCACTGCGATCAAGCGCAACATTTGGTTTTAGACGCAACTGCCCCTCGATCACTTCAAACCTATCGTCTGAGACTTCGACCCGGTGAGTGTCACCGTGATCAGGATCGTCGAACCGGACCTGACCAATCACGGCACCCGCGACATGTTCAGCCACGGTCAACTGCGCTTCGGTCAGAGTGATATTGTCGACCAATGCGCCATAAGAGTCATTCTGGTCTTCGGCCTCACGCAGGTCCAGCTTGTCTTGCCCTGTACCGACAACCTGTAGTTGGAACGTCTCCCAATCCGACGATTTGGGATCAAGTTCTGCAACCAGAGTGTCGTTCCAATACACCTCAACCGTATCGGTGCCATTCGCAAGGCGCTCGCGCAGGTCGAGGCCCAGATCATAGAGCTGCCCCTCTTGCGTCTGCACAACCTGAGAGATGCTATCCATGCCCCAGCCATGGTCCATCTCCATTACCTGATCACCGTCCGAGGCCTGCAGCCCTCCCAGGCGGTCCCAAATCTCGATCCCGTTGGCATCGGTCCAGGCACCGGATTGATCATCGTCAAACCCCCTCCACCGGCCCTGTGCAAGCTCGAATTCCTCAAAGCTGCCGTTCCGGATCAGGTTTTCTGTTCCGTTTTGAACAGTCAGATCAATCGGCGCTTCGTTGATATCCTGAACCGATATCGAGAAGGTTTCGGTGACGCTCAAACCCCCGGCGTCGGTCGCTTTGATACTGATTTCAATGTGATTTTCACCCTCGTGGTTCAACGAGGTACCCGGTCGCAAGCGCAATTGCCCGTCGGAGATTTCAAAGCGTTCATCCGAGATCTCAAAACGGTGGGTGTCATTCAGATCAGGGTCCACGACAGAAATGTTTCCGACCGTCGCCCCCATCGCGTTTTCGGCTAGGGTTGTGTTGTCCAAAGACACAGTTTCCGGGCCTTCGTTCACATCTGCAACGTCGATTGTGAAACGCTCAGTCAAGCTCAACCCGCCCTCATCCGTAGCGGTGACATCCACCTCTACGCTGCTTGCGTCTTCATGGTCGAGCGCAACGCCGGGTTTCAATCGCAACTGACCGTCGAGGATTTCGAATCGAGGATCAGACACCTCAAACTGATGCGGCCCATCCGAATCCGGATCGAACACCGTAATGGTCCCGACCAGCGCGCCTTCATCGTTCTCTGATAGGCTTGAGCCATCGAGCATGACATCCTTGGGGGCTTGGTTTTGTTCCTCCAGTGGCTGAGGGGACAAAGCCGCAGGAATTGTCGGAGGGGTGGGCGCGTTCGGCTCGACCGCAGGCGCAATTTCAGGCAACTCCGCCGATACATCGGCAGTAGGAAGCGGTCCGACAGTTGTTTCAGCAGAGGAGACCCTCTCTTGGTGATCCGATTGCCCACTTTCGCCAGATGGGCTCGTATTTAAGGGCGACCCAGCCCGTGCGACAACGCTTTGCGGTACGCTTGCTTTGCCTGTTTCAACACCTTCTTCAACCACCGTTTTCTCAGCGAAATTGACACCCGCCGAAGGTGCTCCGCCACTGGTCTGAGCTTCATCCAGCACCCCTTGCGCCTGTTCGCCGGTATGCAGAGTACTCCTGGTCGGGTCCTCAGCCGAACTTGCAGGTGCCCGTGAAAGATTTTCTGCAATATCCTGCTTTTCGCTTTGCTCAGACTTCGCGGAATTCGCTTGAAAATTCAGATTAATGTCCGGCTTTTTCATCGCAAAACCCCGATTTACCTACTGACGATTCCCAAAAACCAGTAGCACGTGGAGATTTCTCAAAAGTTACTGAAATACATGCAATTTTTTCTAAACTCAGCGCATCCTGTGACCTGATGTTTACACGTTCTTAAACGCCGCGACCCCAGACCTAGGGGGCAAATAAACGGGCGTTAACACATGAAAGCGAACAGGTCGGTCAAGCGCAGCACAAGGCTGCGGATGGGTATTCCGCTTCTGGCGGCGTCGCTTTCCCTGAACATCTTGTCCCTTTTGGCGCCTATCACCATTCTGCTGATCTTCGACCGTATCATCCCCTTTCAATCGACCGAGACGTTGCGCCTCCTGACCTGGGCACTGGTGGTCTGTGTAGGGCTTGAGTTTGCATTGCGTTGGGCGCGTTCTGTTCTGTTGACAACCGGGGCCGAAGAGAGTGCCGTCGCCCGCCAACGCCAATTTCTGGAACAGGTATTGAACGCAAATCCGATCCGCTTCGCTCAGGACACCGCCAGCACCTATTTCGATCGCTACATGGCGATCAGCCAACTGCGAGAACACCAATCAGGTCAGAGCCAGACGCTCGTCATTGATCTGCCATTTACGATCCTGTTCGCCCTCATGATCGGCTTGATCGGAGGGTGGTTGGCTCTGGTCCCGGTTGCCGCGTTCTGTATCGTCTTACTGTTTGCGGGAGTAATGAAACACCTGCAATGGTCCCTGTTTGAGCGTCGAAAGGCTCTGGACTCGCGTCGCTATGCGTTCCTCTCGGTCCTTCTGTCCAACCTGTCCACGGTCAAAGCCAACCGGATGGAGCCTCAGATGGCCCGAAGGTTTGAGTTGTTGGAGGACCAGACCGTAGAGATCAGCCGCAAACTGATCCTGTTTTCGGGTTTTGCGCAGAGTTTTGGCGCTGTTTTCGGGCAGATCATGGTTGCCGCAATGGGCTTACTGGGGGCTTATCTCGTCATTCAGAACATGATCGGAATTGCCGAATTGGCGGCCTGTATGCTTTTGAATGGTCGTATCATTCAGCCTTTGACCAAGATCATCGCGATATGGGTTCAGTCAGAAAGCGTCGCTTTATCCCGGCGGAAATTGCGCGAAATGGACAGTATCTCTCAGCAACAGCCAGGCTGGATCGGGCACAAAAAGCTCAAAGGTGATCTGCGGGTCGAAGGACTATGCCTGTCACACCCGCAAAACAAAGAGGCCGCTAGTCGCCCCGTGTGTTTTCACGTGCCAGCTGGCACTGGAATACTAATAGAAGTGGAAGAAAGCTGGATGGTCGACGCCCTCTTTGCGACCATTCTGGGCAATCAAAAGCCCAACGCTGGCTCTTGCCTGATAGATGAGGTTGCAACAACTGAACGACCCGCCCTTGTTGGTCCGGGCGGGATAGTGGCGCTGGAGCGCGACCCTGCGATCCTTTCAGCAACCTTGCTGGACAATCTGACCGCGTTTGGTGGCGCCGAAAAGGCTGAACATGCCAAACAGATCGCTGCCACGCTTGGTTTGGAGCAGCGTGTTCACCGGCTGCCGGAAGGTTACAATACCCAGCTGGGCAAGGGGTCGAGTTTTGAGAGCGATCCGGTCAACCGACAACTGATCGCGCTGACCCGAGTCCTAGCGTTGCGCCCTCGGATATTACTGATGAATGAACCCTCGTCTGTTCTTGATGCGCCGGAGCGTCAGGCCTTGGCCACCTGTCTGAAAACGCTTTCGCCACGCCCCTCTTTGGTGGTCGCAAGCCCCGACCCTCGGCTGCGGCAGCTGACAGATCAATCCACCCAGCTGGTCAATCCCAAGACCTCCGATCTGCTTCAATGGCAAGTGGACGCCCATCGGGACACTGGTGAAACGTGCCGCATTAAGAGAGGTGCCGCGTGACCACTATGACGATTGAAAAAACCACTCAGCTTTTCCAGTCGCTCCTGCAGGCGAGTGGTTGGAAACATGACCGAGAAAGCCTGATCGAAGCGTTTCCACACTTTTCCCAACGCTTGCAACCGACGGACATTGCACAAACCCTGGACAATCTCGGAATACCTTTCGCGCAGGTCAGGTGCCGGATGCACGAGATCGCGGCCTCGGACTGCCCGGCCTTGGTGCTTCCCGATCATGGGTCGGCCTTCCTTGCGCGCGGCAGCAAAGGCAGGCATGTGCTGGTTGACGACGCAAAGGCGGAAAATCCACGATTTCAAAAGCTTCCCCGCCACAGGTGCACCCTGTTTCGGATCGACCGTTTTGCCTTTGACCACAAGGCGAAAGCGCAGATCACCGTATCACAGGCCTTTCGCGACCTCCGCCCGATCCTGCCGGGTCTTTTGTTTGTCTCCATGCTCAGCAACATCCTGGGCCTTTTCGCCCCGCTGCTCATCATGGCCGTATACGACCGGATCATCCCCTCGGGATCGGTTGATATGCTTCTGTCACTGGCCGTTGGGGTCGCCGTCATCGCGGCAACAGACATGGGTTTTCGCCACATGCGCACGCGTGCGCTGACATATATTGGCTGGCGCGGCGAACAAAAGCTGATGACAGCCTTGTTCCGAAAACTGATGTCCCTGCCGTTAGGCCAAATGCAAAGCTCGGACGTGAACCAGCACCTGTCCCGGTTCCGCCAGTTCGAGGCGCTACGAGAGATGTTTACAGGTCAGATGATCACCACGCTTCTGGACCTGCCTTTTGCCTTACTCTTCCTCGTCGTTCTGCTCTATCTTGCGCCTGGCGTGGGGCTTTGGACGCTTGGGCTGGCAGTGGCTTTGGCCATTTTGGGATTGATCACGACCCCACGCCAGAAACAACTCGACAAGAAAGCCGCACAAGACGCGGCGCTCAGCCAATTGGCAGTACAAGACGCGATCATCCATCAAAGCGCCTTCGCAAGCCTCGGCATGCAAACACGCTGGCTCCAGCGTTGCATACCCTTTATCGAAACGAGTGAGGAAAGCACAAAGCGTACTCGGCAATTCCAAGCACTTGCGCAGTCGTTGGGGCAAACGCTGGCGGCCTTGGCCACAACCGGGGCAATTATTCTATGCGCACATGCTGCCATGACCGGAGCGCTCAGCTTTGGTGCTCTGATCGCCTCAATTGCGTTGGTGTCAAAGATCTTTGGACCACTTCAGGCGCTGTATTCTGGATTTCCGCAGCTTGTGTCTTTCCAAGCCAGCCGCGAGCAGGCCGACCGGGTGCTGTCCCTGCCACAAGAGATGGAGCTTGGCCTAGGCTGGTCCCACCAAAAAGCACTGAACGGGTCCATCTCGTTTTCCTCGGTAACACATCGCCCGGATCCACTTCGCCCTCCGATCCTGTCGCAAGTCAGCCTGGCATTTAATCCGGGCGAAGTCGTAGTCCTTCTCAGCAGCGACACCGCCGCGCGAACGGCTGTTCTGGATCTGATCGATGGTCTGGCATCCCCGATTGGGGGGACTATCGAACATGATGGGATCGACATCCGCCAGATCGCGCGGGACGAGCTGCGCAAATCGGTCACCTACGCGACTTACGAAAGATCACTGTTTTATGGCACAGTTGCTCAGAATTTCCAGATGGCCGCGCCGTCCCTTTCCGACATGGAAATTCAAGCCTCGCTAGATCGGATGGGCTTACGACAAGGGCACAGCATTCTGCCAGACGGTGTGCGGACGCGTCTTTCCGACGAAGCCCTTTCACAAATGCCAGATGAGATTTTGAAATCTCTTACCCTTGCACGCAGCATGGCGCGACCAGCCTCGGTCTACCTGTTCTCGGAACCGACAAACGGATTGAACGACACCCGCCGGCAGGCGTTCAAAACCTGGGTCAAGGATAAGGCCGGGGGCCACACTGTAATCATCGCGACCGCAGATCGTTCGTTTCTTAACATTGCCGATCGCTTCATCTATCTCAACGCGGGCCAGGTTGCTGTGAACGATACCGGAGAAGTCGGGCGCAAGAAGATGTTGGCCGCCCTGAAAACGCTTGGAGCTTGACGATGGTTTTCCGAACACAGTCCGCAAACCGAGAAGGACCTCTGGACCGCAACGCTCGGCAAAATCGCGCCCGCGCGCCTCGGTTCGCAGCGTTTCTCGCGCTTGCTATCACCGGTTTTCTTGCCAGTCTGATCGTTTTGTCGTGGCGGACCGAGGTCCCACAGATCACACGCGCGCCGGGCACCATCGTCCCTATGGGCCACTATGTTCAGATCGAAACCATGGAAGGCGGGATTGTCCGGTCAGTCCATGTTCTGGACGGTCAAACTGTTGAAATTGGCGATGTTCTAGTCGAGTTGCACCACCCAGAACTGACACAAGAGATGGAGGTCTTGGCCGCGCAAGCCTCCTCAGTCACGCGGGATTTAGGAAACGCACGAGCCGTGCTTGCCATGCTTGAAGGCGATACGCCGCACAGGTCCACCCAGATACAAACGCTGAGAAATGCAGGTCTGACGACGGCTGCTGCCCGTATTGAGTTATTTCTCGAAAGCCAGAAGGTTCAGCGCGTTTCGATTGAGCAGCAAACCAAGACATTGCAAATTCTTGAAGACGCCGCAGAGTTCGCGCGCCAAAGGGTCACAAAGAAAGAGCAGGTTCTGGATCGCTACGCGAAGCTGCAGACACAGGGACTGAAATCTCTCAGTGATTTTCTGGAAGAAGAAGACGAAGTCGACGCCATGCGCGCCGCTGCCGAGGACGCCCGTGTCCGCGCCGCCGAGGCACGAAACACTTTGACCCTTGCAAAGGCGGCCGTCGCAGAAGAGGCGCTGACGCTGAGAGAGGACGTGCTTACCCGCATAAACGCGCTGGAACACGAACATCACCAGTTGCAGACCTCGCAGAAACTCGTAGAGGCCAGACTCGCCGACCTGCGCCTGATCGCTCCGGTGCGTGGCGTGATCCAGTCGGTGGCCTCACCCAATCCCGGTGAGGTGATTGCCCCCGGCGAAACGCTCTTTGAACTGCTTCCGACCCGGCAGAACCTCATGGTCGAGGCCCGCATTCCCAATTCCGAGGTGGGGCACGTGGCCCCGGAACACCCGGTGGCGATCAGCGTCGATACGTTCGATGCCCGCCGCTTTGGTAAGGTCGAGGCACGGTTGCAGTCGGTGCATCCCCTGCCCATGACCGACGAACAAACTGGCGAGACCTATTTCCGGGCCTCCTTCGTTCTGGCGGACTCAACTATCGGCAACGGCGCGTTCAACCGTCCGCTGCAGGCGGGTATGACCGTTGTGGCCGAGATGACAACGGGTGAGCAGACACTTCTCAGCTATCTGTTGAAACCGGTCCAACTGACTTTGGAGCGGGCCTTCAATGAAAGGTAGGGCGTTCTATCGCTTGTGACCTTTCCATCCCATCAGGCTGAAACAGGCAAACAGGATTGCAGCGACGCACACAATTGACGGCCCTGCAGGTGTGTCGAACACGTAAGCAGCTCGCAAACCGGCTACGGCGGAAACCGCTCCGATGGCGGCTGCGATTAAGGCCATGGATTCGGGCGATCGGGCGAAGCTACGCGCAGCAGCGGCAGGAATGATCAGCAAAGCTGCGATCAGAAGAACGCCCACGACCTTGATTGCCACCGCAACGGTTACCGCCAGAGACAAGGTCAGGATCAATTGCTCGCGCTTTGGATCATAGCCGCTGGCATAGGCCAGCTCTTCGTTCAGGGTCGCGGTCAATAGCTGCGACCAACGCCAGCCGATCAGGGCAACAACCAGTGCCGCCCCGCCCCAAATCACAGCAAGATCCGTGCGCGAAACCGCCAGAATATCGCCGAAAAGATAGGCCATCAGGTCAATGCGGACGCCTGAAAGAAACGACACTGCGACGAGGCCAAAAGCCAGCGCAGAATGGGCGAGAACGCCCAAAAGCGTGTCCATCGCGTATCCTCGACCAGAAAGTAAGGTAACCGTCAACGCCATCAGCAGAGCTACGGCCAATGCGCCCGCGAAGATAGACATCTGGAAGGTTAGTGACAGCGCAACGCCCAGAATGGCCGCATGCGCGGTCGCGTCGCCAAAATATGCCATTCGGCGCCAGACCACGAAACATCCAAGCGGAGCCGCCGCAAAAGCCACACCAATCCCGGCAAGTGTCGCGCGGGTCATAAAATCATCCAGCATTATTCTGCAGCGTCCTGAGAGCTATGATCGTGGTCGTGATGATGATCGTGGTCATGTCGGTACAGCGCCAGCGCTCCTCCGGTCCCTGTCCCAAACAAGGCGCGATATTCAGGGGCTGAGGCCACAACAGCGGGCGAGCCTTCGCAGCAGACATGACCGTTTAGGCAGATCACCCTGTCCGAGGCACTCATGACCACATGCAACTCGTGGCTAATCATCAAAATGGCGCAGCCGGTCTCGCGGCGCACGGTTTCAATCTGCCGGTAAAAGGCCGCTGAACCGGGTTGATCCAAACCCTGCGTCGCTTCGTCCAGCAAAAGGATATCCGGGTGGTTGATCAAGGCACGCGCCAGCAACACGCGCTGAAACTGCCCGCCGGACAATTGTGTCATCTGCTGCTTCAACAGATCGGGAACGCCTGCTTCCTCAAGCGCCTCGGCGCAGCGGGCGCGGCTGACGTGATTGGTCAGGCGCATGAAGCGCTCGACTGAAATGGGCAGCGTCGGATCGATATGCAGCTTCTGCGGCACGTATCCGATCCGCAGGCCCTGTTTGCGTGTAATGCGACCCTTTGCAGGTTTGATGGCCCCGATAATTGCACGCAACAAACTGGTTTTGCCGGACCCGTTTGGCCCGACAATTGTCACGATCTCACCGGGTTCGATGATCATATGGACATGGCGCAACACGGTATTGGCCCCGTAGCTCACGCTCAGGTCTTCAACGGTGACAAGGGACATTGCTAGGCCTTTTCGGTGCAGTCAGAGCAGAGACCTTCGGCTTCTACTACAGTACGTTCGATTTCAAAACCCACGGCGCGGGCGACATCGCCAAGGGCCCCGCTATCAACGGCCGAGGAAGCTTCGGCCACCGCGTCGCAACCGCGGCAAATCATGAACACAGGTGAATGCGTTGCTCCCGGATGGGCGCAGGCCACAAAAGCATTCAAGCGTTCGATCTTGTGGACAAACCCGTTCTCTACCAGAAAATCCAAGGCGCGATAGGCCACGGGCGGCTGCGAGCCAAACCCCTCGTCCCGAAGGCGATCAAGGATGGCATAGGCGCCTAGTGCCCTGTGTTCCTGCAACAGCATTTCCAGCACCTTGTGGCGCACAGGCGTCAGGCGCAGCCCCTCGGCGCTGCATTTAGCCTCGGCCATGGCAAGGCCGGTTTCCACGCAGGACACGTGGTCATGATCATGGAACCCCACCGGCGCAGCTTCGCTGGTCGAGTTCTGTTGCCTCTGACTTGTCATGTTATCTTATATCATATATGCCGCGATTAAATGTTATAAAATCACACAGAGGGTCCAATGTCCAGAAACCTCCTTTCCATTTCGATCACCGCTACATTGCTGGGCGGCACCGCCATGGCCGACGTCCCGAATGTAGCCGTTGACATTGCCCCGGTGCATTCGCTTGTGGCCCGCGTGATGGACGGCGTGGGCGAACCCAGCCTGATCGTTCAGCCGGGTGCCTCACCCCATGAATACAATCTGCGCCCGTCCGAGGCGGCAGCTCTGCAAGAGGCGGATCTGGTCTTCTGGATCGGCGAAGATCTGACACCGTGGATGGAAAACGCCGTGGAAACGCTCGCTGGCGGCGCGGCTGTAACAACGCTGCTGGAGGCGGACGGAACCACTCTGCTGGACTTCCGCGAGGACGCGCTGTTCGAAGCGCATGATCACGGCGATGACGAGGATCATGAAGATCACGGTCATGAAGATCATGGCGATGATCACAAAGACGAACATGCGCATGATGATCATGACGATCACAAAGATGAACACGCGCATGACGATCACGACGACCACAAAGACGAACACGCCCATGATGATCACGACGATCACAAAGATGAACATGGTCACGATGATCACGACCATGACAAGGAAGATGAACACGCGCATGACGACCATGGCCATGAAGAGCACGCAGACCATGATGATCATGACGACCACGAAGGTCACGCGCATGGCGAACACGATCCGCATGCCTGGTTGTCGCCTGCAAACGCCGGAACATGGCTGAACGTGATTGCCGCTCAACTCTCGGCTGCTGACCCGGAAAACGCTGGTAAGTACTTTGAAAACGCAGCCGCCGCGCGCGCTGAGATGGAGGCGCTGTCAGCCGAGATCGCAGAAACGCTGTCTCCGGTTAAAGGTGGTAGCTTCATCGTGTTCCACGACGCCTATCAGTATTTTGAAAATGACTTCGACTTCCCGGCATCCGGTGCAATCTCGATCAGCGATGCGTCCGATCCTAGCCCTGCGCGCATTGCGGAGATTCAGGGTCGCATCAAAGAAGAAGGGATTGATTGCGTTCTGTCCGAACCGCAGTTCAACCCCGGCCTGATCGCAACCGTGATGGAAGGGTCCGAGGCCAATACCGGCGTGATCGACCCTCTTGGAGCCGAACTTGAGCCCGGCGCGGCGCTCTATCCCCAACTTCTGCGCAACATGGCGAACACATTGGCTGAGTGCCTCTAAGGCACGCCAACGCCCGGCCGGATCAGTGGCCGGGCATCGCTCGCAGGCAAAGGGGCAGACCGTTTCAGGAAATCTTGCCCCAATGCGCTGACCCTCTTCCCCTCTGCCAAAACGCTGTCTAAGAAGTCCTTCCGACCCAGTATCAGGAGGCCCCCTTGAACCGTATCGCCCGCACTATCGCCACCGAAATCAACGCGCGCGCGGATCAGGTCTCGGCCGCCGTTCGGTTGCTGGACGAAGGCGCGACCGTGCCCTTTGTCGCCCGCTATCGCAAAGAGGCGACAGGCGGGCTGGACGATACGCAGCTTCGAACCCTCTCGGACCGGTTGACTTATCTGCGAGAGCTGGAGGCTCGGCGGCAGACAATCCTGACGTCGATCAAGGATCAGGGCAAATTGTCGGACGATCTGGCAAAATCCATCGCCGGGGCCGAGACCAAGGCACAGCTGGAAGATATCTACCTGCCCTACAAACCCAAGCGACGCACCAAGGCGATGATCGCCCGCGAAAACGGGCTGGAACCCTTGGCTGACGCTATTCTGGCCGACCGCAATGCCGACCCCGAGGCCCTTGCTCAGGGTTATCTGTCCGAGTCTGTCGAATCGACCAAGGACGCACTGAACGGCGCCCGTGACATCGTGACCGAGCGGCTGACGGAAAACGCCCTTCTGCTGGGAGAGCTGCGCAATTTCATGCAGCGAGAGGCGCTTTTGTCGTCAAAACTCGTTGAGGGCAAAGAAAAGGAAGGCGCGAAGTTCAGCGACTATTTTGACCATGCTGAGCTTTGGGCGACTGCCCCCTCACACCGTGCGCTGGCCATGTTGCGGGCCTCGAAAGAGGGGATCGTCACGCTGGATATCGCCCCTGAACCCGAGGCCGGTTCTGCGCGAGCCGAAGCGATTGTTGCCTCGCATCTGCAGACCCGTGGCGATGGTCCCGGAGACAAATGGCTACGCAAGGTTGCGGGCTGGACCTGGCGGGTCAAGCTGTCCCTGTCGATGATGGTCGAACTGATGGCCGACCTGCGCGGTCGGGCGCAGGATGAAGCGATTCAGGTGTTTTCGCGGAACCTTAAGGATGTTCTGTTTGCAGCCCCAGCGGGCGCACGTCCCACGCTGGGGCTGGATCCGGGCATTCGAACCGGCGTCAAGGCCGCCGTGGTGGATGCAACCGGCAAGGTTGTAGCAACGGATACGCTCTATCCGTTTCAACCAAAAAACGATCTGCGCGGGGCGCAGGCGGCGATCCTCAACCTGATCTCGGCCCATCAAATCGAGCTGATCGCCATCGGCAACGGCACTGCCAGCCGTGAAACCGAACGAATGGTCGCCGACACGCTCAGTCTGCTGCCCAAATCGGTCAAAGCCCCCACCAAAACCGTCGTTTCCGAGGCCGGGGCCTCGGTCTATTCCGCGTCGGAACTGGCCGCGAGAGAGTTCCCGGATCTGGACGTATCCCTGCGCGGCGCGGTCTCGATCGCGCGCCGTTTGCAAGACCCGTTGGCCGAGCTGGTGAAGATCGAACCGAAATCCATCGGCGTCGGGCAATACCAGCACGACGTCGACCAGCATCGCCTGTCCCAGTCGCTGGCCTCCGTCATCGAGGATGTGGTAAACGCGGTCGGCGTCGACCTGAACACCGCCTCGGCCCCGCTGCTGTCGCATGTGTCGGGCCTTGGCCCCGGTTTGGCCGAGGCCATCGTGCAGCACCGCGATCACAACGGCGCGTTTCAGTCCCGCAAGGATTTGCTGAAGGTCGACCGCCTCGGGCCGCGCGCCTTTGAGCAATGCGCCGGATTTCTGCGCATCCGGGAAGGAGAGGAGCCGCTGGATGCCTCATCAGTTCACCCCGAAGCCTATGACGTCGCCCGCCGTGTTGTGGCGGCCTGCGGTCGGGACATCCGGCAGATCATGGGACATGACGGAGCGCTAAAGGGCTTACGGGCTGAACAATTCGCCAATGAAACCTTCGGCCTGCCCACCGTGCGCGATATCTTTGCCGAGCTTGAAAAACCGGGTCGTGATCCGCGCCCCAGCTTCGTCACCGCCTCGTTCCGGGACGGCATCGAAGAGATCACCGACCTCAAACCCGGCATGCTGCTAGAGGGGACTGTGACCAATGTGGCCGCCTTCGGGGCCTTCGTGGATATCGGCGTTCATCAGGACGGGCTGGTCCATGTCAGCCAATTGGCAGATCGGTTCGTCAAGGACCCGCATGAGGTGGTGAAAACCGGCCAGGTCGTGAAGGTACGCGTTGTCGAGGTTGACGTCCCCCGCAAACGGATTGGCCTGACCATGCGCAAGGATGGCGGGGCGCAGCAACAGCGCGGACCGCGCTAGGCTCAGCCGTTCTGGTAGTAGAAAGACAGTTTGCGGCTGACCCCACCGGGCGGAGGCGGGAACGGTGCAGCTCCCCTGACCTGCTCCTTCGCGGCCCGATCCACCTGGTCCGAGCCCGAACTGGTGATGACCTCGACCCAGGCCAATGAGCCATCCGGATCGATCTGAAAGAACACCTGCGCATAGCCGCGAACCGGCGCGTAGACCTGAGGCGCGCGGTTCAGATGAACCAGAACTTGTCCGGCATAGTTGGTCGTGGTGGAATTGCCCGGCCCTCGCCCGCCGGACTGGTTGCCCCGGTCATTGCGGGTGAACGCGTCAATCCCTTCGCGCTGATAGGCCGCCAGTGGGGATTCAATGGTTTGTTCGGGGAATTTCAGGTTGTCGAAATTGCGCGTACCGGGCAGCGCAGGTTGAACCTCGTCCGAGGGCGTCCGATTGGGCAAGCGCGGTCGAAGCGAAGTTGCCACCGCCTGTTCGGTTCCTTCGCTGTCTTCCACGGGTTCGGCTTCCTCTGGCACAGGCTCTACCGCGATTTCCGGCTCAACAGCCTCTTGTTCCAGCGGCACAGGCGCGACCTCGACGGGCGGCAAGGCGGCCAGTTGCTCAGCCTCCGGCGTTTCGACCGGCTCGACCGGCTCTGCGGCACTGGCTTGCGGTATTTCGACGACATCAGATGGCTCGGCCAGAGGCGTTGTGTCGACCTCATCACTTGCTGCCGTTTGCGTCTCCGACTGGTCAACGGATTCGGTTACCTCAGGCTCTGGCACCTCGGCCTGACCGCCATTGGAGGGGCCGGTATCGGGCGCGAAGGTCTGCTCTTGCGGATCGGGCGAAGCAACCAGAGCTTCGCTTGTCGGAATCTCCGCTTCTTCAGGCTCGGGCGAGGTTTCGACCGGAGGTTCGGGCACCTCCGCTTCTTCTGGCTCGATCGGCTCGGGTAACTGCTCAGCCAGATCTTCAAAGGCCGTTCCGAGAGTCACCGCATCTTCCTCATCGCCTACAACGCTTGGCGAATGGGTCAAGCTAGCTGTGGTCATGCTCAGCCCCAGAACGTGCAGCAGCAGCGAAACAAGAACGGCCACGGCGGCGATGATGGCCGAGGTTCGGATCATTCGATCGCCTGCTGGGTGACCAGAAAGACCGATTTCGCCCCTGCACGCCGCAACGCGCCCGTCACCTCGATCAGACGCGGGCCTGAGGCCGCGCGGTCCGGCACGATGCGGACTTCTTCGCCCTCATGATCCGCCATGTAGGTTTCGGCGTCCGTAGCCTGTCCGCGAAAGCTGAGCGATCCGTCTGCATGCAGGACCAGCGCATCCGGCGGCTCACGCCCCTTCAACTCTGCGGTGTCGACCAGCTCAAGATCGGGATCCAAAGGAGGGGCCACGGTGCCAGCGATCAGGAAGAAGACCAGCATCAGGAACACCACATTGATCAGCGGGATCGTGGAGTCGCGTCTGCGGCGTTGCGGTGTCTGGCGGATCATCGGCCTACTCCAACACCGTTACGGTCAACCCGTCCCGGCCTCGCAGAGGGACCAATACATCGACAAGACGTTGCGCCGAGGTATCGGCGTCGAGGCTGATCAGAACCTGCCCGGTTTCAACTTGCGTCAGCAGATCATCCAACGTGATCGAGGCCCCGTTCAGAACCAACCGATCCGGACCAAGCTGCAGGAACACTCTGTCCGCCGGTGCCGTGCCCGCGCCGCTACCAGCCTCGGCTTGAGTCAACTCGATCTCAGCAAATCGCGAGAATGTGGATGAAAGCATGAAAAACAGCAGCAACAGAAAGATGACGTCGATCAACGGCGTCATCGACAAGGGGCGTCTGACAAAGGGCGCCGTGTTACGCATGTTCAGGGGTGGCGCGCGGGGTCTGTGCCCCGGCCGTTGCCTGCAGCGCGTGACCGGGCACCAGAATGGTCCGCAGCGCTTTGTCCGCAAACACCCGCTCACGCGAAGTGCGGCTTTCCAACCAAGACAGAACCATCGAGGTTGGCATCGCCACCGCCAGACCCACAGCTGTTGTCACAAGGGCCACCCAGATCCCACCGGCCAACAGCGATGGGTCCACCGAGGAACCGGCGGTTTGCAGGCTCTGGAACGCGTTGATCATGCCAAGCACCGTTCCAAACAATCCAAGCAGCGGGGCAAGCTGCGCCACCGTATCTAACAGACGGAAGCCACGCTCCAACCCGGCAAGGGCAAGACCGGCCTCGGCATCGAGACGGTCATCCACGCCGGGGACGTCGACCCCATCCATCGCAGCACCGACGATCGGCGCCAGATAGCTGCTGCTGTCGTTCAATCGCGTGCGCGCCGCAGCGCGGTCTCCTGCATCCCAGGCAGCCAGAGCCTCGGACAGGACCTTGTGGCGACCAACACCACAAGCCGCGAACTGCCACAGTTTATACAGCGTGACCGAAAGCGTCAGAACCGACATCACGATCAAGATACCAACAACCGGCCCGCCAAGCGCCAGAATTTCACGCAAAGTGCCCAAGAAGTTCATCCCAAAAGCTCCACTTTGACCCGGCTGCTGAGGCTGAGCGTATCGCGACAGATAGTGCTATCCGCACCGTCGACCACGCAGGTGTTTGCACCGTTGATCAAGGCGCGGCCCACTTGCGCACAATCCCTTCCCGGCAAATCAAACTGCCGCACGCGCGGGCGATCCGCCGGAAGATCTCGGAAATCGAACAGGGACAGGCTGACAACGCCGCCTTCGGTGTCGAAGATCACGGTCTCGAACACGGCTTTGTCGATTGAGACCCCGGTTCCGTTCTGCACCAAAAACGTCAGACGGCAGGCATTGCCCACATTCTGCGCTGTGTTCAACTCGACGGACAGCGCCTCAGACGGTGCGCTTTCTGATTGCGCCCAACTGACGGCTGGCAACACGGCCGCGAACAATGCCGCAAAAGCGGTGCGATGAAACGACATGGATGGGCTCCTGCTGTTTTCTTGCCATTTGAGACCTCATACCCGAGGCTGCGAACAGGTAAAAGGGCCGCTCAGCCTGTCGTCAATCAACGGGTGGTCCCAAGTTGGTGAGGATCATGTCGTCTGCCAAGGGGTTTGGTGAGGCTTGAGAGGCAGTGACACGGCATACATCCTTGAAAATCAGCAATAATGACGCTATATACTGTCAAAGTAACAGGATTGGAGGGTGGTATGCAGATTGCTCAATTCGCCGAAGGCGGGCTGTTTGAGCCTCGGAAAATCGCGGCGGCTCTGCGTACATCCGCCGAAGAGGTCGCCTTGACAGTGGGGTTGGGCAAGGATGCCCTGCAACGCCGCACGCGCATTCAATCCGACAAGACCCAACGCCGCCTGCGCGAACTGGTCGAAGTTCTCAACAAGGTGCAACCGCGCTTTGGCTCGGATCTGATCGCCTATGCCTGGTATCGCTCGGAACCTTTGCCCGGCTTTGACGGGCGCACCGCGATGCAGCTGGTGCAGGAGGGCAAGGCGCAGCAGGTGTTGGAGTACATTGATGCCGTCGATGCCGGTGTCTATGCCTGATGCCGCTTGAAGAATGCCGGTATCGCGGGCCGCTATTTCGCGCATTGAACCCGGTCTACGCGCGCGAGCCCCTCTCGGGTCGCGGGGCTGAGAAGTATGGCGGTCGGTTCAACATGAAGGGAACACCAGCACTCTATACGGCGCTGGACCCGGCCACGGCCCTGCGTGAGGCCAATCAGGTCGGGGATTTGCAGCCGACGATACTGGTGTCTTACCACGCTGATTTAGGCCCGATCTTCGACACCCGAGACGAGGCCGCCTTGGCCCAATACGGAATGACCGCGCCCGCACTGGCCGATCCCGGTTGGCGGTCAGCCATGCTGGATCGTCGCGCTGTCCCGACGCAAGATTTGGCTTCGCAATTGATCAAGGACGGTTTTCTCGGTTTGCTGGTGCGCAGCTTCGCGCCGGGGACGACACCGGCGAACCTCAACCTCGTCCTCTGGCGGTGGAGCGGGCCGGATATGTGGCTGACCGTTGTGGACGACGAGGATCGACTGGGCAGGCTATAGAGTTCCAATCTGCCTGTGCAGTCGAAAATCCATGCGCTAAGGTGACGGTATGACTCGGGTCCGATTTTTGCTGGTTTGCATAGTGTCCTGTCTGGTTCTGGCGACAGGCTCGGCCCGGGCTGCGGATCGTGTGGCCTTGCTGATCGGCAATTCCGACTACCGCGCCCCGGATATGGCACTGCGCAATCCGGTCAACGATGTTGAGGCCCTGGGCGCAGCGCTGCGCGAGCTTGGCTTTGCCGTAACCGAGGCCACCGATCAGAACGCAGCTTCGATGGATCGTGCTGTACACGCCTTTGGGCAGGCGGCGCAGGGCGCTGAAATGGCTGTCTTCTTCTATGCCGGCCACGGGGTTCAAATCGGCGGTCAGAACCACCTGATCGGCACCGAATTCTCGGGCAGTGACCTGGACGCCCTCAGCCGAAGTTCGATCACCATCGACCGCGTGCGCGATGTGCTTGCCAAGGCGGGGCCGGATGTGGGCATCCTGCTGCTCGACGCTTGTCGCAATAACCCGTTCTCGGACAAAGGGATCGTCGAACAGGGTCTGGTACGCATCCGGGGCGGTGCAGGTTTACTGATCGCCTATGCCACTGACCCCGGCAACGTGGCGTATGATGGGCTGGGCGACAACAGTGTCTTCACCTCGAGCCTGCTGGATCATATTGCAACGCCAGATCTGGATGTGCGGCTGATGCTGGGTCGGGTGCGTCAGCAAGTGGTTCTGGACACTGAAGGCCGCCAGATCCCATGGGTAGAAGAATCCGTTCTAGATGAGCATAGTTTCGCGCCGGGTTTGCCCTCGGCCAGCCCCTCTGACGCTTTTGAGGCCGATATGGCCCATTGGCGGAGCATTTCGGCAAGCAGCGATCAAGCCGACTTCAAGGACTATCTGCAGACCTATCCCGATGGCCTGTTCGCCGCTTTCGCGCGTGACCGGATTGAGCTGCTGAGGAACACCGCAACCGCCCCAGCCGCGCCGATCAGTGCAACGCTGGCTGCTGCGGAACCCGATAAGCTGGCCGCGGCCCTTTCCACCCTTGGGCTGATGCCAGATGGGCCAAGCCGGAACCTGGAACCGGCCCTCGATCAGTATCGCCGTCGCTTGCCGCTGCAGGAAACCGCAACGCCAGAGCGTCTGTTTGAAGACGCCGCCGAAGTCTCGGTCTTTCTGGCCGCCACGACATTGCAGAGCCTGCGCACCGATATTGTTGCACTGCGCAGTGTCGAACGCACTCTGGCCGTTGCTGAAAATGCCTTGGGTCAGATCGAAGAGATCGCCCGCTCGGACCCTGCCGCGCTGCCAGTACTGCAACAGGCCCGCAATGATATCTACGACATCTATCGCTCACGCGGTGTCATTCTAAGGCGGCTGGATCAAAGCCGCAGTTATTACGATGAACTTTTGACCCGCGCCGTGGTGTTTTTTCCATCCGAGCCAGGCGCAGATTTCTTTGATGCTTCGGCAACTTCGCGTAACCTCGGGCAAGCCCACGCGCGCCTGAGCGAGGATGCCGCATTGTTTTTGCGCCATGTGGCGCAGGCTGAAGATAGTAAAAAAGGGAGTTATCAATGGCTGGCAGATCTAATTCCACCCGGCTGATCGCCGCCGTGTTAGGGGCATCGTTGGCCCTGTCCGCTTGCGGTGGCGGCAGCGAGCCGGAAACGCTGAGATCCGTAGGCGCTGGGTCAAGCCAGGCCGAGGCCGATCTGGCAAAACAAGCGGCAGCCCTGCAAAAGACGATCCTGCAAGGGGCGATTGCTGGTGGTGTAGCGGGGGGCGCGATCGGCTTTGGGCTGGGCGGTTCTGACGACGTAGGCACAGGCGTCGCCCTCGGACTGGGTGCTGGCGCTCTGGCAGGCACCTATGTGGCCTATGTGCAGCGCAGCTATGCCGGGCGCGAAAGACGGCTGCGTCAGATCAAATCTGATCTGGACCGGAATGCTGCCGAAATGCAGACCACGCTGAACGTGATGAACGAAGTTCTGGTGGCTCAAAAGGCTGAGTTGGACGCACTGAACGCCCGCGCCGCAGCGGGAACGGTGGATCAGGCCGAGTTGCAACGAGAGCTGACCGAGGCCAATGGCAATCTGAAACAGATGGAACTGGCCATTGACGGGGCAACCAAACGGCAGGCGGAATTTGCTGAGGCGCGAAGCCTGACGATCAAGCGCCGCCAAACCACCTCGCCCATTGACGGTGATCTGCAGGCTCTGTCCAACCAGATTTCGCAGATGCGCGGGATCGCCAGCGATTTGGCGTCGTCGCTGTGACAGGGCAGAACATGATCACACGCATTGCTCTGCCTTGCTTTCTTTTGGCCGCCTGCCAAACCACGACAGACCCGGCGGACGGAGGGTTCTTCGCCGGAGTATCCGGCATTGCGACCGGGGCCTATGATGACCGGATCGAGGCCGCCGAGGGCGATGTGGCGACAGCTCAGGCCCGCAACGACGCATTGGCCGCGCAGATCCGATCCTCTGAGACTGAACTGGCGCAGCTAAAATTGAAAATCCTGCAACAGCGCGATGCAATTGGCGGCGGAGACCCCGCCACAGCCGCCAGAATCGACAGGGTGCTGAACGCAAAGCCCCAAGGCACCACTGCCGAGGCGCAATTGCAGGCCCTACAGCGCAGTATTTCCGAGGCCCGCGCGCTAAGTGCGGATTTGGCGCGGCTGTCGGGATAAGCCCTGCAGCGAAGTTCAGGTTTTTACGTCGTTGGAATGCCGCGATGTCGCAAATGCGCTAGCAGTGACGTAAAAACCGCCCGACAATTCCTCATGACTTGTCAGTGCATCCCAACTCGTATGGATCGCCGGGCCACCGGCTGCAACTTGGTGGCACCGCGTCGGTAGCAGGCCGAACGGGCGCCATGCCCAAACTGTTACAGACGACAACGGACCCCTCCATGACAACTGCTCTGCGCCTCGCCATAGATATTGGCGGCACGTTTACCGATACTGTCCTTGTTTCAGGCAATGAGACGATATTGGCCTCGACCAAAACCCTGACCACGCACCAAAATCCGGCCAAAGGCGCGATGGAAGGGGCGCTGCGCGTCATGGAAAGCGCGGGACGGTCACTGGCCGAAGTGACCGGCTTCATCCACGGCACCACACTGGCCACCAACGCTCTGATCGAGCGGCGCGGGGCCACTATAGCAACCGTCGCGACCCAAGGGTTCCGGGACATCCTCGAAATCGCCTACGAACGGCGCTATGCGCAATACGATATCAATCTGGAAAAGCCCGACCTACTTGTCCCGCGTGAACGCTCTCTGACCGTTCGCGAGCGAATGTCAGCGACCGGTGAGGTTCTGATCGAACTGGAAGAAGACGCTATTGACGCGCTTCTGGCTGAAATCGACGCCAGCGGGGCGGATGCGGTTGCGATCTGCCTCATGCATTCCTACGCGAACCCCACGCATGAACGTCGGTTGCGCGATGCTCTTACCGAACGACGCCCCGATCTGACCGTGTCGATCTCATCCGATGTCAGCCCCGAGGCGCGCGAGTTTGACCGGCTCTGCACAACGGTTGCCAACGCTTATATCCAACCCCTGATGGAGACATATCTGACCCGCTTCGTCGAAAAATTCGAAGCCGAAGGGGTCACCTGCCCGATCCTGATGATGACCGCAGGTGGAGGCATGTGCACCGTCCAGACGGCCATGCGTTTCCCGATCCGGCTGGTCGAAAGTGGCCCTGCCGGAGGGGCTATTCTAGCCGCGCGTATCGCTGCTCGGGCCGGGTTGGATCAGGTTTTGTCGTTTGACATGGGTGGCACGACCGCCAAGCTCTGCCTCATCGACCATGCCCGACCCCAAACCTCGCGCCAGTTCGAGATCGCGCGGGCCGCGCGCTTCATCAAAGGCTCTGGTATGCCGGTACGTATCCCCGTGATCGAGATGATCGAAATCGGCGCCGGCGGAGGTTCCATCGCCGGGGTGGACCGGCTGGGCCGTCTGACGGTGGGGCCAAAATCGGCAGGCTCGGAGCCCGGCCCGGTGGCTTTTGGGCGCGGCGGAACCGAGCCGACTGTGACCGACAGTGACATCACTCTGGGCTACATCGTGCCCGACACATTTGCCGAAGGGTTCATCAAGATTGACCCTGAGGCGTCAAACGGCGCGTTGCAAAGCGTAATCGGCACGGCGCTTGAAACCGACGCGACAGGGGCCGCTGACGGGGTTAGTCGCATCGTGGATGAAAGCATGGCGAGCGCTGGGCGGATGCATGCGGTGGAATCGGGCAAAGACCTCGGACCACGCGCCATGATCGCTTTTGGCGGCAACGGCCCGCTTCATGCCAGTCGCGTGGCCCGATCTGCGGGCGTTAACCGCATCGTGGTGCCTCCAAATCCCGGTGTTGGCTCAGCCGTAGGCTTTCTGTTCGCGCCCGTGTCGTTTGAGATCGTGCGCTCGTACTATTCTCTACTGGGTAAATTGGATTTCACGGCGATCAACGGCCTTTTTGACGATATGATCGCCGAGGCCAGCGCCGTTGTTACCCAAGGTGCCGGAGATGCACCGACCGAAATCCGACGCTCAGCCTTCATGCGCTACAGTGGTCAGGGGCATGAGATTGAGATTTCGCTGCCCGACCGCACACTTACCCCCGAAGACCTCGCCCCGCTGACCGAAGCGTTTGAAACCGAGTACCGCAAGCAATTCTCGCGCCCCGTTCCGGGCATGCAGATCGAGATACTGAACTGGGCCGTGCAAGTCGCGACTCCGGACGCTGTCGTTCCCGAACTGCTTGCCAGCCCGGCGGTGACCACGATGACGCCTTCAGAAACCCGACCCATCATTTGTGACGTAGACGGGCAGAGGAAACAGGCTGGTTTTGTGGCTCGCGCCAATCTCAACCCCGGCGACCGCGTCTGCGGCCCTGCGCTGATCCATGAACCACAGACGACGACACTCGTCTCAGCCGATTTCTCGGCCCATGTGGACGCCATCGGAAACCTCGTCCTGATCCGCGACCAAAAAGGAGGCACGCAATGACCCCCGCCCGACTACAAGTGATGTGGAACCGGCTGCTGGCTGTTGTCGAAGAACAGGGCCAAACCCTGATCCGCGCAGCTTTCAGCCCGATTGTACGCGAATGCGGCGACATTTCTGCCGGGATTTTCGACGTGAACGGCCGGATGCTGGCACAAGCCGTTACTGGCACGCCGGGCCATATCAACACTATGGCCGAAGCCGTTCAGCACTTGCGCACCGCCTTCCCGGTTCAGACGATGAAACCTGGCGACATCTATATGACGAACGATCCCTGGCTCGCCTCGGGTCACTTGAACGACTTCCTTTTGATGATGCCCGCGTTCAAGGATGGCAAGGTCGTCGGCTTCACTTCCTGCACCTCGCATCTGGTTGACCTGGGTGGGCTGGGCATGGGGCCCGAAGGGTCGGACATATACGACGAGGGCCTGCTGATACCGCCCTGCAAACTGGTCGAGGAAGGCACGCCGAACGCCCTGCTGCTGGACATCATCCGCGCCAATAGCCGTGAACCCGTGGCCAATGAGGGCGACATCTACGCCCTGATCGCCTGCTGCGAGGCGGGGGTGAACCGGCTGGTGTCGATGATGGAGGAATTCGGCATCGACGATCTGGACGCACTGGGGGCCTACATCATCGACACCTCGCGCCGGGGCACTCTGGCCGCCATCGCCGAGGTGCCTGCTGGCGTCTATAAGAACGTCCTGAAGATGGATGGCTATGAGAATGAACTGGAACTGCACGCCACCCTGACCGTCAGCGCCGATGGGATGCATGTGGATTTCACCGGCACATCCGGATGCTCGCGCAAGGGCATCAACGTGCCCCTGAACTATGCCACCGCCTATACCGTTTTTGCCCTGCGCTGCATTGTCGGGTCGGACATTCCCAACAATGCAGGATCACTGGAGCCGTTCACCGTCGATGGTCCCAAGGGCTGCATCCTGAATGCGCAGCGGCCGGCGCCAGTGGCGATGCGGCACACCTTGGGTCAGGTGACCCCTGATTTGGTTCTGGGCTGCCTGCATCAAGCCCTGCCTGATCAGGTCCCGGCCGAGGGCGCATCCTGCATGTTCGACCTGCCCATGCGCCACGCTCCTGAGGTGGCCCGTGACGGAGGACGCGAATTCGCGGTTGAGCCCGTGCATAACGGCGGCACGGGCGCGCGGCCTCATGCGGACGGGTTGTCGGCAACGGCCTACCCTTCGGGCGTGTTCGGCAGCCAGGTGGAGATCACCGAAAGCGTCGCCCCCGTCACGATCTGGCGGCGCGAGTTGCGGCCCGACTCGGGCGGGGCGGGCAAGTACCGCGGCGGGTTGGGGCAACGGATCGAGATGACCTCGGCCAACGGCGCGCCCTTCATCGTCTTCCTCTCGGTCGAGCGTCTGAAATTCCCTGCGCTTGGACGGATGGGCGGTCAACCCGGAGCACCCGGGCGTATTCGGTTCCGCGACAGCGACACTGACATCCCCGGAAAGGGCGAGCTGCGGGTTGAAGACGGCGATTACCTTATCTTTGAAACCCCCGGAGGAGGAGGCTTCGGCGATCCGACAGACAGGCACCCAGAGGCGCTGGCACTGGATCTCAAGCGCGGTCTGCTCAGCGCCGAAGGAGCCAAAGCATACGGAGATGGCTCATGATCCGGCCCGTCCCTCATGTTGGCGCCATGGCCGCCTATGCGCTAGCCGATCTTGGCGGTCCTCAAACGATTTCACTGGCCCAGAACGAAAGCGCTTTTCCCGCCAGCCCTGCCGCCATTGCCGCCGGACAGGCCGCGATGGCCGACATGTCACTCTATCCTGATCCGGAATGGCCGGACCTCCGCGCAACGATAGCCGAAGTGCATGGGCTGGACCCGAGCAACATCCTTTGCGGCGCGGGATCGATGGAGCTGATCGGTTGCCTGATCCGCGCCTATGCCGGGCAAGGGGACCGCGTGCTGGGTACAGACTACGGCTACGCCTTTGTCGCCTCGGCGACTGCGCAGGTGCAGGCGGACTATGTCAAGGCGCGTGAGGTCGACTTGACTGTTTCGGTGGATGACATTCTGAGCGCAGTCACTCCAGAAACCCGCATCGTCTTCCTCTGCAATCCGGGCAACCCGACCGGAACGGTCATCCCGAACGCTGAGATCGTGCGCCTGCGGACCAACCTTCCTAAGAACGTTCTGCTGGTCGTCGATCAAGCCTACGCCGAGTTCTCGGATGCCGAACAGAATCCGGCAGAGATATTCGCTATGGTTCAGCGCGGCGATACGGTCACAACCCGGACCTTTTCCAAAGCCTATGGGCTGGCAGGCGCTCGGGTCGGCTGGGCCTATGCTCCGCCCGAGATTGGAGCAGAACTGCGCAAGCTTTTGAACCCAAACAATGTCTCGATCCCCTCGCAGACAGCCGCCGCTGCGGCGATGCGAGATCAGGCGCATATGCGAAAGGTTGTGGCAAAAACTGCCGAAATCCGTGATGCGTTCATCGAAGATTGTCGTGCTATGGGGTTGACCGTCCCGCAAAGCCAAACAAATTTCGCCTTGCTGCGCTTTGCGTCAGTCGACCAAGCGCAGCGGGTCGATGCTGCCTTGCGCGCCGAGAACCTCTTGATGCGCGGGGTGGGTGGCTATGGCCTTGGCGATTGCTTGCGCGCCACGATTTGCGCACAGGGCGTCATGAAACGCGCCCGCGACGTGTTGGAAGGAATGCTGTCATGACCGAGACCCGAACTGCAGCCAAGATCGGCGTTCTGGTGCCTTTCACCAACACAAATCTGGAGCCGGATCTGGCGTTGATGCGCCCGCCCAACACCACACTGCATTTCCAGCGCATGGGCGGGTATGACGTGGACGAAATCCCCGGCTCAGATCAGATGGCCGGTTTGGGCGCGTCGGATATCAGCCATGATTTGCGGATGATCTCCGGCGTGCGGCCCGACATCGTTCTTTACGGCTGCACCTCGGCCACGCTGACCCACGGCCCATCTTTCGACGCCGAGTTGGTCGAACAGATCAAATCCGGTGCCAATGCCAAATCAGTCACAGCGGCCAGTGCTCTGATCGCAGGCATTCAGGCGTTGGGAGCGCGCAAAGTCGGCTTTTCGTCGCCCTATCTGGGCGAGATCAATACGCAGGCCATCGCGTTCATGGCCCAAAATGGGGTCGAAACGGTCAAATGCGCCGATGTGGGCCGGGAACTGGGCAACTACGGTCAGGGAGAATTGACCCCGGACGAAGTCTTCGACCTCGCCTGCCAGGCCGACGACCCGCAGGCCGAGGCGATCGTATTAAGTTGCACCGATATGCGGTCCGTTGAGGCCATCGAGCGGGTTGAAGCCGCGCTGGGCAAACCCGTTATCACATCCAATCAGGCGATGATGTTCTGCTTGCTGCGCGAGCTCGGGCTACCACAGCATAAGGGGCTCCCGGGGCGATTGTTCAACTGTATTTGAGGGACTAGGAACCGGGTGGAGCGTCATAAATCAACGCGCCAAGATCCGAGAAAGTCGATACCGGATCTCTCAGCCCCAGAACGGCGTCGCGTATGGCTGAGGCTCTTTTCTCGCCAAGCGAGGGTGTTGCAAACTCCATATATTTCGCGACCACTTCGGCCTGATCCATAGGAGCCTCGGGGCCGCCGCGCGCGTGGACGTCGCCCGTCTCCAGCACCCGCCCGTCGTGCAAGCGGATCGTGACATCAGCGATGCGGCACTCGGGGAACCGAGCCGAATGGCGCGCGTCTTCGGCAACGGAAATACGTTCCAACAAAGAGGCCACCAAAGGATCAGACAGACCCGCGCCCGAGATATGCTCGACCCCGATCCGCCCATAGGCCATCATCACCGCCACCGCGAATGGCAGCGAATACTGCGCCTTTGAGGTGTCGTTGGGCATGCCCTGAAACAAGCAGGCGCTCTCGCGGAAGGTATTGACCTGCACCGAGGCGATGTCTTCATGGCTCAGATCATGTTCACGCATGAGCTGCCGGACAGCGTCGATCGCGGCGTGCGCCCAACGGCAGATCGGGTAGGGTTTCACATATTGATGCTGCATCTGCCAGAACTGGCCAAGGTCCTGCCAGTGGCTCGAGACCTTTTCGGCTTCAATTGTGATTGCGGGCGCGCCGGTAAAGCCTTTCTCGGCCAAAACGGCCGAAGACACACCGACCAAAGCCCCCCAACCCGAGCCATCATGCAACATTGTGGGGTTCGCGATCTCGCGCATCATCTGGCTGCGGGGGCCGTGATATTCGGCAATGCCCATGGCCTGCCGCAAATGATCCGCACTCAACCTACGCATTCGAGCCGCAACGGCGACGACGCCCAAGGCGTTCCATGCCCCCGATGTGTGATAGTCACTGACCGTTTTATGCAGAGAAATCCCGGCGCGCCCGGCGACCTCATATCCGATGGTGACAGCGGTCAGAGCTTCGGGGCCCGAGAAATCCGGAACCGTATCAGCCAGCGCGCAAAGCGCCGGCACGACCACTACACCGATATGCCCTTTGGTCGGGTTGTAACCGTCATGCCCGTCCAGATTGTCAGTCTGCGTCGCAGCGGCATAGGCAGACCCGGCAGCACTGACCCGGCGGCCATCAAACAACATCCGCGCGCTGAGCGCCGGATCACCTGCCCCATAGAGCGCAAAAGCGGTTTCTCGGGCGATTGACCCCGCCGCCATAGGACCCGATGCAATCGTAATGCCCAACGTGTCGAGTAGCATCAACGCGGCGGCGTTGAGCGTCGCATCGGGGATATCCTCGGGTGTTAGACCTAGGGTGAAATCGGCAACTCTCTGGAAGGTATCTGTCACGGCCTGCTCCTAACTCAACACCTCTCGAGGCAGGTTAGGAGGTTTCGAATGGGATGGCACGAAAACAATTGAGAGCGAACGGTCCGGCGTACTAGTACCGGACCGCCCCATGTTTAAGGTCCGAAGGTTACTGCCCCATCGGATCAACCAGCTTGTTCAACACACGGTCTTTTGTGACCTGACCGATGATCGCCCCGTTCTCGATTACGCCAACCGGTGCGTTGTTCTGGTCGAAGCCCTGAATGACGTCGCGAATATCCGTATCCGCATCAATCGAGCGGTCCGGTGTGCCGGTTGCAGGCTCCATCACGTCCCGCGCGCGCAAAACGCCCAGTGGGTTCATATGCGCGACAAAGTCGGCCACGTACTCGTCCTCGGGTTTCGAGTAGATCTCGGACGGGGTGCCGCATTGCACGATGCGACCGCCCTCCATGATGGCGATGCGATTGCCGATCTTGAAGGCCTCATCCAGGTCATGGGACACGAAGATGATCGTGCGTTTCAGCTTTTCCTGCAGGCGCAGCAGTTCATCCTGCAGCTTGGTCCGGATCAGCGGATCGAGGGCCGAGAACGGCTCATCCATCAGCAGGATCGGTGCTTGAGTGGAAAAGGCGCGGGCCAGCCCGACGCGTTGTTGCATACCGCCCGACAGCTCTCCGACCTTGCGATCCGCCCAATCGGAGAGACCGACCAGAGCAAGTTGCTCATCGGTGCGCTGCAGCCTCTCAGTGCGGGACATGCCCGACAGCTCCAGCCCTAGCCAGACGTTTTCACGAACCGTGCGCCACGGCAGCAGTCCGAATTGCTGGAACACCATCGCAATATGGTTCTGCCGCATCCGGCGCAGGGTACGGGCGTCAGCGTTGGTGACATCCACCATCTCAGACCCGTCCGAGACCCGAACCGCGCCGCGGATCACCGGGTTCAACCCGTTCACCGCCCGCAGCAACGTGGATTTGCCCGAACCGGACAGCCCCATCAGCACCAGCGTTTCGCCCTCATGCACGGTGAGCGAGCAATTGTGGACTCCCAGCACCTGACCGCAGGCTTCTTTCACCGTTGCGCGGTCTTTGCCTTCGTCCATGAAGGGCAACGCGCTTTTGGGGTCGGTGCCGAACGCGATTGAAACATTGTCAAATTCAACTGCGGTCATGGATCAATGCTCCACTCTGAGGACGCGATCGAGGATGATCGCAACAACAACGATGACAAAGCCAGACTCGAAACCAAGGGCCGTGTTCACCTGATTGAGCGCCCGTACGACTGGAACACCCAAGCCGTCAGCACCGACCAGAGCGGCAATCACAACCATCGACAGCGAAAGCATGATGGTCTGGTTCAGCCCTGTCATGATCTGCGGCAGTGCGTAAGGCAGTTCGACCTTCCACAGGGTCTGGGATTTGGTCGCGCCAAAGGCCTCAGCCGCCTCAAGCAGAGGGGTCGGGGTCGAGGAAACACCCAGATGGGTCAGGCGGATCGGAGCGGGCAACACGAAAATCACGGTTGCGATCAGGCCCGGCACCATGCCGATACCAAAGAATACGATCGCAGGGATCAGGTAGACGAAGGTCGGCAGGGTTTGCATCAGGTCCAGCACCGGCCGCATCGCCACGTAAAGCTTGGGCCTATGCGCCGCCGCGATGCCAATAGGCACGCCAATCGCCATACAGACCAGACAGGAGGATAGAACCAGAGTCAGGCTTTCCGTCGTTTCTTCCCAATATCCCTGATTGAGAATGAACAGGAACCCCAGCGCCACGAACAGGCAAACTTTCCAATTCCGCTGCAACAGCCACGTGATGCCTACGAAGACGCCCACAACGATCAAAGGATGCGGGGTTTGCAGCACCCACAATATGCCATCAATCAGCGCCTCAAGAACCCAGGACAACCAATCGAAAAATGGCTCCCCTATTTCTTGGAGCCATTCAAAAACCGCTCGGGCCGTCTTGCCGACGGGTATCTTGTTGTCGGTCAGCCAATCCATCTGTCTGCCTTTCAGAGTATTCCGGGCCTGAGATCAGGCCACAAAAAAGCCCTCCGCCACAGACACGCGGCGAAGGGCGTTTAAGGTTATTGACCCAGTGCTGCGCTTACTGCGGCGACGGCGTCACCACCGTCACGGGTCGTGACACCGTCCAGCCATGGGGTATAGGCATCCGGGTTGGCTTTCAGCCATGCGCTGGCTGCATCTGCCGGGTCTTCGCCACCATCCAGAATCGCGGCCATGATCTCGTTTTCCATCGCCAGAGAGAATTCCAGGTTGTTCAACAGCGCGCCAACATTCGGGCATTCCTCGGCATAGCCTTTGCGGGTGTTGGTGAACACGGTCGCGCCGCCGAAGTTGGGGCCAAAGAACTCATCACCACCGGTCAGGTAGGACATCTCGAAATTGGCGTTCATCGGGTGCGGTTCCCAGCCCAGGAACACAATCGGATCGCCCTTGCGCGAGGCGCGATCGACCTGCGCCAGCATGCCTTGTTCAGAGCTTTCTGCGACTTCGAAACCAGAGAGGCCAAACGAATCGCCGTCGATCATGGACTGAATCAGGCGGTTGCCGTCATTGCCCGGCTCGATTCCGAAGATTTTGCCGTCCAGAGCATCGGAGTGCGCTGAAATATCGCCGAAATCCTTGATGCCCAACTCGGCGGCAGCCGCGTTGACGGCCAGCGTGTACTTGGCGCCTTCTAGGTTCGCGCGCACGGTTTCAACTGTTCCCGCCTCGCGATAGGGCGCGATATCGCCTTCCATCGTCGGCATCCAGTTGCCCAGGAACACGTCGATATCGCCTTCGGCCATCGAGGTGTAAGTCACTGGAACGGAAAGGATCTTGATCTCGGTATCATACCCCAAAGCGTCAAGAATTGTTGTCGTCGCGGCAGTGGTCGCCGTGATATCGGTCCAGCCGACATCCGAGAATACGACCTCGTCGCAATTGGCCAATGCCGCCCCGGCAGATGCCAGAATGGCAAGGGTTGAAATGGTGGTTAGGGCTTTCACTGGAGCCTCCCTGTTTTTTTGATTGACTGGTTAGTTAGGAAAAATAAATGACACATAGTCAAGACTTATTGTTCACATGCGGCTGGATTCAGGCAACCGTTTCTGTTGCTGGCTAAACAATTCAAGGATTGCGTGGCATGGGTTTTCGGTTTGGCTGTGTGCGGATTGCGGCACATGTTTGAGGTGCTGATGTCCCGAGGGACAGGCATGTCCTATTGCAATATGACACGCGAATGCAATCCGTTAGCCGGCCTCGCAAAAAGCGTTAGGCGCAGCTGATCAGGTGTTTCGGCCCCATCGAAAGACGGAGCCGCCGAGGGGGTTCAGACCCCAGATTTGCTTACTTGCCCTTCCAGACAGGATCGCGCTTTTCTGCAAATGCGCGCGCGCCTTCCATCTGGTCCTCACTGGCATAGAGCGTATCGATAGTTCGCAGTTGCCGCTTGGTAATACGGTTCATGGTGTCCTGGAACTTGCTGTCTTCGGCATCGCGAACGACCTCTTTGATCGCGGCATAAACCAGCGGCGGGCCCGAGGCCAACAGGCGGGCCAGCTCCCACGCGCGATCCATCAGCTGATCCGCGGCTACGATCTCATTCACCAAGCCCCAACGGTCGGCCTCTTCCGCGTCGAACCAGCGACCCGTGAGCAGCAACTCCATCGCGATGTGGTACGGGATGCGCTTGGGCAGTTTGACACTGGCCGCATCAGCCACGGTGCCCGAGCGAATTTCCGGCAGGGCAAAACTCGCATGGTCTGCGGCGAGGATCATGTCGGCGGATAGCGCAAGCTCCAGACCTCCGCCGCAGGCAATGCCGTTCACGGCTGCAATGACGGGTTTGTTCATGTCGCGCAATTCCTGCAGACCGCCAAAACCGCCAACACCATAGTCCCCATCGACCGCATCGCCATCGGCTGCGGCTTTCAGGTCCCATCCGGGGCAAAAGAACTTCTCTCCCGCACCTGTCAGGATCGCGACGCGCAGGTCCGGGTCGTCGCGGAACTCGGCAAAGACGTCACCCATGATGCGGCTGGTCGCCAGATCAATGGCATTGGCTTTGGGCCGGTCCAATGTGACCTCAAGAATCGCGCCATCACGGCGGGTTTTGATCGGGTCCATATCTCAGGCCTTTCTGATGAGGGCATCCACGGCCACCGCCTTGTCGGGCGTGCAGAGGAGCGGGTTAATTTCGACCTCGCCAAGCGTATCGGCGTTTTCCATGACATAGGCCTGAACGACCTCAACAGCGGCCACGATGGCATCCATATCAGCCGCCGGTTGACCGCGATAGCCTGCCAGAAGCGGTGCAATCTTCAATTTGCCCAAAGCGCTGCGGATGTCGTCAGCGGAACTGGGCACCAGCAGGGAGGCGGAATCGCGTAGCACTTCGGTCAGCACACCGCCTGCACCCAGAGTCAGGACAAATCCATGCGCTGGGTCGCGCACCACACCCACAAGTAGCTCAGCTACTGTTCCGGTGATCATCTCTTCGATCAGAATTTCAGGGGTGCCGATGTCCGCGGCGACGTCGGCCACGTCTTCGGCAAGAACACCCAATCGCACGGCCGCGTGTTCTGACTTATGAGCCAGCCCCACGCCCTTGACCGCAAAGGGCGCGTCCATGTCCTGAGCGGCAGCGCGCGCCTGGTCGGCACCTGCGACTGTGCGGTTTTGCGGGATGCGCAATCCGTGCTCGGCCAGAACGCGTTTGGACTCGCCTTCGGTGAGAGTCCGATTGGCCTCGGCCGTTCCGGGCAGTGTGACCGGTGTGTCTGAAGGAGCTGTGATCTGGCCCGCCGCTTCGGTTGCGGCAAGAGCTTCGCGCAGCCCCATGAAGGGCACCACGCCGCCGTTCATAAGCTCTTGCGCTACATCTTCGGGCAGCAACTCGGGCAAAGTCGCGGCAACAGCAAATCGCGCGCCGGTCTCCGCACGCACTTTCATTGCCGCACGCGAGGCATAGACCCAGTCGCTCGCATCCGTGGTCGGATAGTCGAGGATCGAGAAAGTCAGATCGATGTCGTCGCCCGTTATCCCAGCCCAAGCCTGTGCCATCGCCGCTTCATCCCGCCAGATATAAGTGTGGTAGTCCAGTGGGTTATTCAGCGCCACCATCGGTCCGAGTGCCTCTCGCAGGTGGGCTTTCTGACCGTCGCTTAGGCGGGGAAAGGACAACCCGGTTCCAACGGCCATGTCAGCGATCAGGCTCGCCTCACCGCCGGAACAGCTGATCGAGGCTATGTTGTTACCCGGAAGCGGGCCATAGCAATGCAGCAGTTTCAGCGTCTCCAGAAAATCGGGCAAGGCCGATAGGCGTGGAATGCCGAGACGCTCCAAAATGGCCTGCGCACCCGTGTCGCTTCCGGCCAGAGAGGCGGTATGCGACACGGTTGCGGCCTGAGCCTGCTCGGACGCGCCGACCTTGAGCGCCACCAGAGGGATACCTTTGGAGTGGGCCTTCTGCGCCAGAGCCTCCCATTCGCGGATGTCTTTGAAGCCTTCAATATGTAGGCCAACTGCAGTCACACGCGGATCGTCCAGCAAGGCCGAGGCAATCTGCGCCTGACTGGTTTGCGCCATGTTCCCGCAGGTCACCATATAGGCGATGGGCAGCGCGCGTTTCTGCATGGTCAGGTTGATCGAGATATTCGAACTTTGCGTCAGGATCGCAACGCCAGAGTCGACCGGCTTGGCCCCGTGTTGGTCGGGCCACAACAAAGCCCCGTCTAGCGCGTTTATGAAACCATAGCAATTGGGTCCCAGAATGGGCATGTCGCCCGCTGCTGCCACCAATTGTGCCTGCAGATCGCCGCCTGTGTCATCCTCAGCCGCGGCCTCGGAAAAACCTGACGCAAAACACACCGCTCCACCCGCGCCGGTGGCAGAAAGGGTGCGCACCGCCTCAATCGTGGCATGGCGGTTGATGCCGATGAAAACGGCATCCGGCGATGCTGGCAGGTCTTCGAGTCTGGCATAGGCCCCATGGCCAGCGATCTCGGTTGCTTTAGGATGAACAGGCCAGATCTGACCCGCATAACCCGTACGTTCAGACTGTAGAATGACCTGCTGACACCAAGCTCCACCACCGATCACAGCGATGGAGTTCGGGCGCAAAAGCCGGGTGAGGTCTTTGGTCATCGTCAGGCGCCCAGTGGACGCAGAAGATCACGGCTGATGATGTGACGCTGGATTTCGCTGGTGCCATCCCATATCCGCTCAACCCGCGCGTCACGCCAAAAGCGTTCGATCGGGAAGTCGTCCATCAGACCCATGCCACCATAGATTTGCAGCGTCGCGTCGGTGACCCGCGCCAGCATTTCCGAGGCATAAAGCTTAGCCGAGGCGATTTCGCGGTTCGAAGGCAGGTTTTCGTCCAGGCGCCAGGCAGCAGACAGAGTCAGCCAATCCGCGGCATCAATCTCGGTGATCATATCGGCGATCTGGAACCCAATGCCCTGGAATTTGCCGATGGGCTGGCCGAACTGCTTGCGCTCGGCAGCATAGTTCAGCGCATAGTCGAAACAGCGCCGCGCCCGACCCACCGAGAATGCCGCAACCGTCAAACGGGTCGCATAGAGCCACTCGTTCATGACCGCGAAACCACCATCGACCTCGCCCAGAACCTGAGCGTCCGGCAGGCGGCAATTGTCGAAGTAGAGGATGTAGTTCTTGTAGCCCTTGTGGCTGACCGAGTTATACCCCTCGCGCACCTGAAACCCGGGCGTTCCGCGATCCACCAAGAAGGTTGTGATCCGTTTTTTTGGCCCTTTTGGTGTTTCATCCACACCGGTCGCAATGAAGACGATGAAGAAATCCGCGTGTTCTGCGCCCGAGATGAAGTGTTTGGAACCGTTGATGACCCAATCGCCACCATCCTTTACAGCCTGACACTTCATCCCACGCACGTCCGAGCCCGCATCCGGTTCGGTCATCGCCAGCGCATCCATCCTTTCGCCACGCACAGCTGGCAGCAAATAGCGTTCGCGCTGTTCATCATTGCAGGCCATCAGAATGTTCTGCGGACGACCGAAGAAATGGGTCAAAGCCATCGAGCCACGACCCAGCTCGCGCTCGACCAGCGTAAAGTCGAGATGCGAAAGGCCTGCGCCGCCAACCTCTTCGGGGAAGTTGCAGGCATAAAAACCCAGATTGATGCATTTCTGTTTGATCTCTTCGCCCAGCTCATGCGGCACCTGACCGGTGCGTTCGACCTCGGCCTCATGTGGGTAGATTTCGTTTTCGACAAAGCTGCGGACTGTCGAGACGATCATGTCCTGTTCTTCGGTCAGACCAAACTGCATGGCGCGATATCCTTGGATAGGTGATTGACGCAGGAAACGAGATTCCTCATGGTCACGGCATGCAGTTTTCGCCATCTATCATGCAAAGTTGGTAAAATTTTGAGTCACAGATTTAACATTCTGCTGTTCGATGGATTCTCGAACCACTGCCTCGCCAACATGGTCGAGCCTCTGCGGGCGGCAAACACTCTGTCCCGGCAGTCTTTGTATGAGTGGCGGTTCTGTTCCGTTGACGGAGAACCCGTCCACAGCTCCAGCGGGCTTGCGGTGACGCCGGATGTCGCCTTGACCGACCACAAAGGGGATGTTCTGGTCGTGATGCCCTCCTACGGGTTCTTGCAATTGGGCACGCCCCGTACCCTACGCGCCCTGTTGGCGGCTGCAAAAAGGCACGAACAGGTGGCCGGGCTGGATACCGGCAGCTGGTTGATGGCGCAGGCCGGGTTGTTGGATGGGCAGCGCGCGACCATTCACTGGGATGAGCTTTCCCGATTTGAAGAAGCCTTTCCAGCCGTGGACGTCGTACAAGAGCGTTATGTCATTGATGGCGCTCGTCTGACCTGTTCCGGGGCGATGGCGGCGTTTGATCTTGCACTGGCGCTTATCCGCACGGATCACGGCCCGCTGTTGTCGATGGAGGTCGCCCATCTGTTTATGAGCCGTGGCCGGAGCGACCACTATGCCTTACCGATGCAAACCGAAGACACTCTGGTGAATCGCGCCCTGGCCATCATGCAAGCAAACCTTGAAACACCGCTGTCGATCACGCAGGTCGCGCGCAAAGCGGGCTGCACTCAGAAACGGCTGGAAATGCGCGTTCAGGCGGACCTGAAAACCACGCCGCAAGCGCTCTATCGTCGGTTGCGTCTGAACCTTGCGCGCAGGCTGACCGAAGAAACCGAGCAATCCATCGCCGAAATCGCCGGTCGGTCTGGGTATGAAAATGCCAGTGCTATGACCCGCGCCTTCAAGGCCGAGTTCGGGCAGACCCCCTCGGCCTTCCGCAACAGAGTGTAGAGGGACAGCGCCGCCCCAAGACGGCGCTGCTTTAATGTCAGGCGTTTAGCGCGACAGAACGCGCAGGCGGCTTTCGAATTCACCACGGTCCACGTAGCACCCATGCAGGTGGCGGCGGCCTGTATTGGGATCGAAGGCCGACCGCCCATGCAGTACGCGGCGGTTGTCAAAGACCACCATTTCGCCCCCCTTCAGCTTGAGCTGAAGCAGGTATTTGGGATCGCGCGTCATCGCCATGAACTTCTGATAGGCGCGGTAGTAGCGCGGCATCAGAGCGGGCTCGATATCAAGGAAATCCGCCAGATGCGCGTTGAAGCAGATCTCGATCACGTCGCCGTTTTCATCGCAGGTGATGACCCGTTTACGCGAGTGGATGTCCGTTTCTCTATCATGGAACCGGAACGGGATCGAGATGTCGCACAGGGCGTCAAAGGCATCGGGGTCTTCCAGTTTCAGATCCTCTGCCACCGCATAGCCATCGCAGAACAGCGACTCACCGCCCTCAGCCTCGTTTGCGAGACAGTGCAGGAACTGGAACCCCGGAGGCAGTTCCTGATTGGTAAGGTCAGTGTGCAGCGGCAACGCAACCGGCGTATAGGCAAGATTGTTCGGGTTGGGTTTGGATTTGACTTCGAAGGTTAGTCCAAAATTTGTCTCGCGCAGAAAGCCGATCCGGCGCGCGACATCCATGCCAGCCTCAGTGCTGTCGGCTAGATGGTCCACGATGCTCAGCCCGTATTGACGCGCTGCGATCAACCAGTCCTTCAAAGCGCTGTCCTGTGTCAGCAACCCATCGGCGTTCGCGCGGGGAATACCGGCGGGCGAGAGTTCGGCCCGCCATGTGACAAAACCGGTATCGGCCGAATCGAAAGCAGGTTGCCCAGGGCGGCGATCGCGCAGCCAGTCCAGATCAAAAACGGTGGGCGCCTGATCTTTGGCCCAAACAACATGCAGGCTGTTGTCGGACTGGAAGGCCTGCACGGCCTTGATATCCAGCGCAATGGCGGTGAGGTCGGTCAGGCGCTCCTGCGTCTGTGGGTGGAACCCAGCAGGGTCGTTTTCGCGTAGCCAGATGAATGGGAAATCCCCGGTCATATGGTCGGGCCAGGTGATACGCACATGTGTTTCGGCCAGTTCAACCTGAACCGGTTTCGAGAGAGTTTGAGTTGTCATTTTAGTCTTTCGCGTTGAGTTGAAATTCGGGTTCAATCTCAGCGCGGGGATGGGGGCGGCCACCAATCATAGGCCTTCCTGTAGGGATGCCCGGGTCGGCGGCCCAACGTCGCTGGTATTTCTAAGCTGGATGGCATGCGAAGGTCTGCTTTGGGGGGCTATCTCTTTGCGAAGGCTTAAATTGTTTTGCGGCGCAGTCAAACGGAAAACGCGCCGGAAAATGTAGAATCAACGGCAATCTTCAACCCTGCTGTTTTGCTGAGCAAACCCTGCGGCACAAAGGTGTGAAAAGATTGACGCGCCGCCCGAAATACAGAACGGTGTGACAAAATTCGAGGCCCCGACGCTTGTGACGTGCCGGCGCGACAAACCAGACTCAGCAGAGAGACAAGATCATGCCCCAGACTGCAGACACAAACCGCCGCATCGTTTTGAACGAACGCCCAAAGGGTGAACCCGATGACAATACTCTGCGGCTGGAGACAAGGGATATCCCTACTGCGGGTGCAGGAGAGATGCTGGTCCGCACCTGCTACTTGTCACTGGACCCGTATATGCGCGGGCGGATGAATGACGCAAAATCCTATGCCGAGCCTGTGGCGATTGGCGGGGTCATGACCGGACAAGTTGTGGGAGAGGTTTTGACCTCGAACCTCGACGGTTTCGAGGCGGGCGACTACGTGCTTTCGGGCAGTGGTTGGCAGGACTATGCGATCTCGGACGGGACCGAGGTCATAAACATGGGGAAAGCGCCCCAAAACCCGTCCTGGGCGTTGGGTATTCTGGGTATGCCCGGCTACACCGCTTATGCCGGGTTGCTACAGATCGGCGAACCCAAGCCCGGAGAAACTGTGGTCGTTGCTGCCGCTTCCGGCCCGGTCGGAGCAACCGTCGGGCAGATCGCCAAGATCAAAGGGTGCCGGGTCGTTGGCGTTGCGGGCGGGGCCGAGAAATGCGCGCATGTGGTGGAAAATCTGGGCTTCGACGCCTGTATCGACCACAAAGCTGCCGATTTCGCTGATCAATTGCGGGCCGCCTGCCCGGATGGGATTGACGTCTACTTCGAAAATGTTGGCGGCAAGGTGCTTTACGGTGTCCTGCCTTTGCTGAACGCTTTTGCGCGCATCCCGATCTGCGGCGTGGTCTCGTGGTACAACCTGCCTGGCTTGCCGGATGGCCCGGATATGGGGCCTGCGATCATGGGCACACTGCTGCGGATGAAAGTGAAGGCACAGGGGTTCATCATCTTCGACAGCTTCCCGGCCTCGCTCTACAAGGAGTTCGTCCGGGATATGACCGGCTGGATTCAGGACGGATCGGTCAAATATCGCGAGCACATGGTCGAGGGGCTGGAGGCCGCACCCGAGGCGCTGAACCAGCTGCTACGCGGTGAGAATTTCGGCAAGATGGTGGTGAATGTCGGGGCCTGATCGCCCCGGTCGGCCTCTAGACAACATAACACTCCAAGTATGAAGTGACAGTCGCCGCTCCGATCTGCGGCGACTGCTTTCCTTCAGGCGGTTTCAAGCCCACCAATCGCAGCAAGTGCGCTGACGATTTCGGGCACGCCCTGCCGTTGACGCAACGAGGCAAACAAGAATGGTCGGCCTTTGCGCATGCGCGTGGCGTCTTTCTGCATCACCTCAAGTGACGCGCCCACATGCGGGGCGAGATCGGTTTTGTTGATGATCAGCAGATCCGATTTCGTGATCGCAGGCCCACCCTTGCGCGGGATTTCTTCGCCCGCAGCCACATCAATCACGTAGAGCGTCACATCCGCCAGTTCAGGGCTGAACGTCGCCGACAGGTTATCGCCGCCGCTTTCGATCAGCACGACCTCAATCTCCGGGTGGCGCGATTGCATCTCGGCCACGGCCGCAAGGTTGATCGAGGCGTCCTCACGGATTGCGGTATGAGGGCAACCGCCGGTTTCAACGCCGATGATCCTGTCCTGAGGCAGGATCTGCATCCGCATCAGCGCCTCTGCGTCCTCTTGGGTGTAGATGTCGTTGGTGATCACGCCTACCGAACAGACATCGCGCAACGCTTCAGACAGCGCGGCGGTCAGGGTGGTTTTGCCCGCGCCGACGGGGCCTCCGATGCCGACACGAAGGGGGCCGTTCGTACTGCTCATGTTCGGAAAATCCTTGAATACTGTGTTTCATGCTTCATTGCCGCGATATCCGGGAGGAAGCTCGTCGAACTGAGGTCCTCCAGACCCGCGTCCTGCGCCTTTGCGGCAATCGTTGCACAGAGGGGTGTCAGGTCCCGTATCAGCCGCTGCGCATCGGTTTGCCCCAAGGGAACAAGGCGCGTTGCGCAGGCGACCAGATTGCTCAGGAACGCCTGCAGGAACATCTCAGTAACCAATGGCAACGGCAAATTCTGCAATCGTGCCGCACGCCCTACCGCCACCGGATAGGTCAGGTGCTGCAACTCCAAGCCCCAGACATCCCCGGTCACGGTTCCAAACGCCTGTCCGAGCAAACTGGTTTCCATCAACCGCTCGGATGAGGCGCTGAACGCGCGGGCTGTGGCGTCGATGTCGGTCAAGTCGACCGGGGTTTCGGCCGCGTAGGCCGCCCCCAGAAAAAGCGCGTCGTTCCAGCCAGAGCCATGCTCTAATACGTCCGACACCCAGGCGCCCGTATCCTGAGGGCAGGCAACCGAACCAAGTTCAATAGCGGCCTCCAACCCATGAGAATAGGCGAAGCCGCCAACCGGATAGGCCGGTGACAACCATTGCACCAAGGTCAGGATATCGGAATTAGTGGGCGTGGCCATGTGTCCTGCCATGACCATAAGCGCCGCCTTCGGGGGTGAAAGGTTCAACGACCTCTTGGATTTCGGCCCCCAGTTTCAGCAGCATGTCTCGAATGACATGATCGCGTTGTATCAGGAGCCGGTCGGTTTCGATCTGACAAGGTGTGTGGCGATTACCAATATGCCACGCAAGGTGCAGCAGATTATCCCCGCTGATTTCCAGCAACTCTTCCGGTGCGGCGATGATTTCAATCTCGCGCCCATCCTCCAGCACCAGAACCCCACCATGGTCGAGGGATTTCGTGTGCGCCAGATCGACCAAAAAGGACTCACCATCATCTGTGGCCAGCATTTTACGGCGCAGAAAACGCCCGTCATAGTCCAGCGAGACCTGAGCATGCGCCGGATCGTGGTGGTGATCGTGATAGATTCGGGCGGTTTTGATCGCAGTGGTCATCGTGGCCTCCTTTTTCAAATCAGAACATGAAATAGCGCTGCGCCATCGGCAGCACTTCGGCAGGTTGACAGGTGAGCAGCTCCCCATCGGCTCGGACCTCATAGGTTTCCGGGTCAACCTCGATCTGGGGCGTTGCGTCATTCAACAGCAAATCCTGCTTGCCGATATCGCGCGTGTTGCGCACGGCGACGGTTTGTTTCGCCAGACCCAGTGTATCACCAATCCCGCCCGCTTGCGCAGCCTCCGAGACAAATGTGATCGCCGAGTTTTCAACCGACCGGCCGTAAGCTCCGAACATGGGGCGGCTATAGACCGGCTGCGGCGTAGGGATCGAGGCATTCGGGTCGCCCATCTGTGCACAGGCGATAGTGCCACCCAACAAGACCATTTCGGGCTTCACCCCGAAAAAGGCCGGGTTCCACAGGACCAGATCGGCGCGTTTGCCTTCCTCGATACTGCCAATCTGATGGCTCAGGCCGTGCGCAATCGCCGGGTTGATGGTGTATTTCGCGATGTAACGACGGACCCGCAAGTTGTCATTGTCACCTGTTTCCTCGGACAGACGGCCGCGTTGCTTCTTCATCTTGTCGGCGGTCTGCCATGTACGGATCAGAACTTCTCCGACCCGGCCCATAGCCTGACTGTCCGAGGCAATGATGCTGAACGCGCCCATGTCGTGGAGGATATCCTCGGCCGCGATCGTCTCGCGCCGGATGCGGCTTTCGGCAAAGGCCACGTCCTCGGGGATGGATTTGTCGAGGTGGTGGCACACCATCAGCATATCCAAATGCTCTTCCACCGTGTTCACGGTGAAAGGCCGTGTGGGGTTGGTTGAAGACGGCAAAACGTGGTTTTCGCCGCAGATCTTGATGATATCGGGGGCGTGGCCGCCGCCTGCGCCTTCGGTGTGGAAAGCGTGGATCGTGCGGCCTTTCATGGCGCCCACGGTGTTCTCGACAAAACCGGATTCGTTCAGCGTGTCGGTATGGATCATGACTTGCACATCCATCGCGTCGGCCACCGAGAGGCAGCAATCGATGGCGGCGGGGGTCGTGCCCCAATCCTCATGCAGTTTCAGAGCGCAGGCACCTGCGTTGACCTGCTCCTCCAGCGCCGCAGGCAGAGAGGCATTGCCTTTACCCGCAAAGGCCAGGTTCATCGGAAACGCATCGGCGGCCTGCAACATCCGCCCGATGTGCCAAGGCCCGGGTGTGCAGGTGGTGGCCAGAGTGCCATGCGCAGGGCCCGTCCCCCCTCCCAACATAGTGGTCAGGCCGGAATGCAGCGCATCTTCGATCTGCTGAGGGCAGATAAAGTGGATATGGCTGTCGAAGCCCCCTGCAGTCAGGATGCGCCCCTCGCCCGCGATAGCCTCGGTGCCGGGACCGATGATGATATCGACGCCGGGCTGAGTATCGGGATTCCCGGCCTTGCCGATCTTGGCGATACGCCCGTCTTTCAGACCCACATCCGCCTTGTAGATACCCGAGTGATCCACGATCAGCGCATTGGTGATAACCGTATCCACGGCCCCCTCGGCCCGAGTGGCCTGAGACTGCCCCATCCCATCGCGGATCACCTTGCCGCCGCCGAACTTGACCTCTTCGCCGTAGAGCAGCGCATTTTCGCCCGTCCCACCAGTAGCGGCAGCGCCCGCACGTTCAGCGGTCAGGTCGCGTTCGACCTCGATCACCAGATCGGTATCGGCCAGCCGCAGCTTGTCGCCGGTGGTGGGGCCGAACATGGCGGCATAGTCAGAACGTTTGATTGTTGCTGGCATCAGAGCGACCCCATGACCTTTTGATTGAACCCATAGACCTTACGCGCGCCGCCGATTGGGATCAGCGAGACCTCGCGCGCCTGACCAGGCTCGAACCGAACGGCGGTGCCCGGCGCGATGTCCAGGCGCAGCCCGTGTGCCGCTGCTCGGTCGAAGTCGAGCGCCGGGTTGGTTTCGGCGAAATGATAGTGCGAGCCGACCTGAACCGGGCGGTCGCCGGTATTGGCGACCATCAGAGTGATTGCCTTTGCACTTGCATTCAGGGTGATCTCACCCTCGGCCGGGAACAGCTCTCCGGGTATCATTTGTTCAACTCTATCATCAGCGCGATTGCGGCCAGTGCGACAACCGCCAGGCCAACGCCAAGGGTCGCGTAGTCCATGCCGTGCGCATGGATATGCGTATCGGTGTGGGCGGCGGCAGGGCCTGCAACGATCAGGGCGGGGAAGAGCATACGGGTCATATCTTGGTTCCTTTGTTAGCGAATGGGGTTGTGGACAGTCACAAGCTTGGTGCCGTCGGGAAAGGTGGCTTCGACTTGAACCTCATGGATCATCTCGGGCACGCCCTCCATGCATTGGTCTCGGGTGATCACTTCGGCCCCGGCCTGCATCATGTCAGCCACCGAGCGACCGTCGCGCGCACCTTCGACCACAGCGTCGCTGATCAGAGCGATAGCCTCGGGGTGGTTCAGCCTGACCCCTCGGGCAAGGCGCTTGCGGGCAACTTCGGCGGCCATGGCGACCATCAGTTTGTCTTTTTCACGAGGGGTCAGGTTCATCTCAGATCATCCAGCATCGGGGAAGAGTGTTGTTGTTGAGTTGCCGCAGAACCGGCATCAGCGCACGGCGCAGGGCAAAGCTGTTTTCGGCCAGCATCCGGATCACCAGCAGATCGTTTTGGATCAGCGTGGCACCCGCCGTGTCGGGCAGCATCTGGCGCACCGTGTCCAACTGCCCTTCGGCCGAACTGCAGGCAAAGACGACGAGCGCCATTGCACCCGCCCCGTCTGCGATATGAAGTTTCGCGAGATGGGCGTGCATGTCGCCTTCAAATCGCATTGTATCCAAGAACAGAGGGACTCCGCCGCGCCGAATTTCGATCCGGTCCCGCAGACGGATATCGGTCAGAGTTTCGCCCATCGCCGCGCGCCCGAAGACCAAGGGTTCCACCATAAGCAGCGTCGCGTCCGGCTCCATTTCGACCAATAGCCGACGATCCAGAGCACTGCCGTTGAACAGGATTGTCTCTTGCGGCATCCAGTTCATGCGAGCACCGGATGCGACGGTCATGTGATTGACGACCTGTCCATAGGGGCCGGGCTGCGCCTTGTAAGCGCGCTCACAGGCCTGCGTCGTCATCGTCAGCGTAGTACCTTCACCAGCTGTTCCGGAGAACCGAAACGCATCCCCACCGGTGACGCCACCAGCAGTGTTCAACAGAACCGCATCCAACGCGTGCGATTCTGCGCGCGGGAACAAGCACTTAAAAGAACCAGATTGGCGGAATACGTCCAGAACCGACCGCATGCCCAACGGTTTGGTGCTAATCGACACGGCCCCCTTGGCACGGGGAGGGGTTTTGTCCGTGATGGGCGTTATATGGGCAAGTCGCGTAATTGGTCACCCCCGAGGCGTCAGTTCATGCCCTGTGTTTCGGGTCTCGGATGGCGGAAAACCATTCTCGGGTGTCGTAATCGAACACAAAACCGATGCAGGTGACCAAATTTTTGGCACACAGTCGGGCAATGGATTAAAAATTAATCAGATGCGGCTGATTTTTGCATTTACCTGACCGACAGGTTGCCAAGATTGCCGCGATGCAGAAACCGTATGGGTGCTCGTCGGGGGAAACATCTCGAAGGGTGTGTGACGGCTGCGCGAATTGGACCTCGAACACAACCGCCACACGATAACGCAACAACAGTTGCGGGGATCAGGTAGAAGAAGAGTGCGCCTTTGTGCAAGCCCTCTCTCCCGGCCCCGCCCAGGAGGATTACATGAAATCGCTCAAATCCACGCTCGCCGGATCACTGGTATTTGCCGCCATGGCCACCGCCGCACTGTCGGCTGAAGACACGATCAAGGTTGGCGTGCTGCATTCGCTGTCCGGCACGATGGCAATCTCCGAAACGACGCTGAAAGACACGATGCTGATGCTGATCGATCAGCAAAACGCCAAGGGTGGCCTGCTGGGCAAGCAGCTTGAGGCGGTTGTTGTCGACCCGGCCTCGGACTGGCCGCTATTTGCCGAAAAAGCGCGCGAGCTGCTGACCGTGCATGAGGTGGACGTGATCTTTGGCAACTGGACCTCGGTCAGCCGTAAATCGGTTCTTCCCGTGATCGAAGAGCTGAACGGCCTGCTGTTCTACCCAGTTCAGTATGAAGGCGAAGAATCCTCCAAGAACGTCTTCTACACCGGTGCCGCGCCGAACCAGCAGGCAATCCCTGCAACCGACTATTTTCTGGAGGAACTGGGGGTCGAGAAATTCGCTCTGCTCGGCACGGACTATGTCTACCCCAGGACCACCAACAATATTCTGGAAAGCTATCTGAAGGGTAAAGGCATCGCGGACGAGGATATCTTCGTCAACTACACGCCCTTTGGTCATTCTGACTGGTCCAAGATCGTGGCGGACGTAGTCGCGCTGGGTGCAGATGGTAAGAAAGTCGGCGTGATCTCGACCATCAATGGCGACGCAAACATAGGATTCTACAAAGAGCTGGCGGCTGCGGGCGTTTCGGCGGATGACATTCCGGTCGTAGCCTTCTCGGTCGGTGAGGAAGAACTCTCGGGTCTGGATACCACCAACCTGGTCGGTCACCTGGCCGCGTGGAACTACTTCCAGTCGGCAGATACCGATGTGAACGCCGAATTCGTTGAGACGTGGAAAGCCACCATGGGTGAAGAACGCGTGACCAACGACCCGATGGAGGCGCATTACATTGGCTTCAACATGTGGGTAAACGCCGCGACCGAGGCGGGCTCGACCGAGGTCGACGCCGTGCGCGCCGCGATGTACGGGCAGGAATTCCCGAACCTGACCGGTGGCACTGCCGTGATGCTGCCGAACCACCACCTGGCCAAGCCGGTTCTGATCGGTGAGATTCAGGAAGATGGCCAGTTCGATATCATCAGCGAAACAGACGTCGTTCCAGGTGATGCATGGACCGACTTCCTGCCAGAATCGGCGGTTCTGATCTCGGATTGGAAAGAGCTGGGTTGCGGTATGTACAACACCGAGACCAAAACCTGCGTTCAGACCCTGTCGAATTACTAACCTTCTAGCAAGGCGGGTATCATCGCCCGCCTTGCCCTAAAGACACCTCGGGTTTCACCTCATGTTACGACTATTCCTTGCGGGTCTCGCAATCCTGTGCGCCTGCCTACCGGCCAATGCGCAAGAGAGCGGTTTGCAACCGATCCTGCAAGAGCATCAGGAAATCATCGCCAAAAGCTCGCGCAAGACGATCAAACCGGCGATTGATGCGATTGCCAGCAGCGGTCTACCGCAAGCGCAGGTGATGCTTGAGACATGGGCCGCCAAAGACGTGTGGATGCGCAAGTCGGACGGCCTGTTCTTTTCGGGTAAAAAGGCCGAGGGCCGCTCGTATGAGCTGACCGATTTCGACACCGGAGAAGTCGTTGGCACGTATCAAAAATCCGATCTGAAACAGTTGAAACCCAATAGCGGCATTCGCGCGATGATCGGGACGGCTTTGGTTCAGTTCCAACTGACCGACCCGGATCGTGCGAAACGTCTGGCCGCCTTGACGTCTATCCAACGCGATCCCGAAGGCGCTCTGCTGGAGCCGCTGCGCGCCTCAATTGAGGACGAGCCCGATGCCGATCTGAAAGCGCAGAAGCAACGTCTCGAGCGGTTGCTGACCATCGGCTACGACGAAGATACCGCAGCACGTGTGGCTGCGATTGAAGACATGTCCGACGATCTGGGTGTGGACGTCCGCGCGGCTCTGAACCCTTTGGTCGTGACGAATCGACATACGGGCACAGATCTGCCCTCTGATGCGAATATCGCCGCCATTCTAGATCCCGGATCAGAAGCCCTGTCGCGGGATGAGGCATATGATCTGTTGGTTGCCAAAGAACTTGCCGCACCGCGTACATCGCCCGACGACATACGCGCCGCACTGGCCGCCAATATCGACGGAGGCCGCGTGGGGGGCATTCCTGTCGCGCAGCTGAACTCTGACACCACGCGTGCTCAGGCTTACGCTGTTTTAGCCGAAGCCGGCCTCGTGCCTGCTTTGATCACCGAGGCCGACATCGATTCTGCGTTGGAAACGCATGTCTTCTTTGAGACCTATGCCGAACCCTCACCCGAAATCACAACCGCAGCCGAAAAGGCGCTGGAACAGATCGAGCTGAAGGTCGGATTGAACCAGACCCTCGACCTGACACTGGACGCAATCTCATTGGCGTCGATCTATTTCCTCGCTGCCATCGGTCTGGCTATCACCTTTGGCGTGATGGGTGTGATCAACATGGCCCACGGTGAGTTCATCATGATGGGCGCATACACCGGCTATGTGGTTCAGCAATTCATCCCCGACCATACGCTGTCGATCATCGTCGCCATTCCGATGGCTTTTGCCGTCACCTTCGCCATGGGCGTCGCGATGGAGCGGCTGGTAATCCGCTGGCTCTACGCCCGCCCGTTAGAGACGCTACTGGCGACGTTCGGCATCTCGATTGCCCTCCAACAGCTGGCCAAGAACATCTTTGGTACGCAGGCCCGACCGCTGACCGCGCCCGGCTGGCTGGACGGGGCGTGGGTGCTGAACGATGTGGTCTCGATCAGCTATATCCGTATCGCGATCTTCGTTCTGGCGCTGATCTTTCTGGGACTTTTCCTTTACATCATGAAGCGCACCCGGCTGGGGCTAGAAATGCGCGCGGTGACTCAGAACCCACGCATGGCGGGGTCGATGGGGATCAATCCGGGGCGGGTGAACATGCTGACTTTCGGTCTTGGCTCCGGCATCGCAGGGATCGCAGGAGTTGCGATTGGTCTGTTCGCCAAGGTCACGTCTGATCTGGGCAGCGACTATATCGTGCAAAGCTTCATGACCGTGGTTGTCGGCGGGGTCGGCAACATCTGGGGCGCGCTGGCGGGCGCAGGCATGATTGGCTTCCTGCAAAAGGGCATCGAGTGGATGAACCCGTCGAACACCCTCGCGGCGCAGACCTACATGATCATCTTCATCATCATTTTCATCCAGTTCCGGCCACGGGGCATCATCGCCCTCAAAGGCCGCGCGGCGGGGGATTGAGCCATGGAACGCAGCTTTGTCGCCAAGAACCCCTCCGTACTTGTCTTTCTGGCCATCCTGTCCCTGTTCACATTGGGCGTGACCGTCCTGTCCGAAGGGTTCGGGATCGGCGTGATCTCAACCAGTTTCGTCAAGACGTTGGGCAAGACCCTGTGCCTGTGCCTGATTGCCGTGGCGATGGATCTGGTCTGGGGCTTTACCGGCATCCTCTCGCTGGGCCATTTCGCCTTCTTCGGGCTAGGAGGCTACATGATCGGCATGTGGCTGATGTACGAACGCACGCGCCTGATCGTGGTCGAGTCTCTGTCGCAAGCCGAAATCCCACCGACCCCGGCTGAGGTCGTGGACGCTATCGGTACACAGATTTTTGGCGTGGTCGGATCATCGGATTTTCCGCTGATCTGGGCCTTTTCCCATAGCCTGACCCTGCAACTGATACTGGTCGTTTTGGTGCCCGGACTTCTGGCGCTGATCTTCGGCTGGCTGGCCTTCCGCAGCCGGGTGACAGGCGTGTACCTGTCGATCCTGACCCAAGCCATGACGCTCGCGTTGGCCCTCTACCTGTTCCAGAACGACAGCGGATTGCGCGGCAACAATGGCCTGTCGGGCCTGCAAAACCTGCCGGGTGTGACCGCCTCGCAGGACGTGGTGTCGATCTGGTTCCTTTGGGCCTCGGCGCTGGCACTTGGCTTGGGCTATATACTCGCGGCTTGGGTTGTTTCGGGCAAGTTCGGCTCGGTCATCCGTGGCATCCGCGACAACGAGGCACGTGTGCGGTTCCTTGGCTATTCTGTCGAGGTTTACAAACTGGCTGTCTTCACCCTGACTGCCTGTATCGCAGCCATCGCGGGGGCGCTCTACTACCCGCAGGCCGGGATCATCAACCCCGAGGAAATGGCCCCCATCGCTTCGATCTATCTGGCCGTCTGGGTCGCCATTGGTGGGCGTGGTCGCCTGTATGGTGCGGTGATCGGGGCGGCTTTCGTCAGCCTGCTCAGCACATGGTTTACCGGCGGACAGGCGCCGGATATCCCGCTGGGGTTCTACACGATCAAATGGGTCGACTGGTGGCAGGTGCTGCTGGGCGTCTCCTTCGTACTGGTAACTCTGTTCGCACCAAAGGGTATCGGTGGCCTGTTCGACCTCTGGACCAACCGCCGTGCGCCGCAGCGCCACGGTGCGCCGCTTGGCCCCGACGACAGCGCCCTGCGCGAAAAGGAGGCAACGGAATGAGCACTCTGCTAGAGGTTAGCGGCGTTTCGGTTACCTTCGACGGGTTCCGCGCCATCAACAATCTCTCCTTCCAGATCGGCGAGGCCGAACTGCGCGCCGTGATTGGCCCGAACGGGGCTGGAAAGACGACCTTCATGGACATCGTCACAGGCAAGACGCGGCCAGACGAAGGCCGCGTGATCTGGGGGGAGAAATCCGTCTCATTGCTGCGGATGAGCGAGGCGAAAATCGCGCAGGCCGGGGTTGGTCGGAAATTCCAGAAACCTACCGTGTTCGAGGACCAAAGCGTTAGAGAAAACCTCCTGATGGCCCTGAAGAACAAGCGCGGGTGGCTGGGTGTCTTATTCTATCGGCCCTCAGCGGACGATCTGGAAAAAGTCAAAGAGCTAGCCGATGAGATCGGCCTGAAGGACGAGCTTGACCGCAAATCCGGTGAGCTGAGCCACGGGCAGAAACAATGGCTTGAGATCGGGATGCTGCTGGCGCAGGAACCGCGCCTTCTGCTGGTTGACGAGCCTGCTGCTGGGATGACCCCGCAGGAGCGCGAACACACAACTGATCTGCTGGTTCAAGCCGCCAAGACCCGCGCCGTTGTGGTCGTCGAACATGATATGGAATTCGTCCGCCGCCTGAACTGCAAGGTCACCGTCCTGCACGAAGGCTCGGTTCTGGCCGAGGGTTCTCTGGACCATGTGACATCAAATCAGGACGTCATCGACGTCTATCTGGGGCGTTGAGCGATGCTGAAACTGAACGATCTGACCCTGCACTACGGCCATTCACAAATCCTCAACGGTATCTCAATGGAAGCCGAGAGGGGTGAGGTGACCTGTGTGATGGGCACCAATGGTGTCGGCAAGACCAGCCTGATCAAGGCGATCTCGGGCACCCATCCCCGCTCTGGCGGGTCGCTGACACTGGACGGCGAAGCCCTTGGCCCGCTGCCTGCGCATCAGATGGCCTGGAAAGGTGTCGCCTATGTCCCGCAAGGGCGCGAGATTTTTCCGCTTCTAACAGTGCGCGAGAATCTCGAAACCGGGTTCGCCTGCCTTCCTGCGGCTGAACACTTCGTGCCGGATGAGATCTTCGATCTTTTCCCGGTTCTGGCCCAGATGCAGCATCGGCGCGGTGGAGATTTGTCCGGTGGCCAGCAACAACAGCTGGCGATCGCCCGGGCGCTGATCACAAAACCCCGGCTCTTGCTGCTGGACGAACCCACCGAGGGGATTCAGCCCAACATCATCCAGCAGATCGGCGAAGTGATCCGCCACCTACGCGATCAGGGTCAGATGGCAATCCTACTGGTCGAGCAATATTTCGACTTTGCCTACGACCTCGCCGACCGGTTTGTGGTGCTGCGTCGGGGGGAAATCCTGCTGGAAGGCCGCAAGCAGGATGTGTCACGGGATCAAGTCCTTCAAGGCGTCTCGGTCTGACCGAGACGTCACTTGTCAGTTGCCGCTGTTGCGACGTTCCAGCCGCTCAAGGTTGACCACTGTCGAAAGCATAAGCCGGTCTTGGCTCCACCCGTCGGTCTCGCGCAAACTGGCGGAGCCCCAAGCCAGGACAATCGCAAAGATCAGGCTGAAAGACAGAACCATCGCATGCAGCGGATGACCCCCTTTGGGTCCGTCTGCCAAAGCGATCACACGCTGTCGCAGCACCCGTTTCGCTTTATTCCCATTGACCAGCGCAACATTCAGAACCTGCGGACGCTCGCGCGAGACGGTGTGGGCGCAATAGTCCAGCAGGCATTTGGCATAGTCCACCGTATCCAGTCTGCGTCTGGCAACAATGGCCTGATCGCAACCAAGTTCGCGCAGCCGCTCAAACTGATAGCGCAGGATGTGATAGGCCGGATTCCAGAAAAACAGCGGGCGCAGAAACTCCAGCACCAGCTCCCATTCGACGTCGCCGCTGCGGACATGCTGGAACTCATGCGCAATCGCGAACCGCAATTCGTGACGGTCGTTCAGCAGGTTGCTGGGCAAGATCACGTGACGACGGCGCAGGCCCCGCACGGCAAAAGGAACTTTGATGTGATCCGACAGACGGACATCCACCTTGGCCGAGCGTTTCCACAGGAAACTGTCCAGCACCGTCTGACGAATTTGCAACGCAGCCCAGATCACGCGGATGACCAGCGTGGACGAGACCAATGCCAAAGCCGCAAGAGCGGCAATCGCCCAGACGGAGCTACCATCCAAAGCCGCCTCGACCCAGCGCTGGCGCGTGTTCAGCAGTGTTTCAAACTGGGTTGCAGGTAGCGCGATCTCACCCCTCAGATAAGCCGCAACGGCTACGTCGCCGATGGCCATCGGCTGACCTGGCCAGATGAACTCGAACAGATGCGCCGCCCCAAAAGCCAGCAGCGGGCTTAGCATAAGGCAAAGCACCAGCGCTCTGAGCAGGCGAAACTGATCGGAAAAGGACAGTCGCATCGAGGTTCGAGACAGGACAAATCGAGCTGCGAACCACAACACGACCGATAGGATCAGAACAAAATTCAGTTCGAGATAGGCATCGAGAACCGGCTTAACCGCTGTCATTTTGCAGTCTCCTTTCTACCAATGCCCGAATATCCTCAAGATCCGCCTCGCTCAGACCCGCATCATCGACCAAGCGCGCCACCAGCGAGGCTGGTGTGTTGTCAAACAACGTCCGCGAGAGGTTCTGAAGCGAGCGGGCCTGATACCGATCCTTGTCCAGAAGCGGGCTGTAGATCAGGGTTTTTCCGTCCTTGCGGCTTTCGACAAAACCTTTTTCGTCGAGAATACGCAGGATCGTTGCACCTGAAGTATAGGCCAGATTCCGTTCCGGTGGCAGGCGGTCCAATACATCACGCACCGAGCCTTCCCCTAGGGCCCAGAGCTCGTTCATGAACTCCAGTTCAACCTCGGTCAGCAGATTTGTCGTCTTTTTCTTTCGCATCGCTCTTGGTGTCGTCATGATTGGTGTGCCTGTCAGACAAGCATCCTTTCGTGTTTTGTCAAAGCCTAAACTTTCCAGAAAACGAAGAAACCCCAGCCGATGGACAGAAACAGCGGTGTCCAGACCGGTTGGCCAACGAAACCGAGCCAGGCCAGAAAGATATAGGCCGAGCCAAGCAGCGTGATGAACAGGCGGTCGCCCAGCGTTGTGGTCAGACCCAGCACGCCCTTGCGTTCAATGCCATCGCGGAATTTGAACCCTTCCAGCACGCCGATCAGCGCAATGGCCGAGAAGATGCCGACGAACAAAGCCAGCGTGGCTGGCGTCCAAGCCATCCAGAAATCAGGCCAAAGCGGATCGGTCCATGAAAAGCCTTTTTCCTCTTGCTGGCCGACGCTGCCCCAACCCGCCTGCTGGGCAAATACCGCAGAGGGCAGGAAGGGAAGGATGAAAAGAAGTTTGCGCATATCGAACCTCATACACGTCCCATCGCGAAACCACGCGCGATGTAGTTGCGGACAAACCAGATGACGATGGCGCCGGGGATGATGGTCAGGGTTCCGGCAGCGGCCAGAAGGCCCAGCTCATAACCTGCGCTGGATGCAGTGCGGGTCATCACGGCGGCGATGGGTTTGGCCTCAACCGCCGTAAGCGTCTTGGCCAACAGCATCTCGACCCACGAGAACATGAAGCAGAAGAAGGCTGCGACGCCGACGCCCGCTTTGATGTTGGGCAGGAAGATCGTCACGAAGAAACGCGGGAAGGAATAGCCGTCGACATAGGCTGTCTCGTCCAGCTCTTTCGGGATACCCCGCATGAAACCTTCCAGAATCCACACCGCCAAAGGCACATTGAACAGCGTATGCGCCAAAGCCACGGCCAAATGGGTGTCAAACAGCCCGATCGAGGAATAGAGCTGGAAGAACGGCAGCGCGAACACCGCCGCCGGAGCCATCCGGTTGGTCAGCAACCAGAAGAACAGCTGCTTATCGCCCAGAAAGCGGTAACGCGAGAACGCATAGGCCGCCGGCAAGGCCACACAGACCGACAGCACCGTGTTGATCGTCACATAGATGATCGAGTTTATGTAACCCCAGTACCACGTCGGATCGGTGAGGATGGTGGTGTAGTTCTCCAGCGTGAAGGTCTGAGGGAACAGAGAAAAGCCCGACAGGATCTCGTTCGTGGTCTTGAAGGACATCGCCACCAGCCAATAGATCGGCAGCATCAGAAACGCGATATAGAGGATCGGGATAAGAGACCGCTTCTTCATTGCGCGTCATCCTTTGTCATCAGAGTGTAGAAGACCCAGCTGACCAGCAACGTGATGGCGAAGTAGATCAGGCTCATCGCAGCTGCAGGGCCAAGGTCGAACTGTCCCAGCGCGATCTTCACAAGGTCGATCGATAGCAAGGTTGTTGAGTTGCCCGGGCCACCCCCGGTCAGAACGAAGGGCTCGGTATAGATGTTGAAACTGTCCATGAAGCGCAGCAGAACGGCGATGGTCAGAACGGTTTTCATCTTGGGCAGTTGGATATAGCGGAACACCGACCAAGGGCTGGCACCGTCGATCTTCGCGGCCTGATAGTACGCGTCCGGGATCGACACGAGGCCCGCATAGCACAGCAGCACAACCAGCGATGTCCAGTGCCAGACATCCATGACAACGACGGTGATCCAAGCCGAAAGGGGCTGTTGCGTCATATCATAGTTGATGCCCAGAACATCATTCAGGAAGTAGCCCAGCAGGCCGATCTTGGGCAGCGTGAAGATGTTCCACATCGAACCAACCACGTTCCACGGAATCAGCATCGGCAGGGCCATCAGGACCAGACAAACCGGCACCCAGAACCCTTTGCGCGGCATCGACAGGGCGACGATGATGCCCAAAGGCACTTCGATAAGAAGGATCAGGAAGGTAAACAGGAACTGCCGTCCCAGCGCGGCCTGGAAGCGATCTGAGCGCAGGATTTGCTCGAACCAGCCAAGCCCCTCCCAGAAGAACTGGTTGTTGCCGAAGGTTTCCTGCACCGAGTAGTTGACCACCGTCATCATCGGCACCAGCGCGTTGAACGCGACCAGTGCCAACACCGGCAGGACAAAGAACCAGGCTTTTTGGTTTTCTGTTCTCATCAGCTGCGCTCCTCGGTTGCGATCCAGCCGTCGCGGTAAACGCGGGATTGTTCTGGTTTGAATTGAAGGAAGACCTGTGAGCCCGGTTCAGGCACAGAGTGTTCGGTCACGGCCTTGAGGGCCGTGTTGCCGACCATCGCACTGACCACATAGTGGCGGCCGATATCGGACACTTTGGTGACATGCGCCGGAATGCCGGTATCGCCGAAGCCCACATATTCCGGGCGGATACCCAGATCGGTGCGTCCTCCGTCGCCATGAGTAGGGCCTTCTAGCACCACTTCATGTCCCTCGAATACGGCCCGGTCGCCTTTGGCCTCGCAGGGCAGAACATTCATGCCGGGGGAGCCGATGAAGTGGCCAACGAAGGTGTGCTGCGGGCGCTCGAACAGCTCAACAGGGGTACCGATCTGAACGACCTCGCCGTCTTGCATCACGACCACCTCATCCGCGAAGGTCAGCGCCTCGGTCTGGTCGTGGGTCACGTAGATCATTGTTGCCTGCACTTTCTGGTGCAGCTCTTTCAGCTTCGAGCGCAGCTTCCATTTCAGATGCGGGTCAATCACAGTGAGCGGTTCGTCAAACATCACTGCGTTCACATCATCGCGCACCAGCCCGCGCCCCATCGAGATCTTCTGCTTGTTGTCCGGGCTGAGGCCGCTGGCGCGGGTGTTCAGCATGTCCGTGACGTCCAGCATCTCGGCGATCTCATCGACGCGCCGCTTGATTTTGGCGGGGTCGACGCCTCGGTTTTTCAGGGGAAAGGCCAGGTTTTCGCCCACGGTCATCGTGTCGTAGATCACCGGAAACTGGAACACCTGCGCAATGTTGCGCTGATCGGGTGGCAGGGCCGTAACATCTTGACCGTCAAACAGAATCTGACCCTCAGACGGTGTCAGCAGTCCCGAGATGATATTCAGCAGAGTGGACTTGCCGCAGCCAGACGGCCCCAGCAGCGCATAAGCTCCGCCGTCGCGCCACGTGACATCGACTTCTTTCAGCGCATAGTCCTCGGGGCCTTTCGGCGTGGGCATGTAGCTGTGTCGCAGATTGGAAAGCTTGATCTGTGCCATGTCAGGCCACCCTTTGGCCGTCTTGGCCGAAATACCGGCAATGCGCCGGGTTCATGTAGAAACTGTGATCCTCACCGACCTGATAGGGGTGAACCCCTGCCGCCAAAGACACCCAGTCGTCCGCGCCATGCCGGAAATGCGCGCTGGAGTCCGATCCCGACAGTTCGGTCACGATCACGCGGCCTGTCAGTTCAACGTCAGCCTCAGATGTCCGGATCGGTGTGACGCGATGAGGGCGCACAGCCACCATGTATTCGCCATCGGCCATGTTCTGTACCGCCCAGCCACCTCCTCCGGCAAGCTGCGCTTGTGCGCCGGAAACCGTGATGCGGGCGACGTTGATCGGCGGGTCCGAGAATACGCGTGCTGCAGCCAGATTTTCGGGATTTCGGTAGATATCAGCCGTTGGGCCGAACTGCGTCACATACCCGTCTTCCATCAGCGCGGTATGGCCACCTAGCAACAGCGCCTCTTCGGGTTCTGAGGTGGCATAAACCACCACCGCGCCGCGCCCGGCGAACAAATCCGGCAACTGCTCACGCAGTTCTTCGCGCAGCTTGTAGTCGAGGTTGGCCAGCGGCTCATCCAAGAAGACGGCGCGGCTTTCTTTCGCAATCGCACGGGCTAAGGCGGTGCGTTGTTGCTGGCCACCAGACAGTTCGTGCGGGCGGCGATGCAGCATCGGGCTCAGTTGAAGCAGATCGGCAGCCTCTTCCACACGGCCTTCGATTTCGGATTTCGCCATGCCAGCCACGCGCAGGGGCGAGGCGATATTGTCGAAAACGGTCATATGCGGGTAGTTCACAAAGAACTGGTGGACCAGGCTGATCTGCCGCTTCTGCGTGTTCAGCTTTGTCACATCCTGCCCATCCATGAAGACCTTGCCCGAGGCAATTGGGTCCAACCCGGCCATCATCTTGATCAGAGAGGTCTTGCCCGATCCCGTCGCGCCCAGCAGCACATTGAAATGGCCGGTCTGCAGTGTCAGGGATGTGGGTTTGATATGGATGACGTTCCCGACCCGTTTGGTCGCGTCTTTAAGTTCGATCATGTCCGTGAATTCCGATCCCGCAGCGCGATGCGCTGTCTTGGTCTTGGGATGGGGATGCCGCAATCGGCACCCCCGGTTTCAATCGCTTACTGAGACTGCCAGCGCTGAACCAGTTCGTCATAGTTGACGGTCTGGCCTTGCGGCTTTTCGTTCTCAAGCTTGGCCTTGGGCGAGCCCTCTTTCTCCAGCCAGAAGGCAGGATCCTGCGGCTCGTTCAGACGTGGACCACAGCCGCCGTAGACGCCGGCGCTTTCATCCGCGGCCTGCATACGGGCCATAGTGATGTCCATTTCCTCGGCTAGGCGATCCATCGCCTCTTGCGGGGTGAAGGCGCCCGAGTTCACGTCACCGATCTGCTGCCACCAGATTTGGGCCAGCTTCGGATAATCCGGCACGTTGATGCCGGTCGGCGACCATGCCACACGGTCAGGCGAGCGGTAGAACTCGACCAGACCACCCAGCTTGGGTGCGCGTTCAGTGAACGACTCGTGGTTGACCGAACTGTCGCGGATGAAGGTCAAACCAACATGGGACTTCTTCACGTCAACAGTCTTCGACGTCACGAACTGAGCATAGAGCCAGGCCGCCTGAGCACGATCCTCGGGGGTCGATTTAAGGAACGTCCAGGAACCCACGTCTTGGTAGCCGACCTTCTGGCCTTCTTCCCAATAGGGGCCATGCGGGCTGGGCGCCATCCGCCACAGCGGCGTGCCTTCGTCGTCCACGGTGTTGTTGCCTTCGGACTTCGGCTTCACCATGTCGGCGGTAAAGGCGGTGTACCAGAAGATCTGCTGGGCCACGTTGCCTTGGCTAAGCGCTGGCAGCGACTGGTAGAAGTCATAAGACGCCGCACCCGGAGGAGCGTATGCCCGCAGCCACTCATCCCACTTGCGGATCGCGTAAACCGCAGCCGGGCCGTTGGCCGCACCACCGCGCGAGACGGAGGCCCCGACAGGGTTACAGGTGCCCGCTTCCATGCGGATGCCCCATTCGTCAACGGGGATACCGTTCGGCTCACCTACGTCACCGGCACCGGCCATCGACAGCCACGCGTCGGTCATACGCCAACCAAGGTCAGGCGCGCGTTTGCCGTAGTCCATGTGACCGTAGATTGTCACACCGTCGATCTCTTTCACGTCGTTGGTGAAGAATTCGGCAATGTCTTCGTAAGCGGACCAATTGACCGGAACGCCAAGGTCATAGCCGTACTTTTCCTTGAATGCGGCCTTGTTGGCTTCGTCATCGAACCAGTCCTTGCGGAACCAGTAGAGGTTCGCAAACTGCTGGTCGGGCAGCTGATACAGCTTGCCGTCAGGACCGGTGGTGAACTGAATGCCCATGAAGTCATCCAGATCCAGCGTCGGCGAAGTTGTCGCCGCCCAGTCGCCTGCCATCATGTCGGTCAGCGGATAGGCCAGCTGCAGGCGCGAGTGCGTGCCGATCAGGTCACTATCATTGACGTAACCGTCATAGAGGTTCCGGCCCGTCTGCAGTTGGGTCTGAACGGCCTGTACCACTTCGCCCTCGCCGAGGATCTGGTGGTTGACCTTGATCCCGGTGATCTCTTCGAACGCCTTGGTCAGCACCTCGGATTCATACGAGTGCGTTGGAATGCCTTCTGACAGAACGTTGATTTCCATGCCGGCATATGGCTGTGCAGCTTCGATGAACCACTTCATCTCGCCCATCTGTTCGTCTTTCGACAGAGTCGATGGCTGGAATTCGTCGTCGATCCAACGTTGTGCTGCGGCTTCGTCGGCCCAAACAGGACCGTGCCCCGCAATGACGGCAGCCGCCGCCACTGCGGAAAGTAGATGTCTCCGCATCTGTTTCCTCCCAAAAACTATGGATTCCGGCGCGAACCGGATGGCAACCAACATCAGCGATTTACCGCGCATCTGTCAAACTAAATTTTTAGTAATTGACGCGAGGGCAGAAAATTTCTGCCTTATGCCTTGTTATTATTTAATTTTCTCAACTGAGTACCGCAACGCGTTTTCAGAAACTTGGCGGCAAAAGACCGGATTGGAACCACGTCACAAAGCTGACAATCGAGAAAACAGGCAACCCCGTCGCACTTTGAATATCGGCTGCATAGGGGCACATATTAGTGCATTCCAGAACAATCGCGCCCAGCTCAGGATGGTTTTTTTGCAGCCGTAGAGCTGCCTCGACATTGTCATCGCGCGCCTTTTCGACATCCAGAGCCTCCTCATCCCCCAGAATCGCGCGCGTGAATTCCTGCCCCCCTTCCGTCGTTCCGATCGGCGTTCCTTCGGGCACCTGCGCTTTCCGCAAATGGTCCTCGGTCAGGGTCGATGCCGAGATGGTCAGGACCCCAGCACGCTTTCCAGCTGGGAGGGTGCGATTGACCATCTCAACCTGCATCAACGACGAGGTTACGACCGGAACCGGAACGGCCTCGGACAATTCTTGCTGGAAAAAGGACAGAAAACCACAATTCGTAGTGATGCCGTCCGCGCCATCGCGAACAAGGTCACGGGCCGCATCGACAAATGCGCTCAACATGCCCTCGGCGCCGCGCCGCACAACAAGGTCAGGCGAGGCATCGCGCACGATCCGATAGAGCACCGGAAACGGCCAGGTCGTTGCGTTGCCCATGTCGCCCGGAATGCGCGGAAACCGCGCGTCAAGCATCAAGATACCCACCGACGCCCCGTAGATGGATTTCCCTCCCTGTGCGATCATCTGCTCTCCTCCTGCGTTCTGAGCGTCGATTCCGCCCGACAGTTTCACATCCTCATGCGACTTGCCAACAGCGTTATCCGATCGCCTGCCTTTCGTCTGGTACAGCGCCCTCGGCGAAGGTCTCAATCGAGGTCATCAACTGCGCCAGAAACGCCTGCCCGATGGCGGAGAGCGGGCGGCCTTTGGCGGTGATGACCGCAAGATCCAGCATCACGGGCGGCTGAAACGGCCGGGTTTGATAGCCGTCCTCGCCATCGAACGACACGGTAAACGGGTCGATTAGGGCTACACCCATGCCCTCCTTGACGAAGCTGAGCAGGTTTTCCGACAAATGCGTGTGGATCTTGGTCCGCCAATCGCACCCGGCCGTCTGGAACACCTCGCGGGTCCGACGGTGTGTTTGATGCTCCGGCCCCATCACGATGAACGGCTCCTTTTCAAGCAGTTCCGGCGTCAGGACCTCGTGCGCGGCCAGAGGGCTGTTTTCGGGAAACGTCGCCAGTGTCTCAAACCGGAAAACCTTGGCGTTCAGGGTGTCGTGCAGAATGGGCATCTCGACGATGCCGATCTCGAACAGGCCCGACGTCACCCATTCCTGAATTTTCGACGAATATTGCGATTGAAAGCTGACCGACAGATTGGGACGGGATTGCGAGAATCGCGCAATCTCGCGGGGCATGAAGCCGAATGACAGCATATGCGGGGCGGCGACTTGCAACTGACCGGGGTGTTTGTTCTGCAAATCCGTTACGGCCTGCGCCACGTGATCCAACCCGCGCACCACGGTATCGACCTCACGATAGAGAAGCTCCGCCTCGGGCGTGGGCAGCAAGCGTCCCTTGGTGCGTTCGAACAAGGGCAAACGCGCCTCGCGCTCTAGCTGAGACAGAAGATTGCTGATGCCCGGCTGCGAAATGCCAAGCACTGACGCGGCGCCAGTGACTGTCCCGGTCTCCATGATCGCATGAAAAGCCTGTAACTGACGAAATCTGAGGGACATTAGATCATCATTTTTTCTGATAGCATAACCAAGATATAGTATTTGAAATGATATTCTGGTCAAGGCAGGCTGCGTCCTGACCGGAGGTGGGATGTCTGATCTACAACAGAAAATTACGGGCTATGATCTATGGCATCTTGCGCTGCCGGTGACATCGCGTCGGGATCACGGCATCGGCTCGGTCGAGGGCGCGTGCGAGGTCGTCATCCTCAGACTGACCTCCGAAGACGGCACGCAAGGGTTTGGTGAGGCCTCACCCTGGTCGGTGTTTACCGGCACGCCCGAGGCCACGTTTGCGGCGCTGGACCGCTATCTGCGCCCACTGGCTCTGGGCGCGCGTCTGTCCGACCGGGCGGCGATCATGGCCCAGGCCGCCCATGCCGTCGCCCATTGTACCGAAGCCAAAGCCGCGTTGGAGGCCGCGCTGCTGGACCTGACTGGCCGCATCTCCTCACTTCCGGTTTGGGCCTTTCTGGGCGGCAAGTGCCGTGATGCGATCCCGCTGAGCTGCTCCATCGCCAATCCTGACTTCGCGCAGGATATCGACCTGTTGGCGCGGTTGCGCGACGACGGCGTTCGTATCGTGAAACTCAAGACAGGGTTCAAGGATCATGCGTTCGACATCATGCGACTTGAATATCTGGCCCAGAACCATCCCGAAATGGCCGTCCGCGTGGACTATAATCAGGGGCTGAGCATCGAGGACGCCCCGGCTCAGGTGCGCGACGTGGCCCAGTTTCAACCCGACTTCATCGAACAACCGGTACGGGCGCATCACTTTGGCATGATGGCGCAGTTGAAGCAGATGATCGACGTCCCTCTGTTGGCCGATGAAAGCGTCTTTGGCCCCAAGGATATGGAACGCGCCGCGCGCGAGGGGATTTGCGACGGCGTTTCGGTTAAAATCATGAAATCCGGCGGCCTGACTCGGGGTCAAACGGTCGCCCGCATCGCCGCCACCCATGGGCTGAGCGCCTATGGCGGCGACATGTTCGAAGCAGGCTTGGCCCATCTGGCCGGTACCCACATGATCGCCGCAACGCCCGAGATCACTTTGGGCTGTGAGTTCTATCAAGCCAGCTATTTCCTGACCGAAGATATCCTCGAAACCCCTTTCGAGGTGCGGGACGGTCAAGTCATCGTACCAGACGCCCCCGGACTGGGCGGAAGGCCGGACGTGACCAAGCTCAACCACTATGCGATTGCGAAATCGGGGGCAGCATGAGCGACAAGAAAACCATTGCCATCATCGGTGCTGGGATTGTCGGCGTTTCGGCCGCGGTCTGGCTGCAGCGGGATGGACATGATGTAGTCCTGATTGACAAGGCAGGACCTGCCGAGGGGACGTCTCATGGCAATGGCGGGGTGCTTGCCTCCTGCTCGATCGTTCCGGTGACAGTGCCGGGCCTGCTGCGCAAAGCCCCCCGCATGCTGTTCAGCCCATCCGAGCCGCTGTTCATGAAATGGGGTTACCTCCCCAAGCTTGTGCCTTGGCTGACCCGTTACCTGAGCCACGCAAAAGCCCAGGAGGTAGACCGGATCGCCGCCGCCCTGACTCCGATCATTGGCGACAGTTTGAACGACCACAAGGCCCTGGCCGAAGGGACAGGGGCGGAGAAATGGCTGGTCCCGTCGGACTATCTTTTCCTTTACCGCGACCGGGCTCATTTCGAGGGGGACGCCTTTGGGTGGGGCATCCGGCGCAAACATGGTTTTCATTGGGATGAGCTCGAAGGGCAGGCGTTGCAGGACTATGACCCGGTCTTCAGTCGCGACATCTCATTTGCGACCCGGTTGGCGGATCACGGCCATATCACCGATCCGGGCCGCTATGTGAAAGACCTTGCCGCCCATGTCGAAGCCAATGGCGGGCGCATTCTGCGCGCCGAGGTCGAGGATATCACCCGAGACGCGGGCAAAGTCACCGGCGTGCGCGCGGGCGGCGAGACCATCGCCTGCGACACGGCCATCATCAGCGCGGGCGTCTGGTCCGGGCCTCTGGCCAAACGGCTGGGCATCTCGGTCCCGCTCGAAAGCGAGCGCGGCTACCATCTGGAACTGGTCGAACCATCGGCCATGCCCCGCAGTCCGGTCATGGTGGCCTCTGGTAAATTTGTTGCCACACCGATGGATGGGCGCATACGGTTGGCGGGTATTGTCGAATTTGGCGGGCTGGACGCTCCGCCCTCACGCGCGCCTTTTGAATTGCTGCGCAAGAACGCCCGCGCAGCCTTGCCCGGCGTGACATGGAAGGAGGAAATTGAATGGATGGGGCACCGACCGGCCCCTGCGGACTCGATCCCGATCATCGGTGAGGTTCCAGGTATTTCCGGAGCCTATATGGGCTTCGGCCACCACCATATTGGCCTGACCGGCGGCCCTAAAACCGGCCGTTTGCTGGCCCAAATGATCGCAGGGCGCACGCCAAACACAGATACCAGCGTCTATGCGCCAGCACGGTTTGCAACATGAACAATTCGGCTCAAGAAGCCAGTCCAACGCATAACAATAGGGAGACTATCATGAAGAAACTCACCAGCCTTCTTGCGGCAACCGCATTGACCGCCGCCGCGGCCGCCCCCGCCATGGCCGAGAAATGGGACATGCCGATGGCCTATTCGGCCTCGAATTTCCATTCGGCCACGGGTGCTGAATTCGCCAAATGTGTAACAACCGGAACCGGCGGCGAGATCGAGATCGTGACCCACCCCTCGGGCTCTCTGTTCAAAGGCGCCGATATCAAACGCGCGATCCAGACCGGGCAGGCCCCGATTGGCGAGCGCCTGTTGTCCGGACACCAGAACGAAAACGCACTGTTCGGCTTCGACTCGATCCCCTTCCTTGCCACGTCCTTCGATGACAGCGCCAAGCTGTGGGAAGCGGCCAAGCCTTCGATCGAGAGCCTGCTGGCCGAGCAAAACCTGACGCTGCTTTACGCCGTGCCTTGGCCGCCGCAGGGGCTGTACTTCAAGAATGAGGTGAACTCGGTCGCCGATATGAAGGGCATCAAGTTCCGCTCGTACAACAACGCCACCTCACGTCTGGCTGAACTGACGGGCATGCTGCCGGTGACGATTGAAGCCGCAGAGATCAGCCAGGCCTTTGCAACGGGCGTGGCGGACTCGATGGTGTCCTCCGGGTCGACTGGCTATGACCGCAAGGTCTGGGAAAGCCTGAACTACTTCTACGAAGTCGACGCCTGGCTGCCGCGCAACTACGTGATGGTCAACTCGGACGTCTGGTCGGGTGTGTCTGACGCCAACAAGAACGTCATCAAAGCCTGTGCGGAACTGGCCGAATATGCCGGCAACTGGCGCGCCAAGGAATATACCGGCTTCACACTGCAGGGTCTGCGCGATGGTGGCATGACGGTTGGCCCGGCCTCTGACCAGATGGTGGGTGAGCTGAAAGAAATCGGCGTCACCATGACCAACGAATGGCTTGAGGCTGCAGGCGACGAGGGCAAAGCCATCGTCGATGCGTTCAACGCCGCGCAGCAATAACGCCAAATCGGGCGGCAGGTCCTTCTGCCGCCCGCACCATCTCAAAAAAGACAAACCAAGCGGGGACAGTATGGCGGTTATGCGTGGGCTTCGGTCCGTTCTGGATTTCATTTATCAGGCCGCAGGCGTTCTGGCCGCGCTGAGCCTGATCGCCATTTTGCTGCTGATCGTGGTGCAGATGCTGGCCCGCTGGACCGGAGAGGTCTTTCCCGGCGCGCCCGACTATGCCGGTTACGCCATGGCCGCCGCGTCCTTTCTGGCCTTTGCCAATGCGCTGAACCGAGGCAGTCATATCCGTGTGTCCATTCTGTTGAATGCTGTTCCAGACGGGTTCAGGCGTGTTCTGGAAATCTGGTGTTTCGCCATCGGCACAGCGGTTATGTGGTATTTCTGCTGGTACGCCTACCGCTTTGTTTATTGGAGTTGGAAGTTCAACGATGTCAGTCAGGGACAGGACAGAACCGCCCTGTGGATTCCTCAATCCGCCATGTTGATTGGCGCCGTGATCCTTGCCATCGCCCTAACCGACCATCTGCTCCACGTGCTGTTTAAGGGGGATCACCGCATCACCCCCGATCTGGCCGACCAAAGTCAGGGGGAATGAGCGTATGGAAAACCTTTCGATCATCATCCTCTTCATCTTCGTCCTCTTCACCCTGCTGGGCACTGGCGTTTGGGTCGGCCTTGCCCTGATGGGCGTCGCCTGGGTCGGGATGGAGTTGTTCACAACCCGCCCCGTCGGCGACGTCATGATCACCACGATCTGGTCCGCGTCCTCGTCCTGGACCCTGACCGCGCTGCCGATGTTCATCTGGATGGGGGAAATCCTGTACCGAACGCGATTATCCGAGGATATGTTCAAAGGGCTTTCGCCATGGATGGCCCCTCTGCCCGGCGGGTTAGTGCATACCAATATCGTCGGCTGCACGGTCTTCGCTGCGGTATCTGGCTCATCCGCTGCCACACTGACCACCGTAGGCAAGATGTCGATCCCGGAACTGCGCAAGCGCAATTACCCCGAACGTATGATCATCGGCACCCTGACCGGAGCGGCAACCTTGGGCCTGATGATCCCGCCCTCGCTGACGCTGATCGTCTATGGCGTTACCATCAATGAATCCATCACCAAACTGTTCTTTGCCGGCATCTTGCCCGGCCTCGTTCTGGCCGCGATGTTCATGGGTTATGTCGCGATCTATTCGAAACTAGGCAAGGACTGGCAGCCCAACGTCGAAGCCAAGCTGAGCTTCCGCGAGAAAATCCACAACTCTCGCTTCCTGTTGCCGGTGATCCTGTTGATCACGGTGGTGATCGGCTCAATGTATCTGGGCTATGCCACCGCGACCGAGGCCGCCGCCTTTGGCGTGATCGGAGGGCTGTTGCTGGCCGCCGGTCAAGGCTCGCTCAACTGGAAGACCTTCACCGAAAGTCTTATGGGCGCAACGCGGACCAGCGCGATGATTGCCCTGATCCTTGCAGGCGCGGCCTTCCTGTCGCTGTCGATGGGCTTCACTGGCCTGCCCCGCGGCCTCGCCGACCTGATCGCCGGGTGGGAACTAACACGGTTCGAGCTGCTGATGGTGCTGCTGGTCTTCTACATCATTCTGGGGTGTTTTCTGGACGGCATCTCGTCGGTCGTACTGACCATGGCCGTGGTCGAGCCGATGATCCGCGATGCGGGCATTGACTTGATCTGGTTCGGCATCTTCATCGTCGTCGTGGTCGAGATGGCGCAGATCACGCCGCCCATCGGGTTTAACCTGTTCGTGATGCAGGGCATGACCAACCACGAGATGAGCTATATCGCCCGCGCCGCCATTCCGATGTTCCTGATCATGGTGCTGATGGTATTTGTTCTGATCTGGTTCCCTGAGCTGGCCACTTGGCTGCCCGAGAACCTGCGCCAGAGCCCCGGCGGGTAGCGCCACTTGAACCCGCTACATCTGGCGGCTCGCAACGGCCCCATTGTACTGGTCGCCGGGCTGGTTGCCGGTCTGCTCTTGCCTAGCCTCGCCGAGCCGATGCGCCCGCTGCTGCCGCCGCTCGTCATGGTGCTTCTGTTCGTGACCGTCCTGAGGATGGAGCCAAAAACACTCATTGGCTCGCTATCCGATCTGCGTAGCGTGATCCGCACGATTGCGGCACTGCAACTTGCCGTGCCGCTGACCCTATTGGCCATCGGATACACTGCGGGCTGGATGAGTTCGCCGATCTTCCTGTCGCTGCTCATCGTCGCCGCAGCGCCTTCGATTTCCGGCAGCCCGAACATGTGCCTGATGATGGGACACCCGGCAGAACACGCGGTGCGCCTTGTGGTGGTGGGAACCGCGCTTTTGCCCCTGACGGCACTACCCGTCTTCTGGCTCATGCCTGAGCTAGAGGATATTCGCGCTGTCACCGGTGCCTCGGCCCGCTTGTTCCTGACCATCGCCGTTGCGGCGACAGCAGCGATCGTCCTGCGCATGACTGTCCTAAGAAACCCATCTGCGTCCACGCTCAGTAGTCTAGAAGGGCTGGGCGCGATCACCCTGGCGGTCTTTGTCATCGGCCTGATGCCATCACTCAGCGCGACTGCCTTAGAGGCCCCCGGCATCGCGCTGTTTTGGGTCGCTTTTGCCTGCGTGATCAATTTCGGCGCTCAGGTCGTGATCTTCGGTCTATTGCGCAGGCGAAGCGTCGCAGCACAAGCGACGGCTATTTCTTTGATCGCAGGCAATCGCAATATTGCCCTGTTCTTTGTCGCTTTGCCGCCTGAGGTCATCGCGCCAATCATGGTCTTTATCGGGGCCTATCAGATTCCGATGTACCTGACGCCGACCCTGATGCGGCGACTGTATCGAACGAACGCGTTTGACCCCTAGGCAATCCCAATAGCTGCGCCCTGTGATTGCCTGAAGAATACGCACTCAGACGTTGTTCGCCCAAAAATTGATCTACACGTGTGGTCCCTTCGCAAGTGCAGCAATCGATCTGTTGCCAACCCCATACGGCGCGCCCAACTGACTCCGTATGAGCCAGAACCTGACAGTTGTTGTCGTAGAACAGAACCAAGACCGGGCCTTTGCCATCGTGGATGCGCTGAAGGAGTCTGGCGATGTCGATGTGTTCGTGATCGGCAATGCCTCGGGATTGGCGCGCAAGATTGCCACCCACAGCCCCGATATCGTCCTGATTGATATCGACAACCCGTCGCGCGACATGCTCGAGGAATTGACGGTCGCGTCCGGCCCACTGGAGCGTCCCGTCGCCATGTTTGTGTCTGGAGCAGCCGGTGGGTTGGCAAAAGCTGCGGTTGAAGCGGGTGTTTCAGCCTATGTGGTCGACGGCCTGCAGGCCGAGCGGATCAAGCCGGTGATCGACACGGCCATCGCCCGGTTTCAGGTGCTGCGCCAGATGCGGACCGAACTGGCCGAGACCCGCCGCGCTCTGGAAGAACGCAAGGTGATCGACCGCGCCAAAGGATTGTTGATGAAGGCCAAAGGCGTGCCCGAGGATGAGGCCTATGCCCTGTTGCGCAAAACCGCGATGAACCAGAACCGCAGGGTGGCCGAGGTCGCCGAAGCGTTGGTTACGGCCTCGGGGTTGCTGTCATGAGAACCGTCACGCTGCCCGTGGCTTACATGCCGCTGGTCGATGCCGCCCCATTGATCGTCGCGCGCGAGATGGGGTTTGATCATGCCGAGGGTATCTCGCTGGATCTGCGCCCTGCCCCATCCTGGTCGTCCCTGCGCGACATGCTGGCCTTTGGGCATGTGGACGCGGCGCACCTGCTGTCTCCGGTGCCGGTTGCCATGGCCTTGGGACTCGGCGGCATCGCAACGCCGCTATCGGCCGTGTCGGTGCTGTCGATGAATGGCACCGTGATTGGAATTGGCACGCAATTGGCCGGACGGTTGGCACATCAGGGATATGGCTTTGACTTTGCCGATGCCGCTAAAGCCGGCGCGGCATTGGCCAAAGCCGCCGGAGACGTTCTTGTCTTTGGCGTCCCATTCCCTTTCTCGATGCATGTCGAACTGCTTCGCTACTGGGTGGCGGGAACACCGCTGGCCTCGAAAAAGGTGGAAATCCGCACTGTACCACCGCCATTGATGGCGCAGGCGCTCGCAGGAGGAGAAATCGACGCCTTCTGCGTGGGTGAGCCCTGGGGATCCTTCGCGGTCGACGACAATGTCGGTACCCTACTTCTACCGGGCCAGGCGATCTGGACCTGCGCGCCGGAAAAGGTGCTGGCCGTGCGCAACGACTGGGCCGAGACCGAGCCGCATCTGCTCGGCAGTCTGATGCGGGCCGTCTGGCGCGCCGGGCGTTGGCTATCAAGTGAAGACAGCCGCACAACCGCGTCCGAGATGCTGTCCCGCAAATCCTATCTCAACGTCTCGCCCGAACTGATCGACCGCGCCCTGATGGGAGAGTTTACGATCTCTGCCCGCGGCGAACAGCGCCATCTTGAGGGGTTCGTCGAGTTCTTTGATGGGGCCGCCACCTTCCCATGGCGCAGCCAGGCGAAATGGATTGCGCATCAATTGGCTCTGCGAAACGGGCTGGATGTCACAACCGCTGAGCGTCAGGCCGCCAAGGTCTTTCGCAGCGATCTTTATCGTCGTGAACTGCAAGGGCTGGGCGTGGAATCACCAGGCGCCTCGGAAAAGCTGGAGGGCGCGCTGCCTACCTCGACTGCTGTGGCCTCAACTCATGGCAGCCTGATTCTACCCCCTAATGTCTTTTTCGACCGGCGCATTTTCGAGCCGACCGGTTAAGATTGCCTAATTTTTTTGCAGCGCAGCATTCGACAGTGCTGCATTGCAGAAAAAGTACCTCTGAAATGCCAAAAAAGGATGACGACCCAAACCCGACAAGGCTTAATCGGGTCAACGGCAGGCAACGACGCCCACCGTAAGAATTCGCCCGCCGAAATGGGCATCCACTAAGAGCAGAGCCGCTCGACCACCCGCCAATCCTCCCGGCGGTGTGTGTCGGCGGCTTTTTTGTTTGCCCAAAGCGATTGGGCTGAACCGAAAGGGATCGAGATGAAAAAGCTACTTCTGGGCCTTGTTGCGTCTACCGCGCTTGTCTCTCCGGCATTGGCAGAATTGGAACTGGAAAAAGACGAGCTAACCTTTGGCTTTATCAAGCTGACGGATATGGCCCCGTTGGCCGTCGCCTATGAACAGGGCTACTTCCTGGAAGAGGGTCTGTTCGTGACGCTGGAAGCGCAAGCCAACTGGAAAGTGCTGCTGGACGGCGTGATCGGCGGGCAACTTGACGGCGCGCATATGCTGGCAGGCCAGCCTTTGGCGGCGACCATCGGATACGGGACCGAAGCCCATATCATCACGCCTTTCTCGATGGACCTGAACGGCAATGGCATCACCGTCTCGAACGAGATTTGGGAAGAAATGAAGCCCAATATCCCAAAGATGGATGACGGTCGCCCGCAGCACCCGATCAGTGCTGAGGCCTTGGCACCGGTCGTTGAGAAATACAAGTCCGAAGGCAAGCCGTTCAACATGGGCATGGTCTTCCCAGTTTCGACCCACAACTATGAGCTGCGCTACTGGCTAGCCGCTGGTGGTCTGCATCCGGGGTATTACAGCCCCGAAAACGTGACTGGTCAAATCGGTGCGGATGTCTTCCTGTCCGTGACCCCTCCGCCGCAAATGCCCGCCACGTTGGAGGCCGGTACGATCTACGGCTATTGCGTGGGCGAGCCTTGGAACCAGCAGGCCGTGTTCAAGGGCATCGGTGTTCCGGTCATCACCGACTATGAGCTTTGGAAGAACAACCCTGAAAAGGTCTTCGGCATCACAGCCGAATTTGCCGAAGAGTATCCAAACACCACTCTGGCGGTGACCAAAGCGCTGATCCGCGCGGCGCAGTGGCTGGATGAGAACGACAACGCCAACCGCCCCGAGGCGGTCGAGATCCTGAGCCGTCCGGAATATGTTGGCGCGGACTATGACGTCATCGCCAACTCGATGACCGGCACGTTCGAATATGAAAAAGGCGACAAGCGCGATGTTCCCGATTTCAACGTGTTCTTCCGCTACAATGCGACCTACCCGTTCTACTCAGACGCGGTTTGGTACCTGACGCAGATGCGCCGCTGGGGTCAGATCGCCGAGGCCAAGCCCGACAGCTGGTATGACGAAGTCGCCAAGTCGGTCTACAAGCCCGAGATCTACCTTGAGGCCGCGCGCTTGCTGGTTGACGAAGGGCTGGCGAACGAGGCTGATTTCCCGTGGGACAGCGACGGTTACAAAGCACCGACTCCGGCCGAGGATATCATCGACGGTATCGCCTATGACGGCCGCACCCCCAACGCCTATCTCGAAAGCCTCTCCATCGGTCTGAAGGGCGAGCAGAAGATCGTCGGCTCCGACGTACAAGGCTAGTACCCCAAACGCCGCGCCCGGCCCTCGTCGGGCGCGGCCCCAAAGTGCCCCGCCATTGCAAGGACACATCAGATGACAACGGTCGACCCCGAATTCAACGCAGACGCCGCCCGCGAGGAACGTCGCGCCCGCCTTTTCACCCGCATCAACGCAGCCGACAAGTGGTTCCAAGTGTTGGGCCTCAGTTGGGCCACGCCCGTCCTGAAGGCTGCCGCCGGAGACAACCCACGCGCCCAGATGACCGAGATTTGGCGGTTGCTGATCGTTCCTCTTTTGTCGATCTGTGCCTTTCTGCTGCTCTGGGCCACGCTGGCCCCCAAGGTGCAGACCTCGCTTGGTGCGGTGCCCGGACCTGCGCAGGTCTGGAGTGAGATGGTCAGCCTGAACGAAGACGCACAGGCCAAGGCCGCCAAGCGCGCCAAATTCGAAGCAATGGTCGAAAAGCGCAACCAGAAGTTCATTGATGCCGGTCAGCCCGAGAAGGTGAAGGAAGTCGCCTTTACCGGGGCACCTTCGTACTACCAGCAAATCTGGACCTCGATCAAAACGGTGTTTTTCGGCTTTCTGATCGCCACAGTGGTCGCCGTGCCGCTTGGCATTGCCGCTGGTCTGTCCCCGACAGCCAATGCCGCGCTGAACCCGCTGATCCAGATCTTCAAACCGGTGTCTCCGCTGGCTTGGCTGCCTATCGTCACCATGATCGTCTCGGCCGTTTATGTCACCAATGACGGCTGGTTCGCAAAATCCTTCCTGATCTCGGCCATCACCGTCACCTTGTGTTCGCTGTGGCCCACGCTGATCAATACATCGCTGGGTGTCGCCTCCATCGACAAGGACTTAGTGAACGTCTCTAAAGTCTTGAAAATGAACACTTATACCAAGATCACAAAACTAGTGTTGCCCTCTGCCCTGCCTCTGATCTTCACCGGTCTGCGCCTCTCGCTTGGTGTTGGCTGGATGGTCTTGATCGCGGCTGAGATGCTGGCGCAGAACCCCGGTTTGGGCAAGTTCGTCTGGGATGAGTTCCAGAACGGCTCGTCCAGCTCGCTCGCCAAGATCATGGTTGCGGTCTTCACCATCGGCATCATCGGTTTCCTGCTGGACCGGGTGATGTATGCGCTGCAATCCTTGTTTACTTTCACAAATAACCGGTGATCGAGATGAGCATTCTGAGCTTCAAGAACGCCTCGAAATCCTTCGGTGAAGGCACCGCACGCACCGATGTGCTGAAAGGCATCGATCTGGACGTGCAAGAGGGTGAGTTTCTGGTGATCCTCGGCTTCTCGGGCACCGGCAAGACGACCCTGATCAACCTGATGGCCGGTCTGGATACGCCAACCAAGGGTGAGGTTACGTTCAAAGGTACCCCGATCAAGGGGCCGGGTCCTGAGCGTGGCGTGATTTTCCAGAACTACTCTCTGATGCCCTGGCTGACGGTCAGCGGCAATGTGGGGCTGGCGGTGGAAACGGTCTTTCCCGGCCTCAGCAAGGCCGAGAAAGCCGAGAAGGTCGCGCATTATGTGAAGATGGTAGGCCTCAGCCACGCCGCATCGCGACGCCCGGCTGAGTTGTCCGGCGGGATGCGCCAGCGGGTCAACGTGGCGCGTGCCTTGTCGATGAACCCCGAAGTTCTGCTGCTGGATGAGCCTTTATCGGCGCTCGACGCTCTCACCCGCGCCAATCTGGCCGATGAGATCGAACATATCTGGGAAGCCGACAAAAAGACCTGTGTCCTCATAACCAATGATGTGGATGAGGCTATCATTCTGGCCGACCGGATCATTGCTCTGAACCCTGATGGGACTTTGGGGCAGGAATTCCGCGTGTCGATCCCCCGCCCACGCGATCGGGGTGCGATGAACAACGATGAGACCTTCAAACGCCTCCGCGCCGACGTCACCAAGTACCTGATGGATGTGGGGATCGAAGCCAAGGTCGAAGGCTCTCGTATCCTGCCGGATGTCACCCCAATCCACGGCGTTCCAACAGCAGTGGCCGAGGCGCAAAAGGGGATGATCGAGAACCGTTTCCTCGACTTCTCGCAGCTGCACAAAGTATATCCGACGCCAAAAGGCCCCCTGACCGTGGTCGAGGATTTCGACCTGAAGATCGACAAGGGTGAGTTCATCTCTCTGATCGGCCATTCCGGCTGCGGCAAGTCCACGGTTTTGACTATGGCTGCGGGGCTGAACGACATCTCGAAAGGCGCGATCAAGTTGGATGGCCGTCACGTCGAAGGGGCTGACCCAGAACGCGCAGTGGTGTTCCAATCGCCCAACCTGTTCCCCTGGCTCAGCGCCAAAGAGAATGTCGCGATTGGCGTCGACAAGGTCTACCCCAAGGCCAGCATGGCCGAACGGCAGGACGTGGTAGAGTACTATCTGGAACGCGTCGGACTGGCTGACGCGATGGACAAATCTGCCTCGGATCTCTCGAACGGTATGAAGCAACGCGTCGGCATCGCCCGCGCCTTTGCCCTGTCTCCCAAGCTGCTGTTGCTGGATGAACCGTTTGGGATGCTCGACAGCCTCACACGCTGGGAATTGCAGGAGGTCCTGATGGAGGTCTGGTCCCGCACCAAAGTGACCGCGATCTGCGTCACCCACGACGTGGACGAGGCAATCCTGTTGGCCGACCGTGTCGTGATGATGACCAACGGCCCGCAGGCCACAATCGGCAAGATCACCAAGGTCGACCTGCCGCGTCCGCGAACGCGCAAAGCGCTGCTCGAGCACCCGGATTACTACGTCTACCGGCAGGAGGTCCTCGATTTCCTCGAAGAATACGAACACGGCGCCAAGCCTAAAACACCCGCCCCCAAGGCGATTGCAGCGGAGTGAAACTATGAAGCAAAGACTTGTTGTCATTGGCGCAGGGATGGCCTCGGGCCGGGTGCTGGAGCACCTGACCGACGCCGCGCCGGATGCGTTCGACATCACCCTGTTCAACGCCGAGCCGCGCGGGAACTACAACCGCATCATGCTCAGCCCGGTCCTTTCGGGCGAGAAAACCTATGAAGAGATCGTCACCCATGACGACGCTTGGTATGCCCAACGCGGCATCTCCTGCCGCTTTGGCGAGCAGGTTGCCAAGATCGACCGTGAGATAAAGGTGGTCGAGGGCGTCAACGGACATGTGCCCTACGACAAGCTGATTGTTGCGACGGGGTCAAATCCATTCATCATCCCTCTGCCCGGTCATGATCTGGAAGGTGTGATCGCCTATCGCGATCTGGAAGATACCCAGCGGATGATGGGCATGGGTTCGGGCAATAAGGTTGTCGTCATCGGCGGCGGCCTGCTGGGGCTTGAAGCCGCTGCGGGTATGGCCGCACATGGGGTCGACGTGACCGTCGTGCACATCATGGGCCACCTGATGGAGCGGCAACTGGACGAAGCCGCAGGCTATCTGCTGAAGAAATCGCTGGAAGACAAAGACATCAAGATTTGTCTGCAGGCGAACTCCAAGGCAATCCTCGGGCAAGATGGCAAAGTCCGCGCGCTGCTTCTGGACGACGGGACCGAATTGCCTTGTGACCTGCTGGTAATGGCCGTGGGGATCCGCCCCAATACGGCTCTGGCGCAAGAGGCTGGTCTGGCCACAGGGCGCGGTATCCATGTGGACGACCAGATGCTGACCTCGGACCCGGATGTCTACGCCGTGGGCGAATGCGTCGAACATGACGGGGCGGTCTTTGGCCTTGTCGCGCCGCTTTACGATCAGGCGAAAGTGGCCGCGCAGGCTCTGTTGGGCGAAGAGGCTGAGTTTGTTCAGAAAACCCTCTCGACCAAGTTGAAAGTCACCGGTTGCGATCTTTTTAGCGCGGGTGATTTCGCGGACGCTTCAGGGCGTGAGGATATCGTGTTCCGCGACCCCTCGCGCGGGGTCTACAAGCGGCTGGTCATCGAAGAGGACCGCCTGGTCGGCGCGGTCATGTATGGCGACACTGCCGATGGCAACTGGTTCTTCGGATTGATCAAGGACGGCACCAGCATCGAAGACATGCGCGAGACGCTGATTTTTGGCCCGGCCTATCAGGGGGGCGACACTGCGGACCCTCTTTCAGCCGTTGCAGCATTGCCGCCTGAGGCGGAGATTTGCGGCTGCAACGGCGTATGCAAAGGTGACATTGTCGAGGCGATCAACGCAGGCGCCAGCGATCTGGGTGCCGTGCGTGCAAGCACCAAGGCCAGCGCCTCGTGCGGGACATGCACGGGGCTGGTTGAGCAAGTTTTGCAGGTCACTCTGGGTGATGAGTTCCAAATGCCAACGGCGCAAGCGATCTGCGGCTGCACCGACCTGACCCACGAGGATGTGCGCCGACTGATCAAAGGGCAGGAGTTGAAAAGCCAAGCCGCAGTCTGGCAGGAGCTAGGCTGGACAACACCCAATGGCTGCCACGTCTGCCGTCCGGCCATCAATTATTACCTGCTGGCCGACTGGCCGCTGGAATACCAAGACGACCCACAAAGCCGCTTCGTCAACGAACGCAAGCACGCAAACATCCAGAAAGACGGCACTTTCAGCGTTGTCCCGCGTATGTGGGGAGGCATCACCACCCCCGATGAATTGCGCGCCATCGCCGATGCAGCCGACAAATACGATGTACCGACGGTGAAGGTTACAGGCGGTCAGCGTATCGACCTTCTCGGCGTGAAAGGAGAGGACCTACCAGCCATCTGGTCGGATCTGAACAAGGCCGGTCTGGTCTCGGGGCATGCCTATTCCAAAGGGTTGCGGACGGTCAAAACCTGCGTTGGCACCGACCATTGCCGGTTCGGCACACAAGACAGCACGGGTCTCGGCATCAAGCTTGAGAAAATCCTGTGGGGGTCGTGGACCCCGCACAAGCTGAAACTGGCGGTGTCGGGGTGCCCGCGCAACTGCGCCGAGGCGACGTGCAAGGATATCGGCGTTGTTTGCGTGGACTCAGGGTACCAGATCAGCATCGGCGGGGCCGCAGGTATGGACGTCAAAGCGACCGAACTGCTCTGTCAGGTTCCCACCGAAGACGAGGCGATTGAGGTCGTGATGGCCGTCACTCAGGCCTATCGCGAAGGCGGCAAGTATCTGGACCGTTTGTATAAATGGCTGGGCAAAGTGGGCATGGATTGGGTCAAAGCTCAGGTCGTGGAGGACCTTGAAAACCGCGTTGCTTTGGTCGCCCGGTTTGAACTGTCGCAAAGCATCTACCGCAAAGACCCGTGGGCGGAACACGTCAAGGACAAGGCGCAGACCTATGCGCCGATCGCAGATTTCACACTGGAGGCCGCTGAATGAGCTGGATCGACATCGGACATATCGACGACATCCCCCTGCGTGGCGCGCGTTTGGTGAAAACGCATATCGGCTGTATCGCGGTCTTCCGCACCGCCGAAGCCGAGGTCTTCGCCGCCACCAACAGCTGCCCCCACAAAGGCGGGCCGCTGTCCGAAGGCATCGTGCATGGGCAATCGGTCACCTGCCCTCTGCACAACTGGGTCTTCGACCTGAACACGGGTCAGGCGCAGGGCGCTGACGAGGGTCAGATCGATACTTATCCGGTGCGTCTTGAAGGCGGGCGTATCTTGTTGGATGCCAGCACAGTCTCTCACCGGAGCGCCGCCTGATGGACGGCACTGGCCTGCCCGAGGTCCGCTCGACCTGCGCTTATTGCGGGGTCGGCTGTGGCGTCCTGCTGCGCCCCGACGGGGCTGGAGGGCTGGCTGTACGCGGCGACCCGGACCACCCGGCCAATTATGGTCGGCTCTGTTCCAAGGGCTTGGCTTTGGGTGAGACCGTCGGCCTCGACCACCGGCTGCGAAAACCGCGCGCGTTTGGTCAGGATGTCGGCTGGGATGACGCCCTTCAACTCGTCGCGGATCGGTTCTCGGCTGCGATCAAGGCGCACGGGCCGGACAGTGTTGCCTTCTACGTCTCGGGGCAATTGCTGACCGAGGACTACTATGTCGCCAACAAGCTGATGAAGGGGTTCATCGGATCGGCGAATATCGACACCAATTCGCGGCTCTGCATGGCATCCACCGTGGCCGGGCACAAACGCGCTTTTGGAACAGATACCGTGCCCGGAACCTATGATGATCTGGATCAGGCCGATCTGGTCGTTTTGGTCGGCTCAAACCTCGCGTGGTGCCATCCGGTTCTCTATCAACGGCTCATGGCGGCACGTCAGGCACGCGGGACCCGGATCGTAGTGATCGACCCGCGCAGAACGGCAAGTTGCGATCAGGCCGACCTGCACCTGCCTCTGGCACCAGGCAGCGACGTGGCCGTGTTCAACCATCTGCTTGGCCGCATTCACGAAACCGGACAGGTCGACGCGGGTTTTCTGAGCCATACGACAGGGTTCACCGACGCATTGGCTGCCGCGCAAAAGGACAACCCGGCGGCGACTGGTCTGGACAAGAAAGACCTCGACACCTTCTGTAACATGTGGATCGGAACCGAGCGCGTGGTCACTATCTTCAGCCAGGGTGTCAATCAGTCCTCCAGAGGGACGGACAAGGTCAACGCGATCCTGAATTGTCATCTGGCCGCGGGCCGGATCGGTCGACCCGGCATGGGGCCGTTTTCCGTCACCGGGCAGCCGAACGCCATGGGCGGGAGAGAGGTCGGTGGGCTCGCCAATATGCTCGCCTGTCATCTGGATATTGAAAACGAAAACCACCGCGCGGCCGCTCAGCAGTTCTGGGCTGCCCCAACCATGCCCACGAAACCGGGGCTGAAAGCCGTCGACCTGTTTCGAGAGATCGAAAAGGGGCAGATCAAGGCCCTCTGGGTGATCCATACCAACCCCGCCGTCACCATGCCCGAGGCCAACCGGGTGCAGGCTGCCATCAAAGCCTGTTCCTTCACGGTTGTCAGCGATCTGACCGAACACACAGACACAGCCCGCGTCGCAGATGTGGTGTTGCCCGCAGCTGGATGGGCCGAGAAAAGCGGCACCGTCACCAACTCGGACCGCACGATCAGCCGTCAGCGCGCCGTCCTGACCCCTCCGGGCAATGCGCGGGCCGATTGGGATATCCTCGCCGAGGTGGGCCGCCGTATGGGATGGCAAGAGGCGTTCGATTATACCTCGCCTGCGCAGATTTTCCGCGAATACGCTGCCCTGTCATCCGTTGCCAAACCCTTTGGGCGCGATTTCGATATTTCCGGATATTCGGACCTGTCGGACGAGGACTATGCTGAACTTCAGCCAACCCGCTGGCCGGTGACGCCTGACGGCACCGGAGGGAGGTTCTTTGGCGACGGGCAGTTCTTCCACCCTGACGGCAAAGCCCGCCTGATCCCGGTCAGCCACAGACCGCCCGAGGCGAAGGCCTCGGACCGCTACCCGTTCCTTCTGAACACCGGGCGTACACGGGACCAATGGCACACCATGACCCGATCTGGCCTGTCACCGCGCCTGTCGTCGCACCTGTCTGAGCCTTTCATCGAGGTTCACCCCGAAGATGCGGCTCGTCTCGGGCTAGACCCCGACAGCTTGGTCGAAGTCAAAAGCGCGGTGGGCGCATGTATCTTCCGGCTAAAGGCAACCGAAACCGTCGCACCCGGGCAGGTGTTCGCGCCGATCCATTGGACGGGTGAAACAGCCCCCTCGGCCCGTGTCGATGCATTGATACCCGGCGTTACTGACCCGGTATCAGGCCAACCCGAAAGCAAAGCCGCCGCAGTGTCCCTGCACCCCATGAAGGCGGGTTGGTACGGTTTTGCAGTCTCCGCGACACCTCCGTCACCGTCGGCAGAGTATCGGGCAACGGCGAAAACCGAAAGCGGCTACAGAACAGAGCTGGCGGGCTATGAAATGCCCTCGGACTGGGAGAAATCGGCCCGAGACTGGTTCCAACTACCTGACGCCCTGTCCACATCTGTCGAAGACCCCAAGCGAGGGTCTTTCAGGATCGCCCTGTCAGACGGTCCGCGCGTTCTTGCCGTTCTCTATGTCTCTCGGGAACCTGTGACCCTGATGCGGGAATATCTTGCAACCCTACCCGATGCTGCGCCTCATCATCTCCTGTCCGGGCGGTCTGCAAATGGTGTCGAGGATGGCGGGCCGATCGTCTGCTCCTGTTTCGGGGTCGGACTCAATACGATCATCCGGGCCATCGGCACCCAGAACATACGTGATGTCGATGAAATCGGCAGGCTCTTGCAGGCGGGTACAAACTGCGGCTCATGCCGCCCGGAACTGTCAGGATTGCTCGAAAAGCATTCGGTCCCGATCTTGCAGGGCGTTGAACCCTAGGCGCAGGACCTGTTCTGGGTCCTGCAAGGTCGCCAATTTCTCCACACAAATAAGCAGTTTTGGCGCGTGGTCCTGCGCGCTAAAGGCGTGGCCAAAAAGACCGAGGCCGCTGCTTTTGCTGCGGCCTCTTTTTTGCTCTCAGATATCAAGAGTATGCTGTTTTTCCCAGTTCGAGAAGTGGGACACGAACGAGTTCCACTCCTGATGCTTCATCTTCAGGAAAGCGCCAGAGAACTCCTGCCCCATCATCTCTTTCAACTCGGCATCCTTGTCGTATTCGCGCAACCCATCCAGCATGTTCAGCGGCAGTTTGGGCGCGTCAGTGACAGTGTGGCCTTCGGCGTACATGTCGATGTCGTAGCGCGGTCCCGGATCAGCCTTGCTGCGGATGCCCGACAGACCGGCGGCGATGATCACCGCCTGCAGCAGATACGGATTCGCCGCCCCATCGGGCAGGCGCAGTTCGAACCGCCCCGGGCCGGGGACGCGCACCATATGAGTGCGGTTGTTGCCGGTCCATGTCACTGTGTTGGGCGCCCATGTGGCGCCTGACATGGTGCGCGGGGCGTTGATGCGCTTGTAGCTGTTCACCGTCGGGTTGGTGATCGCCGCCAACGCGCTGGCGTGTTTCATGATGCCGCCGAGAAAGTATTTGCCCTGCTCGCCTAGCCCAACCTCTCCGGTAGGGCCGTCGCCGTCGCCCGCAAACACGTTGGTCTTCGCATCCGCGCCCGGCGCGTCCCAAACCGAGATATGGGCGTGGCAGCCATTGCCCGTCAGCCCTTCGACCGGCTTGGGCATAAAAGTGGCGCGCAGCCCATGCTTCTCGGCCACGGATTTGGTCATGAACTTGAAGAAGGAATGCTTGTCGGCGGTTCTCAGAACATCATCGAATTCCCAATTCATCTCGAACTGGCCATTGGCGTCCTCGTGGTCGTTCTGATACGGGCCCCAGCCAAGGTCCAACATGTAGTCGCAGATCTCGCGCACCACGTCATAGCGGCGCATCACGGCCTGCTGATCATAACAGGGCTTTTCGGCAGTATCGAACGGGTCGCTGATCTGTTCGCCATCGGGGGTCAGCAGGAAGAACTCGGCTTCGATGCCGGTTTTTACATTCAGGCCCATCTCGGCGGCCTCGTCGATCAGACGGCGTAGCACGTTGCGTGGGGCTTGGGCCACATCCTGCCCCTCCATCACGCAATTACCGGCAACCCAAGCGACTTCGGGCTTCCATGGCAGTTGAATCACCGAGGACGGGTCCGGCACCGCCAGCATGTCGGGATGCGCGGGGGTCATATCCAGCCAAGTGGCGAACCCGGCAAAACCGGCGCCCTCTTTCTGCATGTCGGCAATGGCTTGTGCGGGAACCAGTTTGGCCCGCTGTCCACCGAACAGGTCGGTGAACGAAATCATGAAATATTTGACGCCTTTTTCTTTGGCGAAAGCTGCCAGATCTGTCGTCATGGTCGGCCTTCCTTTCCCTGTTTATCAATCCCAATAGAAGAAAGACGCAGCCCCGTGGGACCGCGCCTTTCGAATGTCAGATCAGAACCCGGCCTTGCCCGGATACCAGTCGGTGCCTGCAAGGGGCACTTTTGCCATCGCAGCCGCCTCCATAGTCAGGGCACACAAGTCCTCGGGTTCCAGATTGTGCAAGTGATTGTGACCGCAGGCCCGCGCGATGGTCTGCGCCTCAAGCGTCATGACCTTCAGGTAGTTGCGCAGCCGTCGCCCGGCATCAACCGGGTCAAGACGCGCGGCAAGCTCGGGGTCCTGAGTGGTGATGCCCGCGGGGTCCTTCCCTTCATGCCAGTCGTCATAGGCCCCGGTTGTGGTGCCCAGCTTCTGATACTCGGCTTCCCATTTCGGGTCGTTGTCGCCAAGGGCAATTAGAGCCGCCGTGCCTATCGCCACCGCATCCGCGCCAAGCGCCATCGCCTTGGCCACGTCTGCCCCGGTGCGGATACCGCCCGAGATCACAAGCTGCACCTCGCGATGCACCCCCAAATCCTGCAGCGCCTGCACTGCGGGTCGGATACAGGCCAGCGTTGGAATACCCACATGTTCGATGAACACATCCTGCGTGGCCGCCGTACCGCCCTGCATGCCGTCCATGACGACAACATCCGCCCCGGCTTTCACCGCCAGTGCGGTGTCATAATAGGGCCGTGTTGCGCCGACCTTGACATAGATCGGCACCTGCCAGTTGGTGATCTCACGCAGTTCGAGGATTTTGATCTCAAGATCATCCGGCCCGGTCCAATCCGGGTGGCGACAGGCCGAGCGCTGGTCGATCCCTTTGGGCAAGGTCCGCATATCGGCCACGCGGTCGCTGATCTTCTGACCCAGAAGCATGCCGCCTCCGCCGGGTTTGGCCCCCTGCCCCACCACGATCTCGATCGCGTCAGCCTTGCGCAGGTCGTTGGGGTTCATGCCATAGCGCGAGGGCAGATACTGATAGACCAGTTTGCTGGAATGACCGCGTTCTTCAGGCGTCATGCCGCCATCGCCAGTCGTGGTCGAAGTACCCGCCGCTGATGCGCCGCGGCCCAAGGCCTCTTTCGCGGGGCCGGAGAGCGCACCAAAGCTCATCCCTGCGATGGTGATCGGGATATCCAGCTGGATAGGGTTCTTGGCAAAACGCGTGCCCAGCGTCACCGAGGTATCACAGCGTTCGCGGTAGCCCTCCAGCGGATAGCGTGAGACGGAGGCCCCCAGAAACAGCAGGTCATCGAAATGCGGTACCTTGCGTTTGGCCCCACCCCCCCGGATGTCATAGATGCCGGTGGCCGCCGCGCGGCGTATCTCGGCGTTGATCGGGTTGGAAAAGGTCGCCGACTGGATCGGAACGGTGCGCGGGGTCTGATCGTCCATATCTTTCATACCCTTCATCCTTAGTAAGCGGCCGAGTTATCGACGTCGAAGTTATACAGCTGACGTGCCGAGCCATAGCGTTTGAACTCTTCCGGTTTGGCGTCGCTGCCTGCACGGTCCAGCAGATCCTTCAGGATCTCGAGATGTTCGGGGCGCATCTCTTTCTCGACACAGTCCGCGCCAAGGCTCTTGACTGAGCCGCGCACGAACAGCCGCGCCTCGTAGAGGGAATCCCCCAGCGCGTCGCCCGCATCGCCGCAAACCACCAGATTGCCCGCCTGCGCCATGAAGGCCGACATATGGCCAATATTGCCATGCACCACGATGTCGATCCCCTTCATCGAAATCCCACAGCGCGAGCTGGCATTACCCTTGATCACCAGCAATCCACCATGGCCTGTGGCCCCAGCGTACTGGCTGGCATCGCCATCGACTATGACCTGACCCGACATCATATTCTCGGCCACGCCCGGCCCGACCGAGCCCTCGACCCGCACGGTCGCCTGCTGGTTCATGCCCGCGCAGTAATAGCCGGTCGAGCCTTTCACCGTCACCTCGATCGGTGCATCCAGCCCGACCGCGATGGCGTGGCTACCCTTGGGGTTCACCACCTGCCAGCTGGTCTGGTTGGTCTCTTTGCTTTGCTCCTGCAAGGACGCGTTCAGCCCGCGCAGGCCGTCGGCCTCAAGATCGTAGGTCTGCATGTCAGGCGGCCTTTTTGTTAGGAGTGTTTGTGTGGGACCAGAAGTAGACCGTCGCCGGCTCCGGCTCCCACACGCGGGCTTCTTCGATGCCGGGCAGGTTCACCAGGGCGCGGTATTCACTGCCGAAAGCCACATATTGATCGGTTTCCGCCATGACGGCCGGTTTGCAGGCTATCGGGTCGCGGACCACGCCGAACCCGTCCTTGGTGCCAACGACAAAGGTAAAGAACCCATCCAGATCCTCAAGACTGCTTTCCAGCGCCTCGCCCAGAGACGCGCCATTCATCATTTTCCACGTTAGGTAAGCGGCGCCCACCTCGGTGTCGTTCTCGGTCTGGATATGCACGCCCTCACGGCGCAGCTTGCGCCGCAATGAGTTATGATTGGACAGCGATCCGTTGTGCACCAGACACTGATCATCCCCGGTGTTGAACGGGTGCGCACCCATCGTGGTCACCGCTGATTCAGTGGCCATTCGCGTGTGGCCGATCCCATGCGTTCCGGTCATGCCGCTCAACTCAAAACGAGCGGCAACATCTTTGGGCAGACCGACCTCCTTGTAGATCTCAAGGCTTTCTCCGCGGCTCATGATCCGGACCGAGGGGCGGATTTCGGCCAGCGCAGCACGCGCGGCCTCGAACTGATCGCCCGGGATATCCAGCACTGCATGGGTGTCGTTGATCGTCTGGGTCACGGACGTGTTCAGCCGTTGACCCAGCTCATCCGCCAGACTGGCAAAATCCTGTTCGGGGTTTGCAGACTGAACGGTGACTTTTGTAGTGCCCTGAGATGGATCGCCATAAATCGCGATACCAGCGCTGTCAGGGCCACGATCGGTCATGGTGATCAGCATATCCGTCAGCATCTCACCCAGCTTGGGCGACAGTGACTGATCCTTAAGGAATAGTCCGACAATTCCGCACATGGCAGACAGCTCTCCTTGCGTGTTTCGTTACGCGTGTACGCTAGCAACAAAACTCCGGACCCTCAATAACTAGAGGAAATGTTTTTTCCTAACAGGCAATTTTTGCCCAATTTCTAAGCGCTCACTTACAAGCCACGGCAAGAGAGCCCGGCCAATAAAGCTGTAGGCCTAGCCGATTGATCATCAGCACTCTGATAAAAGGCGGATCAGCTTGTCTGAGGGTAACTGATCACCGACAGGTACCGCGCTGGCAGGCTGACCAATCTTTCAGGTCCATGTGGCGCATCCGCGTCGAAGAACAGAGTATCACCGGGTTTCAACGGATAAACCTGATCACCATGGCGATAGTCCACCTCACCTTCCAGCATATAGATCGTTTCAATCCCGCCATGCTGGAAGGTTGGGAAAACATCCGATTCCGCGGTCAGAGTGATCAGATAAGGCTCAACAATCACGCCAGAGCCATTGGCGCCGAGATGGCCAAGAAGGTTGTATTGGTGATGCGCCCGCGTGCCTTCGCGCTCTAGCTCGACGCCTTCACCGGCCTTGGTGTGGACAGCGTCGCGACGCTCTTCAAAACGGCGAAAAAAGCTGGTCAGCGGAACCGAGAACGCGTCGGCCAGCAGTTGCAGCGTGGTCAGCGAAGGCGACGTGTTGCCGTTTTCGATCTTGGACAACATCCCGATCGACAGGCCGGTCACCTGCGCAAGCTCAGCGACCGTTGTGTTCTGTTGCTTGCGAAAGGCCCGAACCTCGCGACCGATGGCCACTTCCAGAACCTTTTCCCGGTCACCGGACCGGATCGAATGAGGATCCTGCGTAAGTTTCATCATAGAGGCTCTGTCGTTTGGGTTGGCCGTCATATCCACTGTCCTTGCTACAAGTGTTTGAGCCTGTTCGGCAAGGCGCTGAGCCTGCAAGTTGGATAGCGAAGCCTTTGGCGAAAGTCTATTGCCCGCCAAAGGGCAGGAAGACTTGAGGGCATTGCCAACCTCCAACGCCTGGTGAGCGTGCATTGGATCGCGCGCGGTCACCTTCCAAAGCGTGACACGTTCGGCAGCGGCGACCGCTCAATCTTGTATCGTGGCTTCTATGCGTTTGACCATTCGAACGGAGATATCACGCGGGCGCCAGGAAACGCTTGCAAGACATCTGCCTCGGCTTCTTTCAGGAAAACCAGCTTGATATTCGCCCCCGCATCCATGGTCGCATAGGCTGCAAGACCATCTGTACGGGCCTGCCACAAACGATGCAGGATCACCCAGCTTTGATCTGTCAGGTAGGTCAGCGCCGGGCGCGCGGCTTGCATGGTTGCGTGCATGGCCAACGCATTTGCTTCGGCCGTTTGGCCTAGGGTTTCAAAGTCTCTCTCGTTGATCGCTTGCTCGATGGTCTTGCAGTCCCGCTCAGCTATCTCGGGCCAGCTGGAAAACAGAGGGCTGGTATCAACCGTGTGGTTCATTCCATCGCGGGAAGAGTGCAGTTTCGGGCCTGTGTCCACCTCGACAATGGCGATGCGAAATTCCGACCATACAAGGTCCAGCGGCAAGCCGTGGCTGTCTCCACCGTCATCGCGCACGCCCTTTTCCCAGCGTACAAAGCCGTGCCAGAGCGAGCGTGCTGCGCTGCCGCTGCCCAATCGGGCGATCAGGCTCATATCCTGTGCTTGCAGGTCCAGCCCGAAACTGCCGCATAGCGCGCGGGTCAGCGCGGCAAAGCCCGAGGCGGAAGATGCCAAACCGGCCGCCGTCGAGATAGTGTTTCTGGTCGAGATCATCAGTGGCAGCTCTCGGCCGCCGCGAAACAAATCCGCGAACGCAAGCGCCTTGCGCGCAAAGCCCGAGGTCGACGGCAAAGGCTGACCGTCCAGCAAGACCTGATCCGACCCGCTCTGGGAGGGCTCGACAATTGTATGAGACCCCCATTCCGCCAAAGAGATCGACAAGGAACTGTTGAGCGGCAGATTCAGCGCTCTGTCCCGTTTGCCCCAGTATTTCGACAACGCGATATTGCTTGGGGCATAGGCGCTGAAGCTTCGCACCTCGCACGCGTCTCGCATGGTTTGCTCAATGAGGGTCTGAACGGCGTCAGTCATGTATGATCAGTCCTTCGCTGGCCAGTGTCACCGGAGTGAACCCATTTGGCGGCGTTCCCAGGGCCAAAACGCAATCGCCCAAGCCAGAGCCCGATATCTTGGCCGCCATGACACCTTCGGCCTGTCGGGCCGACGTGATGATCCGGTTCAAGGTTTCGTCGCTCACGCCCAAATCCTCCATGCGGGTCTGATAGCTTGTCAGGGCGTTCGCGAAGGCCACCCAATCGCGGTCCTTCGCGGCACTGATGGCATGATCGGCCAAGTCGCCCATATCCGTATAAAGTGATTTGAACTCGACTTCTCTTCCGATCATCCGTTCCGAAACCTTTTGCAAGACAACCGCAGTGGGGGTCTTGTAGCCGCAGTATCGCAGGCAGATCGTAGGAGGGTGAGGCAGTGCCACCATCTCTGGATTTGGTGGAGCGCGGTAAGCCAGCATACCACCCTGCAAGCTGGCTGCTAAATCGGCGCCACTGCCGCGGCCCTGAATATCCTGAATGATCTGATAGGCCTTGGAGTGAATACCGTTCAACGGCTGACCCGTGACGGTCAGAACGGCCCCCAGAGCTGCAATGGTCACGGCGGCAGATGACCCAAGCCCAAGCGTCGGGTCAATCACCGACGAGATCGAGATATCCATCCCGACGTCAATCGCATCCCTGTACATGGCGATTGCGGCGAGGACAAACTTGTACGGCCCCACTGCTTGCACCTGATCCAAATCTACCGTTTGGGTTTCGGCAATCTCGGAGGATAGACGCACCAGTTGATCGGTACGTGGTCGCAGCGTCACCGTTAGTCTTTGTTCAATCGCGGCCACGATGGCTCTGGAGCCATAAACGACTGCATGTTCTCCGGTAATCATGACCGATCCCGGTGCACTGGCCCGTATCATGAATTGGCCCTGTCTGTGCTGTTTTCAGGGGCCTTGCCCATCGCTGCACCTGTTGAGGCCAGACGCAACGCAGACCATTGCATCTGAGGATAGCCCGACATGAAATCGGCCATTTTGTCGTGGTCCTCCATGTGTACCAGAACCACCCCACCAAAATCACCGCGTACAGACCCCGCACCGCAGATTTTGGCCGCGCCGCCAATGCCTTCGATCTCTCTGATAAACTTATGGCACAGGTCCGGCACGACACCGATCATTTCCAGCAATCGCTGGTTTTCGGAAATCGCATCGTCCGGGTCATGCCCCGAGGCGATCGCGGTCAAAAACGCGGTCGTACAGTCGCCGAAACGTTGCCAAAGGGCGTCGTTCTGCGCGTGTTCGGCCGTGACCGCACTGACGCATTCGCCTGTGGTGCTTTCGGGCCGGCCGTGCAGGACCCAATACCACCCCTTACCCGTCAGCAAACCATGATCCGGCGGTAACTCCGGTGCCGCGATACCCGTTTCGCCTGCACGCACAAGGCCGCCTCGGACAACTGCGGCGGCATCAATCGGCCCCGCACTCCCATGCTTGAGACGCTCGCAAAACCGGACCCGCTCATACCTCTCTTCCAGCGTTTTGGGCCGCTCCAACAGGTTTTCAAACAACACCGTTGTGGCCGCGACGATGGCCGCGGACGACCCCATTCCCGCGCCGATCGGCAGCTCTGACCGACTGGCCAGCTGTCCGGGGGCCAGTTTGCTGTTCATCGCACCAATGCCGGGAATCGTTGACCCGGGCGTTGCGAGGCTGTCATGCAACAGTGAGGCAAGCGTATAGACGGCCAGATCATCGGGACGCGTGAGAATCTTGTGGACATCCAACTCGCCGCGTGTGAATTGATCAAAGCGCTGATCCAGTGACGACTTGAACTGAGACAACAATTTCAGAGGGTAGTATTCGCCCGAAGACAGGTTCTCGAACGCGGTCTTTAAGCCTTCACCCAAACCCAGAGGCTGAAACGACACTTCGGTATAGCGGGCCACGGCCATTGCCAGTGCAGGCATACCATACAGAACCGAATGCTCTCCGGACAGGATCAGCTTGCCGGGCGCGTGGGCCCAGACTTTATCATGCGGTCCGGTCAACGTAGATGCGCTTGTTGTCGTCAATGCTTGCCAATCTGTAGCGCCCTTTTGCCTCATCGGGCATGGGCGTATCTGTCCCGTCCTCGCCATTCTTCGCGTGCCAGAGGGCAACATATTCATCATACGAGACGGCGGTCCGGTCCTCGAGGATTTCCCGGTGGCGGGATGCAAACAAATGATCGCGGTAGCCTTCGACCACCTTGGCATCAAAGAACTCACCGGTCGCGCCGGACCCGTAGGAAAACAGTCCCAAGGACTTGCCCGCCAGATCGCTATCGCTGTTCTCCAACGTTGACAGGATCGCGAGGTACATCGATGCGGTATAGCTGTTCCCGACCTGACGATTGTAGATCATCCCCGGCAGAGCGGCCTGCATATCGGCCTTGGCTTTTGCCTCTTTCGCCAGACGCAGATGCGCCTTCTCGCCCATACGCGAGAATGGCAGGTGATAGCAGAACTGCGCGAACCCATCATAGGGCAAGCCGCCGTTTGCCTGATAGTCACGCCAGGACTCCACCAGCGCCCCGAGATAGCGCAGCGCCGAGTATTTACCGTCAACCAAGGGTGTGCGCCGGTGGTTGGGGCGCCAGAAATCCATGATGTCTTCGGTAAACAGGCCCGAGACAGTCCCGATCTCTAACAGTGTCGGATCAGCCGTGACCAGCATCGCAACGGCCGAGGCCCCCTGCGTCGCCTCACCCGAGCTGTCCAGATCATAGCGCGCGATATCAGAGGCGATCACAAGCGCTTTACGATCCGGTTTGCGTGCCACATGGGCGCAGGCCATTTGCAGGGCGGCGGTGGCAGAATAACAGGCCTGCTTCAGCTCCACATTACGCAGGTTCGAAGGCAGCCCCAGAAGCCTCTGCACATAGATACCAGCCGATTTCGATTGGTCGATCCCTGTTTCCGTTGCAAACAAGATGGTGTCGATCCCGTCTGCTCCGTGTTGATCAATGATCGGCTTCGCGGCTTCGGCGGCCAAGGTCACAACGTCTTCGTCATGCCCGGGCATGGCAATCTTTTCCTGCCCGATCCCACGTGAGAACTTGGCCGGGTCGATGCCGTGGTGCTGGGCCAGAGTGTCCAGCGAAATATAGCGATGAGGCGTGAAAAAGCTCATCGCGCTGATACCAGTAGAGATTACCAAAACTTTGACCTTGATCGGATCAGTGAGACATTTGCCTTCAGCTGAGATACATCGGCGCAGCCCAAAAGAAACATCGCCGTCTGAAATTCGCGACGTAACTTTTCAATTTGGCGGATGACCTGCGCGCTCGATTCCTGCGCTGCGGCCAAAAACGGCGCGGCCATTCCGCACAGATCTGCGCCCAGAATGATAGATTTGGCCATGTCCACACCGTCTCTTAAACCGCCGCTGGCGATGAGTGTTGTTGGATCGGTCTTTTTGACCAAGACGTCCCGGGTTTCAAGCAGACTTTCGACCGTCGTCAGGCCCCAATCCTGAAAAACCAGACCCAGATCGTCCTGCTCGTCCGCGCGGCGATGATATTCGATCCGGCTCCAGGAGGTACCGCCGCGACCGGCCACATCGAAATGGCGAATACCGGCGGCATAGGCCAGCTCGACATCGGGGCCGGACAGCCCGGCACCGACCTCTTTGATCAGCACGGGCACCGGCATGTTCGAAACGAGATCAGAGATCTTGCCAGACAGGTTGGAAAAGTCGCGGTCCCCTTCGACTTGCACGGCCTCTTGCAGCGGGTTGAGGTGCAGATACAACCCGTCGGCTTCAAGCGCCTGAACGGCCTGAAGACAGTGGCCTGCATCTAGTCCTGCGTTCAACTGCACGGCACCGATATTACCGATCAACGGTATGCTCGGCGCGGCATCGCGCAGCTGAAAACTGTCCTTCGAGGCAGGATCCGTGAACAGCACGCGTTGTGAGCCGACCGACATTGCCACCCCGGTCGCCTCGGCCGCCTCTGCGAGGTTGCGATTGATCCTTGCGATCTCATCACCGGTTCCGCCCGTCATCGACGAAATCAGCAGCGGAAAGCTGAGAGGCTTGCCCAGAAACCGGGTGCTGGTGTCGATCGCATCCAGATCCAGCTCGGGCAGGGCGCGATGGGTCAGAGAGATCGCGTCAAACCCGCTGCGCCCGCGTTCGACATCGGGGTCCTCCAGAACGGCGCGCAGATGGTCCAGCTTGCGCCCGGCCACGCTGCGGTCGGCGGGTTTGGGCTTGGTCATCGTTCCAGTTCCATATGGGTGCGCACCAGCTCTCCGGGATTGGTTTGCGCGGCCATCAAGGACAGCTCCCCGCACAGCACTGCACCGGCGCAGATGCCAGCCAGCCGACGGGCGTTTTCACCCGCCTCGCGCTCCTCTGTGCAGCCCATCAGGCGCAGGTTTTCTTCGACTTGCTCATTGCCTTTGCCTGCCCCGACCGAACCGACAATCAGGTTCGGCAAGGTGCATGAGAAATACAGGTCTTCACCGCGCGCTTCGCAATGAACGATACCTTGGCTTCCCTCAATGATATTCGCGGCGTCCTGTCCCGTGGCCAGATAGAAGGCCAGCAGAATATTTGCGAAATGCGCATTGGCGCTGCGCAGAGATCCCGCCAGGTTTCCGCCAATCAGGTTCTTTTCGAGATTGAGCGCAACCATCTGCTCGGGCGTGGTGCGCAACATGCGCCGCAGAAGCCGGCCCGGTATTTCCACTTCGGCAATGACGTATTTGCCCCGCCCCAAAAGCCCGTTCGCAGCGGATGCCTTCTTGTCGGTACACAGGTTGCCCGAGATCGACGCGTAGGCCAATTGCGGCTGGTCATCCAAGACCCAATTCAGCACCGCCTCGGCCGCCTTGGTCACCATATTGTGACCCGAAGCATCCCCGGTGGAGCACTCGATCCGAATAAACAGCAGGTTCCCGGCGATCTGGCGATTCAGCTTAATCAAGCGGGCAAAGCGGCTGGTCGAGGAGATGATCTCAGCCACTTTGTCGGTCTGCGCCTCGATCCGTTGCCAGGCTTGATGCGCCGAGGCCGCATCCTGCGCCCGCACAGCGATGGATCGTGTCATCCGCTCGTCAACCAGGGTGACCTGAATGCCGCCTGCATGCCGCGACACACCCGCACCGCGTGCCGTGGAGGGCCACAAGGGTGTCTCGAACGTCGCCAGAGGGACGCTGACCTCACCGGACACCAGATCCCCCCTGAACAGAATCGGCCCGACCCATTGGGTTGGAAGCGGAGTCACGAACGTAGATTTGGCGCGCACCTGGTTACCCTTTTCAGTTTCGGTCGACAAAAGCGTCTGATCCGATGAGGGGTATCACCAGACCAAAGGGCCAATGTCAAACTGCGAAAGCCAAACATAGCGACCGTTGCGGCGATCCCAACGGGTAAACTCATCCCGCATCGGCGACATGATGTCGTCGCGCGCTTCCAGTACCGGTAATCAGCCCTCGGACAGGCGGGCCGACAGAACCTCGATCCCTTGGACCAGATCGTCATAGGTGTTGCGATCGTCCATGTACTCTCGCAATTGCTGGTTCAGCCCGCCCGGCGTGTTTAGGGATTCGACCAGATCGGCCATCGCGTTCTCGGTCTCCATCGGCGCGGCCATGATCGACCCTCCGATCAAAAGACGCAGGAATTTCTCGGCCTCATGGGCGCTACCGGTCTTATGGCCCAGCCAGTCAATCCCAACGGCCAGCGATTTCGCTACGACCGATAGCAGGGCTTGAGCGGCCAGAAACTCGTTGAAATCACTCTCAGACTTCATGGTGATCACAGTGTTTGAACCACCATAGAGGGCCTCAACCGTTGGCGACGCAGGAAAGACCAGAACTGGAGATCCGCCCGAGGCAATGGACGGGAACGGGATCATCAGCGCCTCGAACGTGGCCGGTGCAACGAGGTCCTGAACCTGTTCCGGCGAAATACCGACCATCAACGAGATCACCCGCTGGCCTTCGCGAAACCGCAGCGCGGACAGCATCGCCTCGGCCTGTTCGGCGGTCGATCCGACAAAGACCACGTCACTGGCATCCAAAACACCCTGATTGTCAGCCACAGTCACATTGTCGAAGCGGGCCGACAGCTCGGATGAGTTGGCCCGGCTTCTTTCGCTGACAACAATTTCATACCCATCGCGGACCAGACCTTCGGCGCAGGCCCGCGCAATGGTTCCAAACCCAAGATAGCCAAGCCTCATGTTTGCCTCCTGTTTTCCGGCAAGTGGTCGAGTCGCCCCGTTGATCGCTCTATTCGCCACCGCACGCAAACCAATTCTCCACCGACCAGACATCAAACGGACGGAACGGACGGGTTCTTGCCCTGAACGATTGACGATCAGTTTCCCTGATGCTCAAAAGCTTGAATGATAAAGAACCAAATCACTCTCAAACAGCTCGAAGCCTTCACCTTCGTAGTCGATATGGGAACCTTCCGCGCCGCGGCCAACGCGCTTGCGACGACACAGCCCAATATCTCGTCACGCATCGCCACGCTGGAAGAGGCGTTGGGCACAAAGCTATTGTATCGCGATGCAGGCTCCGTGCGTCTGACAGCGAAGGGAGAGGCGCTGTTGGAAAAAACCAGAACGGTTCTCCGCGCGACCGAAGCTTTGCTGGAAGAGGCCGACCGACAAGATCTGATTCAGGAGCGGTTGCGTCTTGGCGTCACCGAATTGGTCGCCTGCACATGGCTGCAGGACTTTCTGCGGAGCCTCAAACAACACTATCCCAATCTGAGCGTCGAGCTTGTGGTGGACCTTTCCGGCACGATTGATGAAAAGCTGCTGGAGGGGCAGCTTGATCTTGCCGTGCAGAACGGGCCGTTCAAAACGGAATTGGACGGGACGCGGGAGCTGACCGGCGAAGACTATGTGTGGGTGGCCAACACAACGCTCGCCTCAGGCTTGCCCGACGGGCGCAGCGTCGACCGGTTTTTCGCATTCTCCGTTCTGACCCATGCTCGCCACACAATTGCAGGGCACAGCCTTCATGCGATGGCGCAGGAACGTGGGCTGGACGCGCAGAAAATCGTGCATTCAAACGCTTTGTCCGCCTGCGTTCCGATGGTCTCGGAAGGTCTCGGGATCGCGTTACTGCCGCGCCCTCTGGTCCAGCGTGAGATCGACTCGGGTGCACTGCTGGAACTTCAATCCGATTGGACAGCCGAGCCGCTGCGGTTTTTCGCCCGCTACGATCCAACGCGGGCCGCACGGTTCGTGGAACATGCGGCGGAAATCGCCGCGCAGCTCAGGCCGCAAGCACGATAAAGAAAACTGATCAGGAGTAGAAATTAAAGCAATTTGATTTTTCGTCCCGAGCTGGGTTTTAGTCGCGTTTGACAGGTACTCTTTCAAGCGGGCACGGGCATGACTTCACACTCTATCCGACTAGGCGTTGATATCGGCGGCACCTTTACCGATGTGGTTCTGGAAAAGGATGGACAGACATTTTCCACCAAAGTGCTGACAACCTATGCCGCGCCGGAAAACGCGATCATCGACGGGATGCAGCAGGTCTGTGCCAAGGCCGGGATCACTCCGGGCCAGATTGACCAGATAATTCATGGCACCACGCTGGCGACCAACGCGCTGATAGAACGCCGGGGGGCGAAAACGGCGCTGATTACGACGGAAGGGTTCCGCGATGTGATCGAAATGCGCACCGAAAGCCGGTTCGAGCAGTACGACCTGAACCTCAAACTGCCTGACCCGCTGCTGCCGCGCCACATGCGCTTTACCGTTCCCGGCCGCGTCGATGCGCGCGGCGAAGTTCTGGTCGATCTGCCCCGCGCCGATGTCGAAGCCGTGGTGGACAAGATTGCACAAGCTGGGTTTGAATCGGTGGCGGTAGGTTTGATCCACTCCTACCTCAACCCAACGCATGAGCATATGGTGCGCGAGGTTCTGGCCGAGAAACTGCCTGACGTTTCGGTTTCGATCTCGTCCGAGGTTTCGCCTCAGATGCGCGAATATGAGCGGTTCAACACGGTCGTCGCCAACGCCTATATCAAGCCGCTGATGGCCTCATACCTGGGTCGGCTCGAGGATCAATTGCGCGCCCAAGGCGTCAAATGCCGGATCTTCCTGATGCATTCGGGTGGCGGCATCATCTCAATCCAGAATGCGGCGGAGTTCCCGGTGCGGCTGGTCGAAAGCGGCCCCGCTGGAGGTGCGGTTTTTGCGGCCCATATCGCGGCGCGCTACGGGTTGGACAAAGTGCTGAGCTTTGACATGGGCGGCACCACGGCCAAGATCTGCCTGATCAAGAACCAGACCCCCAAAACCAGCCGCGTGTTTGAGGTCGCGCGAACTTATCGGTTCAAGAAAGGCTCGGGTATGCCCATTTCGATCCCGGTGATCGACATGGTCGAAATCGGCGCAGGCGGCGGCAGCCTGGCTCATGTGGACGGGATGCGCCAGATCCGCGTGGGCCCGGAAAGTGCCGGGTCGGAGCCCGGCCCGGCGTGCTACGGGCGCGGTGGCACACGCCCAGGCGTGACGGACGCTGATCTGATTCTCGGCAAACTGGACCCGAACAACTTCGCCGGTGGCTCGATCGTTTTGCACCCGGACAACTCCAAATCTGCGTTGACCGACCATATTGGCAGTACGCTAGACATGGACCCGGTCGAGGCCGCCTTTGGCGTGGCCGAGATGGTGGACGAAAACATGGCCAACGCCGCACGCGTTCACGCCGTCGAGAATGGCGAGGACCTGAGCGAATACACCATGATCGCCTTTGGGGGCGCGGCCCCTCTGCACGCCGGGCGTCTGTGTGAAAAGCTTGGGGTCAAACGCCTGCTGGTCCCGCCAGGGGCTGGGGTCGGCTCGGCTATCGGGTTTCTCCGCGCGCCTTTCAGTTTCGAGGCCAACCGCTCAGTCTATATGAAGCTCAGCGATTTTGACGCGGGACGGATCAGGGAGCTCTTGTCCGATCTGAGAGACGAAACAACAGGCTTTGTGCGAACCTGCGATGCGACCAGCCCGATCCGGACCGATTTCAAAGCCTATATGCGCTATTCCGGTCAGGGCTGGGAAATCCCGATCGAGCTGACCGAAGAACAGGCGATGAACCCCGACGCCGCCACCTATCAAGCCCGGTTCGAGGAAGGCTATACCAAGCTTTTTGGCCGCCCGGTCGCGGGCATGGACATCGAGATCACCGTCTGGTCCGTCAACGCAAGCACCCCGCCCGAAGAGGTCACGCCGATTGCCGTCACAGACGCAACAGGCGCGGCTATGTCCGAAGGCACGCGACGGGTCTTTGATGCTGCATCCGGCCGTTATCTGGACGCCGATACTGTTGACCGCGCTAGCATGCAGAGCGGGCAGCGCGCGCAGGGACCTGCAATCGTGACCGAAGATGAAACAACCATCGTTGTCCCAGCCAGCCGGGACGCCATCCGCCAGCCCGATGGCTGCGTAGACGTTGTGACAAAAGGAGCCGCGTGATGAGCAAAGAGCAGTCCAAAGTCACCTATCAGGTCATGTGGAACCGACTGATCTCGGTTGTCGAAGAACAGGCGCAAGCGTTGGTTCGGACGGCGTTCTCAACCTCGGTCCGCGAGGCCGGGGACCTGTCGGCGGGGGTCTACGACACGCACGGGAACATGCTGGCGCAGGCTGTGACCGGTACGCCGGGCCATGTGAACGCGATGGCAGATGCGGTCGCGCATTTCATTCGCCGAATTGGCCGACAGAACATGCATGACGGCGATGTCTACATCACCAATGACCCGTGGGAGGGCACAGGCCACCTGCATGACATCACGATGGTCACCCCATCCTTTCACAAGGGCGCGCTGGTCGGGTTCTTCGCTTGTACCGCGCATATCGTGGATATCGGCGGGCGTGGCTTTGGGGCCGATGCGCAAAGCGTCTATGAGGAAGGGTTGTATATACCGATCATGAAATTCGCTGATCGCGGCAATGTGGATGAAACGCTGGTGCGTCTCATTCGCGGCAATGTGCGCGAGCCAGATCAGCTGATCGGAGACATTTACGCTCTGACCACCTGTAACGAGATCGGCCATCGCCGCCTGATCGACATGATGGAGGAGTTTGACCTCGAAACCCTCGATGGGATCGCCGCGTTCATCCTCGACAACTCCCGCCGAGCGACGCTGGAGCGTATCGCTGCCCTACCTCAGAAAACCGCTGAGGGTGAAATGACGATGGACGGGTTTGATACTCCGATCACGTTGAAGGTCAGAATCAGCGTTGAAGGCGACAGGATCGTGACCGATTTCACCGGCACCTCAGGGGCGGACAAGAAAGGGATCAATTGCCCGCTGGTCTATACCAAAGCCTATGCTTGTTACGCGCTTAAGGTCGCGATTGCGCCCGAGATCCCCAATAACGCAGCATCATTGGCCCCGTTTGAGGTCACCGCACCTGAGAACACCATTGTGAATGCGCTTCATCCGGCTCCGGTGGCGCTGCGCCATATCGTGGGCCATTTCGTGCCCGATGCGGTCTATGACGCGTTCGACAAGATCGTTCCCGGCCTCGTCCCCGCCGAAGGCGCGGGATGTTTGTGCAACTTTCAGGTCAGTCTGCGCCCCCGCACCGATGCCCCGGCCCCTAAAGGCGCCCGCCGGTCCGAAGTGCTGACCTTCAACTCGGGCGGGTCCGGCGCGCGGCCGGAACACGACGGGATGAACGCCACCGCCTTCCCATCGGGCGTAATGACCATGCCGATCGAAGCCACTGAACACGCGGGCCCCGTCATCATCTGGCGCAAGGAACTCCGCCCCGACAGCGGTGGTGCTGGGAAAACGCGCGGTGGGCTGGGCCAGTATATGGAGGTAGGCGCGCAAGAGGGGTACGAGTTCGACATTCAGGCCATGTTCGACCGCAGCCAACACCCCGCGCGCGGTCGTCGTGGCGGGAGAAATGGGGCACCAACGACCATTGCCCAGGACGACGGGTCCGACATGCGGGTCAAAGGTAAACAGTTTGTACCACACGGGCGCAAAGTCGTGATGGCGTTCCCCGGCGGTGCTGGCTACGGTGACCCTTCGGAACGGTCAAAACAGATGGTGAAGCGTGATCTGGCGCTCGGCTATATTTCAGACGAAACAGCATCGCGCGACTATGGCTTGACGGCATCCGAGATCTCTCAGATCCACCGTGCCGTTGCAAAAGGAGAATACGAATGAGCAACCAAAGCCCGGCCCGGCAAAACTATGATGTGGTGATCATAGGCGGCGCGATCATGGGGGCCTCGACCGCTTGGTTCCTGTCGGACAATGCCGATTTCAATGGCTCGGTTCTGGTGATCGAACGCGACATGACCTTTGCCTCATGTTCGACCGGGCATACGAATTCCTGTATCCGGCAGCAATTCTCGGCCGAGCTGAACGTGCGGATCAGCCAGTTTGCCGCCGATTTCGTCAAGAACCTGCGCGGCTATATGGGAGGCGATGACCGGGTGCCCGAGCTGTCGATCCATTCCTTTGGCTACATGTATCTGGCGGACACCGAAGGCTTTGCCGACGTGCTACGCGAGAACCAGAAAGTGCAGTTGGCGGCAGGTGCGGCAACGCAACTGATGAACGCGGATGAGATCAAGGCGGCCTATCCGTTCTACAATGTCGATGACATCGTTCTGGGCTCGATCAATCTGGTTGACGAAGGCTATTTCGACGGCGCGGCTCTCGATCACTGGTGGCGGCGACAAAGCCGCGAGCGTGGCGTCGAATGGATCCAGAACGAAGTCGTGGAGATCACCCGAAACGCCGCAGGCACCAAGGTCGAAAGCGTCACACTCGCCTCGGGCGAAGTCATTGCGTGCGGACAGGTGGTCAACGCGTCTGGCCCTCGGGCGGCCAGAACAGCGCAGATGGCTGGGATTGACGTGCCAGTTGAACCCCGCAAACGCTATTCCTGGATTTTCAAGGCCGAACAGCCGCTAGACCGCGACCTGCCGTTGACCATTGATCCCTCGGGCGTTCATGTGCGCGAGGTCGGAGGCGGCACGTATCAATGCGGTGGGCATTCCGACATCGACCCGGCGGTGGATTTCGATGATTTCAACATGGATCACGCCTTCTGGGAAAACCACGTCTGGCCCGTCCTCGCCACCCGTATCCCGCAATTTGAAGCAATCAAGCTGCAAAGCGAGTGGGCCGGGCACTACGCGATGAACACCTTCGATCACAATGCAATCATGGGTCCGCATACCGAGCTGTCGAACTTCATCTTCCTGAACGGTTTCTCGGGCCACGGGCTGCAACAATCTCCGGCGATGGGGCGTGGCACGGCCGAGTGGCTGACCTATGGCGAATACCGCGCGCTTGATCTCACGCCCTTCAACTACGAACGCATCCCGGCCGGGCAACCAATCATCGAAAAGGCAGTGATTTGATGGAGCTAACACCCAACCGTTTCACCCATGCAATCGCACATGGCGACAAACAAGTTGGTGTGTGGGTCAGCCTGTGCAGTAACACTGCAGCCGAAGTCATAGCCACCTCAGGTTATGACTGGGCGCTGATCGACATGGAGCACAGCGCCAACGACTATCACAGCGTGTTGTCTCAGCTGCAGGTCTTTGCGGCGTATCAGACCACAGCCCTTGTCCGTGTCGAATGGAATGATGCGGTTGTGGTCAAACGCCTGCTTGATCTCGGCGCGCCGGGGCTTCTGTTTCCGATGATCCAATCGGTGGAAGAAGCCGAACGCGCGGTCGCGGCCACGCGCTACCCGCCGCGCGGGGTTCGCGGGATGGCAGGCGCAAGCCGCGCAACGGGTTTTGGGCGGATCAAGGACTATGTGACGCGCTGCGAAGACGAGCTGACGGTTCTGCTGCAAGTGGAATCCCGCGCCGCCTTGGAACAGGCCGAGGCTATCGGCACTGTCGATGGTGTCAGCGGCATCTTCTTCGGCCCGGCGGATATTGCAGCCGATCTTGGTCATGTCGGCGACCCCATGCATCCCGAGGTCTGGTCCGAGATCAGAAAAGCCGCGCAGAAACTGATCGCGCGCGGGGTGCCCTTCGGCACCCTGGTCACCGACCCGGCCTTTGCGGCTGATCTGTTGAACGAAGGGTTCACCTTCGTTGCCAACGCTATTGATACCGGCCTTCTGGCGCGTGCGGCTGACACGGCGCTGGCCCAAACGAAAGATCACCTGAAATGAGTTTTGCCGCCTCTCGCCTTGCATCCGTGAAACCCTCGGCCTCGGCTTGGGTCAGCCAGGCCGCGAAAGAGGCCCGCGCGCGCGGTGAGGATGTCATTGATCTGGGCCTCGGAGAGCCCGACTTCGACACGTCCGACCACATCAAGGACGCCGCACATCAGGCCGCTCTGGCGGGTGAGACCAAATACCCGCCCACCAACGGCACCCTCACCATGCGGCAGGCCGTTGTCGACAAGCTGCAGCGCGAGAACGATCTGACCTATGCACCGGATGAAGTCATCGTGTCGAACGGTGCCAAGCAGGTGCTGTTCAACGCCTTCATGGCCACGCTGGAGCCGGGCGACGAAGTTCTCCTCTGCGCGCCCTATTTTGGGCAGTACAAGGACATCGTGCTCATCCTTGGCGGTACGCCAGTGACTATCGAATGCCCGGCTGAGGACGGATTTCGCCTGACACCTGACAGGCTGGCCGACGCGATCACACCCAAAACACGCTGGCTGCTGCTGAACCAACCCTCGAACCCCTCGGGCGCAGTCTATTCGGACGCTGAGATTGCAGCCCTCGGCGCGGTTCTGGAACAACAGGACCGCATCCTGATCCTGTCTGATGAGATCTACGAACACATCCTGTTCGACAATCGCGTCTTCCGGTCTTTCGCAGCCCTGTGCCCGACGCTGAAAGATCGGACGCTGACGGTGAACGGGGTCTCCAAGGCCTATGCGATGACCGGGTGGCGCATCGGCTATGGCGCAGGCCCGAAAGAGCTGATCGCCGCGATGACCAAGGTACAGAGCCAGATTTCCTCGGGCGCTTGTTCGATCGCGCAGGCCGCAGCGGCGGCGGCGTTGAACGGCCCGCAGGATGAGGTGCGCCGCTTCTGTACCGCGTTCGAGGCCCGCCGCGACCTTGTGGTCGAACGCATCCGCGACATTCCCGGCCTGACGCTCGACCCGCCGGGCGGAGCGTTCTACGGGCTGATCGGCTGTGAGGGCCTGATCGGGGCCACGACGCCGGACGGTGTAGCCCTGACCTCAGACGCAGATGTAACCGCCTATCTGCTCAGCGCGGCCGGTGTGGCGGCTGTTCCCGGCAGCGCCTATGAGCTGTCGCCCTTTTTCCGCATTTCGACCGCCGCGTCCGAAGACGTTCTGAACACGGCCTTGAACCGCATCTCTGATGCCGTTGCCAATCTGAAAGGAGTTCGCCCATGAAGAAACTTGTCCTCACCGGCGCAGCGGGGCGGCTTGGATCATACTTGCGCGGGCCGCTGTCGAAACTGTGCGACGAGTTGGTCTCTTCGGACATTGCCGACGGCGTACCCAATCTTGCGCCGAACGAAAGCTACGTGAAGGCCGATCTTGCCGATCTTGAAGCCATGACAGAGCTGCTGGACGGCGCGGATATGGTGGTTCATTTCGGTGCCATCGCGGATGAGGCCCCGATGGATGTGCTTTGGGGCCCGAACTTCTACGGCGCCTATACCGTGTGGGAGGCCGCCCATCGCAACAATCTGCGGCGGGTGATCTATGCCTCGTCGATCCACGCGGTCGGCATGCACAAAAAGACCGATTTCATCGGCATCGACGCTCCACACAGACCAGATACGTTCTATGGGCTTGCCAAATGCTTCGCCGAAGACCTCGCCTCGCTTTACTGGGACAAGCGCGGGCTCGAGGCCGTCTGCCTGCGCATCCTGTCCTGCGCGCAGGTCACGAACAGCCGCGCGGTTGGGACGTGGCTCAGCTATGATGATCTGATCCATATGGTGGAACAGGCGATCAAGACCCCGGTCACCGGATTCAGCATCGTCTATGGCGTGTCCGACAATGACCGCGCGCCCGTCGACAACTCCAAGGCGCGGCATCTGGGTTTCCTGCCCAAGGACAATGCCGAGCAATTCGCCGATGAGATATTCGCCAAGGACGGCCCGCTTGACCCCCTTGATCCCGCCAATATCCACCACGGCGGCCCATTTGCAGCCGTTGATCTGGGCAGCAGCGGCATGGCGCATCTGAACCTGAACGCAGACGATACGGCGAAGGAGTAAGCGTCAGCCCGTCTTCGCCGCCAAGCGGGCCTTTTTCTCTGAATACACCAGTTGCCGTGGGAGCATCGCAATGAGCAACGATCCACTTCTGCAGCCATACCATTTGAAGCACCTCACCCTGCGCAACCGGATCATGACCACAAGTCATGAACCCGCCTATCCCGAAGACGGTATGCCCAAGGATCGCTACCGCGCCTATCATGCGGAACGCGCCAAGGCCGGTGTTGCGCTGGCGATGACGGCCGGATCGGCCTGTGTGTCCAAAGACAGCCCTCCGGCGTTCAACAACGTTTTGGCTTATCGTGACGAGGTGGTGCCCTGGATCAAAAACCTCACGGATGAGCTGCACCATCACGGCTGCGCGGTGATGATCCAGCTGACCCATCTGGGCCGCCGCACCGGGTGGAGCATGGGCGACTGGCTGCCCTCGGTCGCGCCGACGCATCATCACGAAACCGCGCATCGCTTAAATCCCAAACTCATGGAGGATTGGGACATAGTGCGAGTCATTCAGGACTATGCCGATGCGGCTGAGCGCATGAAAGCGGGCGGCATGGACGGGCTGGAAATCGAGTGCTACGGCCACCTGCCCGACCAGTTCTGGTCCCCACTGACGAACGAACTTGAGGGGCCATATGGTCCGCAAACGTTGGAAAGCCGCACGCGTTTCGCGCGGGAGGTTTTGGCCAGCATGCGCGAAAGGGTGGGTGATGAGTTCCTTCTAGGCGTTCGATTCTCGATGGACGAAACCACCCCCGGGGGCGTGAGCGAGGAAGAGGGGTTCCGCATCGCGCGTCTTCTCAGGGATGAGGGGCTGACCGATTTCCTCAACGTGACACGCGGGCGGATTGACAGTGATGCCGCGCTGTCAAAAGTGATCCCGTTGCAAGGGTCGCCCGCCGCGCCGCATCTGGATTTCGCGGGCCGGATGCGGGCCGAGATCGGCCTGCCTACGTTCCACGCCGCCCGCATTCCGGATGTCGCCACCGCCCGCCACGCCGTGGCCGAAGGGCGTCTGGACATGGTGGGCATGACACGCGCCCATATGGCCGACCCGCATCTGGTACAGAAGATCGTCGAGGGGCGCGAGGATGATATCCGGCCCTGCGTCGGTGCCACCTACTGCCTCGATCGTATTTACGAAGGTGGCGAGGCACTGTGCATCCACAACGCCGCAACCGGGCGCGAATTGACAATGCCGCACCTGATCCCGGTGGCTGACACCCCGCGCAAGGTCGTGGTCATTGGCACTGGCCCCGGCGGGCTCGAGGCCGCGCGGGTTGCTGCCGCCCGTGGTCATGACGTGACGGTGTTCGAGGCCGCCTCGGACCCCGGTGGGCAGATACGCCTGACCGCGCAGTCCCAAAGGCGGCGCGAGATGATCGGGATCATCGACTGGCGCATGGCCCAATGCGCTGCGCGGGATGTGAGTTTTCACTTCAACACCTGGGCCGAAGCCGAGGACGTCACCGCGCTGAACCCGGATCTAGTCATCGTGGCGACCGGCGGGCTGCCTCATATGCGGCTCTATGAGCAGATGGAGGATCTGTCCCATGTCATCACCTCATGGGACATCCTGTCGGGTGACGTGAAAGCCTCGGGCGATGTGTTAATCTTTGACGAGGCCGGCGATCACGCCGGGCTGCAGGCCGCCGAGATTGCGGCAGACACCGCGCAGGTCGAAATTATGACCCCTGACCGCAGCTTTGCCCCCGACGTGATGGGGCTGAACCTCACACCGTATCTGACCAACCTGCAAGACAAGGACGTGACCGTAACCGTGGCGCGCCGCCTTAAAGGCGTGCGGCGGGATGGAAACCGCCTGATCGCCGAGATCGGATCGGACTACAGCGCGAAAGTGCAGGACCGGCCCTATGACCAGATCATTCTGAACTATGGCACATTGCCGAATGCCGATCTGTATTTCGACCTCAAGCCCCTGTCTTCAAATCTGGGACAGGTCGACCACGAGGCACTGATCACCGGCCAGCCGCAAAGCATTGTTTCGAACCCAAAGGGCCGGTTCCAGCTGTTCCGCATCGGAGACGCGGTCGCCGCGCGCAACACGCACGCGGCGATTTACGATTCCCTGCGCCTGTTGAAAGACCTCTAACGCAGGGCATCATCGTCAGATGGCGGTGCGGAACGGGGATATCCATTGGCTCGCAGGTGTCCCCGCCTGCCATGTGAGGGCTTGGGCAGGCCTGATTCAGGCGCGCAAAATTGATCACATCCGCCTCGGTGGTTAACGGGCGGAGGCCCTCCAGATCACGGGTGAACGGAGCGCCCTTCATGGTGCAGAACACGCTGGAGTCGCCGCCCATCGTGAACCCGGTCTGGAGCCCGCGCCCTTGAACCACGAAACGTGCAGGTGCTTTGGCGACAAGCTCCATCACCAGGACGCGGTCGATCCTCATCCGGTCGCCACCAACCTTTGTACCGGTCTTGCCCAATCGCTCAGCGCTTTGGCATCGCGGAAATCGATGCCGACCTCTTCCAGGATCGCCGTTGAGGCATCGTGGATGCGCTCCAATGCTGCCTCGTTCAGAACCTCAAGCGGCTGCAGCTTGCGCATTACCGGTGCCAGGCGGGTCTGAACCGATTTCTGAGCCTGTAGACGGGCAGCACGCCCGGCGCGGCTTTTTACACGCGACATGACACACCACCATCCACAGTGATTTCGGTACCGGTGATGTATGACGCCTCATCACTGGCCAGGAACACGGCCGCATTGGCCACATCCCAGGGCGTGCCCACACGGCCCAGCGGAATCCGCGCCGCTCGCTGACGATCCAGCGCGTCCCAGTCAATGGCGTCTGGGTCGTCCGAGTTCTGAACGGTGATATCCCGCGCCATCGGCGTGTCTATGAACCCCGGCAGGATTGCGTTGGCGCGAATGCCATGCGGGGCCATCTCGGCCGCAAGGTTGCGCGTATAGGAAATGATCGAGCCCTTCGTGGCGTTATAGCCGATATATGGCGTGCCCAGATAGCGCAGCCCCGCGATGGAGGAGATGTTGGTCACCACCCCGGCCCCGCGATCCACGAAGTGGGGCAGGACATGTTTGGTCGGCAGGAAAACAGCCTTCATGTTCACATGAACCAGCGCATCCCAATCCTCGACCGTGCTGTCCATGGCCCCGCCGGTCTTCAGGATGCCGACGTTGTTTTGCAGAATGTCGATCTGCCCCAACGCGCTCAGGCAGTCGGCAACAGCTTGCTTCACCTGATCCTCTTGCGTGACATCCGCAGACAGGGCGATGGCTTTGCCACCTTCGGCGCGGATGATCTCGCAGGTGTCCTCGGCGGCGGGCAGATGCAGGTCCAAAGCGCAGATCGTGGCCCCTTCCTGCGCCAGCCGAATGGCCGTGGCCTTGCCATTGCCCATACCCCCATTCATCGCGCCCGCACCGGTGACCAGCGCGACCTTTCCAGACAGACGTGCCATGGGTTATTCCTCGTTCGATTGTAAAAATGCATTCATGCCGCCATCAACCGCCAGAAGCTGACCATTGATGTAAGAGGCCTCCTCGGACATCAGAAACGCTACTGGCGCTGCGATCTCGGCCGGATCTGCCCAACGCGCGGCCGGGGTGCGGTTTTCGATGCGGCGGACAAAGCCCGTGTCGCTGAGGATTTTCTTGTTCATCTCGGTCAGCACATAGCCCGGCGCGATGGCATTGGCGCAGATCCCACCGGCCCCGAAATCCGCCGCAAGCGAGCGTGTCAGCCCCGCGATGGCCGCCTTGGAGGACGCATAATTCCCGATCCCCGGCCTCGGGTGGGTCGCAGCGATGGACGAAACCGACACTATCCGTCCCCGTTGCGGGCCGGGATTGGCCAGCATCACCTTTCCCACCGCCTGCGACAGAACGAAGGGCGCCATAACGTGCAGATCATAGATGCTGCGATAGTCCTCAACGGTCTGGTCAAGGACGTGGCCGTGATTGGTAATCCCCGCATTGTTGATCAGCCCCCAGACACTACCAGCCTGATTTGCGACCTCTTGCACCCACTGCCGGCAGGCGTCGAAATCCGTCAGATCAAAGGCGGTGGCCTGGGCATCGGCCCCCTTCCCTCTGAGGGTTTCCGCCGTGCCCTCAACGGCCTCGGCGTTCAGATCCTGCAGCCAGACCTGCGCGCCCTGATCCGCGCAGACCTTGGCCATAGCCGCCCCCAATCCGCGCGCCGCGCCGGTGATCAGGATCGGCTTTCCAGCCAGCGAGAACAGCCCCGCCATCAGGAGGCAAGCGCTTTCTTGTCTTCTTCAAGCGCCGCTTTTACTGCGGGCATTACCTGATCGCAAAACTGCTCGAGCGAGCGCAATGTGTTGGCAAACGGGATTGAGGCGATCTGCATGAAGACGCTCAGATGTGTGATCCCGAATTCGCGCGCCTCGGCGACGATCCGTCGGGTGACCTCTTCGGCGTCACCGATGATGGCGCGCTGCATCACCTCGTCGAGGGTGGGTTCGTTGTCGAATGGCACGATGTTCAGATCCGCGCCCTGCATCAACGGCTCGGGGCGTCGCATGTTGTTCGCCATGCGGGCATGGATCAGAACCTGCTCGGCCGCGGCGCGTGCGTCGTCTTTGTCCTTGGCTATATAGACATAGCGCTGCACAGCAAAGGGGAAGTCGTTGCCGCTCAGCCCGTTTTCCGAGCGGGTTTCGGTGCAAAGCCGCCGCGCCGTCGCCACGATCGAGTTCGGCCCGATGGCGGGAGTGGTCAGCGGCTCGGCCCCGTAGTCGATCATCTTCTGCCGCTTTTCGGGCGCGTTGCCCACGGCGAATGTGCGGATACGCTCCTGCACCGGTGCGATTGACAGCGCGGCATCGTTGATCTGAATATGTTCACCCTGATAGTCGATCACGCCGGAATAGACGCCCTGTTCGATACAATCCCAGATCTCAAGGCCCCGCATCAGGCGGTCATTGATCTCGAACCCGAATTTCTTGAACTCGCGCGGCTGATAGCCAGTGCCCAGACCCAGCACGAGGCGACCCTCGGTCAGCTGATCGGTCAGGCAGATATCCTCGACCAGACGCAGGGGTTCATAGAAGGGCATCACAACAACGGCGGGGCCGACATTGATGCGTTTGGTGTGGGCGGCCATATTCGCAGCCGTCATCAGCGGAGACGGTGAGATGCAGTAGTTCGACAGGTGATGCTCGGCAAACCAGGCCACATCGAACCCCGCTTCGTCGACCATCTGCGTCATGTTGCGCATCTGGTTGAACACGTCGGCATGGGTGGACCCGTCAACGGGTTTTGTCATTAGGTTAAAAAGCGAAAATTCCATGGCCGCAGGCTCCGAGTCTATTCGGGTGAATGTGTTTCCCCCACATTTCCTCAATCCTGCCAAACTTCCAAATGGCGAATCCTAGGTCATTGCCAAAGAAATTCTTATGCGCCGGAGGCCTCCTGTCGCAACCAGTTTAGAAACGCCTGAACCCTAGGCTGGTTCAAGCGGCTGTGGGGGCACAGAAAATGATAGGCAAACGGGCCTTCCACCGCCTCGAAAGGCAGCGCGATCAGAGTGCCGTTGTCCAGAAAATGCTGCGCGACGACGTCCCGCACCACGCCAACTCCGCCGCCAAAAGCGATAGCGTTAAGCGTGGCGCTGGAATCGCCGAAATAGGCCCCGTTTTCGAACAAATCCGGATTGCCACGATTGCGTTCAATCACCGCGCGCCATTCCGTGTGGTTAGTATCCCTGAAGAACGGGAACCCGGCCAGGTCATCCACCCGCTTCACGTCAGCCAGTTGATCCCGAAGCGCGGCTGAGGCCACAAGGATATGGCGTTCACTGAACAGGCGCTCTTCATAGACATTCGGCGTACCGCCCGGCCCCCAGCGAATGGCGACATCCGCATCTTCCTGCCCAAAGCCAGTGCAGGCCACGGTGGACAAAGTGATCAAGTCGATCTGCGGATGCGCCTCAAGAAACCGGGTCGCGCGGGTCGCAAACCAGGTCGAGCCGAAGGAGGGCAACAGGCTGACCGTCAGCATGGTGCGCCCCGCATCCGGCGCGAGATCCTGAACGCTTTCGCTTAGGCTGTCCAACATCGCCCCGACGGAATCGGCAAACTGTTCGCCCTGCTCGGTCAGACTGATCTGGTTGTTCGACCTGCGAAACAGCCGGATGCCAAGGCGATCCTCCAGCAGTTTTACCTGTTGGCTGACGGCGGGCTGCGTCAGGTTCAATTCCGACGCGGCGAGGGTGAAGCTCTGCAACCGCGCTGCCGCCTCGAACGCGATCAGCGTCTGCAGGGGTGGCAATCCCCGGCGCATTCGGTTGCTATCAAAACCGACAGGTTCCATCCGGGACAAGGCACCCGGACCCAAGTGGTTCAATCGTGTTCTCAAAGCGCGTCGCATGGTGATCCTGCATAAGGAGGGCTTGGCCTGACGGCAAGAAATTCATTCTTGTGATAAAACCTGCCTAATGCAAGCTCTGAGCACCCCAATCCCGGAGCGTAAGATGCTGACCTCGACTGAATTCATCTCGGTCATGCGCAAAGCTCCGACACCGATGTCTATTGTCACTACGTCGGGCGAGCATGGACCCCATGGCGCGACCGTCAGCGCTGTCTGCTCGCTTACCGCGACTCCGCCTGCTGTGTTGATCTGTCTGAAGAAAAACAGTCGCATTCTGGGCATGATCGAAGAGCATGGGGTCTATTGCGTCAACTTCGCCGCGCAAAACCACATCGACATGGCGCTGGCTTTTGCCGTTGACTCTGCGCATGCGGAGCTTCGCAAATTTTCCGAAGATGTCTGGGACATGGATGAACACACCCACCTGCCGGTCCTGAAGGACGCCTCGGCCATTTTCGCCTGTCTTCACATCCAGACGGTTCCCTTCGGCTCTCACCGCATTCTCATCGGTAAGGTCGAGCGTGTGGAGGCTAGCAACAACCACCCTCTGGCCTATTGGGATGGCGGGTTTCAGTAGCTGCAAGAGCCGCAAGCCTGAGTTCTCCATCACGAATATAAAAAAGGGCACATGCCCCGATCAGACCATGCGCCCCTTCAAACTTGTGATGCTGTGCGCGTCAGAGAAGCGCGCGCACTTTTTCCAGCAGTGCGGCGTTTACGGCAACGCCTTCGGTTGCCGCCCGCTCGCGGCAGGTGCGGCGGCCGTCGCCCGGTAGGCGCGCGCCATCTTGGTCGCGGAACGAGGCAGTCAGCTCACCCAGTTTCTCATGGAATGCTCCGCCCGAGGTCGCCTGCGGATCAATCGCGATGAAGAACTGACCGGTTTTCGGCGGGCCACCCGCCGTGCCCGAGAACGGGCTGGCGACCGAACCCAGCGTCGCGCCGGTCATCGCGGCGGCCATAAGCTCGACCGTCAGAGCGATACCCACGCCTTTGTAGCCTCCTGATGGGACCATGGAGCCCTTCAGGCCTGCCTCAGGGTCTGTGGTGGGCTGGCCGTCCGCGTCCAGAACCCAACCTTCGGGCACGGGCTTGCCTTCGCGGGCATGTTTCATGACTTCGCTTTTGGCAATGGTGCTGGCGGACTGGTCGATCAGAAGCGCCGCGTTCCCATCCGCATCGGGGGCCGAGATCGAGAACGGGTTGGTACCGACAACCGGCTTTGCCCCACCCGACGGCGCGATTGAGGCAGGCGCGTTGGTGAACCCGATCCCCATCAGGCCTGCCTGCGCCAAACGCTGAGTATGCACGCCCAGAACGCCGCAGTTATACGAGTTGTTGATGGCCAGAACCGCAACGCCTTGCTCGCGCGCCAGCGGGATCAGCTTTTCGAACCCCAGATCAATCGCGCTGTGTGCGAACCCGGTGGCCGCATCCACGGTGACAACGGCGGGGCGTGGCTGGGCGACAACAGGTTTGGCGGCCCCGTCAACCTTGCCGCATTCCACGTGCTGCGCATAGATCGGGATATAGGCCAACCCGTGCGAGGCGACGCCATCCGCTTCGGTCATTGCGGTCGCAATGGCCAGAGGGCGGGCGTTTTCCTCGGATGTTCCGGCTTTGACAAGAGCGCGGAAGGCCAGATCTTCGATCTCGGCCAGAGTCAGGGTTTCGGTGGCGGTCATTCTTCTTTTCCGTTCGTATCTATGCACCCCTTTTTCTCAAGGGGCGAAGTTTCAGTCGTTGTCGCTGAGGCCAGCGCCAGCACCGCGCAGGCGGCTTTCTTCGGTCGCGGGTGCGAATGTGCGGTGGGCAAAGGCGCCAAGCCTTTTCCAATCTGTATCGGACACCTCGGCGCGCAGGACCGGCTCGCGGCGGCCTGTCATTTCGGCCGGCGCGCTGAAGACCATCTTGTCTGCGTGACGGGCCTCAAGCGCCTCGGGCGTGGCCTGCACACAGATCTGCCGGCCATCCGTTGCCAGACGCGCGCCCTGCCATTCGGCCGCAACCGGCACGCCTAAACGCAGCGCAGCCCCGCCCATGAAGGGAACGGCCAGCAAGGGCAGGCTGACATTCTCCATGGTGATCGAGCCGCGATCCATCAAACGCACCGCGCAGTCGCTGAGCGAGGCCCCGGCGATCAGCGGGCTCATCCGACGGGTAGGAGCATGCCAGATCTCAGCGCTCAGCGAGACAGGTGAGACGTCAATCGACGGGATGCGGTCGTTCATTTCCAACAGGTCGGCCAGCAATTCGGCGCCCGAAAACCCGAAGGCCGACAACCAGCGCGTTCCCTTGGCGGCCTCTTCGGCCAGCCCCCAAGAAAGGCCCGCACCGCGCGCGGCGCGTTTGCTCATAGCCTCGATTTCGTTCAGAGAGTGGCTCATGCAGCGACCCCTTCACGTTCCGGGAAGACCCAGAAATCGGCGTTTTCAGATGTCAGTTCATGCGGCAGAGGCGCATTTCCATACATGCAGATCCGCACCCAACGGTCCGAGCGGGGATCGAACTTAGTCGCCCCGAAGAAGGACAGTTTGCAGCGCAGCATGTCGATAGGCAGCACCCGGTCCGAGATCGTGTTGTCTCGGATCTCGGCATAGGGCGCGCGCCCTACGATCTGAACACGGCGCAGCACGTGGCGGTGTTCGGGGTGGCGCAGCAGGAAATCAGCGACCTGAGCATCATCCGACCAATGGGCCAGCGCCTGAAACAACTGCGCGGCATCCCGACCGGGGGCCAAGGGCTGCTCGTATTCCTCGATCGGCTCCTCGAAACGTTCGCCCAGACGCGGCTCCAGCTTTTCTTCCGAGACATACCAGGCGCGCGCCTTGCTGGCGGGGGTGGCCCAATCGGTCTCAATGGCCCAGCCGTAGATGTTCTTGAGCAGCGCCCGCAGATCACCGATCTTCATCGCCCCGGCGATGCGGAACGTAGCGGTGTTATCGGCTGCCATACCTTCGGCAAAGGCGTCGACCAATGCCCCGTAAGGTTCCAGCATCAGCGAGGCTATCCATTCTTGACCCTCAAGGGTCAGCGACTGTTCGGCCCAGGAATAAAGCGCATCCCAAGGGTGATCCGCGCCAAGATCCGCACTGGAGAGATACTCCTGCACCTTGGCAATATCGGCCCTTAAAGCAGCGAGTTTCTCGATCTGGATCGGGTGTTCGGACTGCCAGGTCTCAACGATCTGCATATTGCGCAGCAGCACGTCACGGAACACTGCGATTTCCGCATCGCTGGCCTTCTCAACCTCACGCACAACCTGAATTGCGCCTTCGCGCGCCGCCATCCAGTTGTTGAACAGCACCGGATGGTTCAGCAAAAACGGCGCCATCCCCAGACCGGTCGAGTTGCCGATCCCCATCGACCGCGCGATCCCGGCATCCAGCTTCGCTGCCTGCGCGCCGTTGGCCGCCGCGCGGGTATCAGCCATATATTGCACCAGATCGGTCACGAACCAGCGGGTCAGATAGACCGACAGCATCTCTACCTGGAACGGAGCACGGAATTCCGGACGGTCTGCGATCATTTCGCGATCCGCAGCGCCCAGCTTGCCGGACCCGTAAACCGCAGTGGTCCGCATCAGGTAACCAACCGCATCAATCTTCTCGGTCGAGGGCTGACGGCCTTCGGCCAATTCGCTCACCACATGCTCCCACAAACGCACCGAGCGGTTGGCGCGGGACACCGACAGTTCAGACCCGGTCACACGCCCGGCTTCCTGAACGGGGATATTGTGTGAAAGACGCTCGATATCGGCGTCGGAGGGCACACCGTCAAACAGAGTAAAGGTGGCATCCCAGGCCTCGGCAATCACTCGGTCCGAGCGTTTCTCGGGCGGCAGATCATGGGCATAGGCGATCAGGGAATAGGACCGCTCGGGCCCGTGGGCGGTATAGACGGCATGGCCAACGCCAGTGCTGTCAATCTCGAACGCAGTTTTTTCAAACCGCCAGTTTTCCCGAGCCAGTCGTCGCGTCAGGATACGCATGAACGAAAGGCGCGACTGATGCATGGAGCCAAGACGGGCAAGGCGCATCACCATGTTCGGATCACGACGGGAAACGTCTGTCATTCGGTTGTGCCTCCTCAGGTGGTACTAATCTGGTTTTCTCCTGAAATCTTCAGGCGTGTTGGCGGGCCGGAACGTCCGGCCCAGCCTTAGATCGCTTAGCTTTCTTTGCCCTTCGCCAGCGTGATGCGCAGCGCATCCCACAGCGACGGTAGCAAGATCAGCGAGACCGGAACAGCGGTCACCACGATAAAGCTCTGCAGTTTGGACACACCGCCCGATCCAACCGAGATCAGGATGATGGCCATAAGGCCCATCGCGATGCCCCAGAACACGCGCAGTGCTGCGGGTGGGTTGTTCTCGTTGCTCATGGTCGCAGAGATGACATAGCTCATCGAGTCGCCAGTGGTAGCCACAAAAATCGTGGTCAGGATCAGGAACAGGATCGAGATCACGAAGCCCATCGGCAGGTTGTTGGTAATCGCCAGCAGGGCGGCAGGCAGGTTGAAGCCTTCGAACGCGGTGGCGATTGTGCCGGGGTTCTCAAGCTCCATCGCGATGCCGGTGCCACCGATGATGGTGAACCAGAAGTTGGTCACGATCGGCGCGATGATCGACAGCATGATGATGATCGAGCGGATCGAACGACCACGCGACACCCGAGCGATGAACATGGCCATCAGCGGGCCGTAGCCCATGAACCAGCCCCAGAAGAACACGGTCCACCAGCCCAGCCAGCCGGGTTCGCCGAACAGACCGGCCTCACCACGGTACAGCGCCATCTGGAAGAAGTTGCCAACGTAGGTGCCAAAGCCCGAGAAGAACGAGCCAAAGATGAACCCGGTCGGGCCTGCAACCAGAACGAACAGCAGCAGGAAGGCCGCCAGTATCACGTTGACCTTGGACATAACCTGAATACCACGCGACAGACCCGTCATGGCCGAGATCGTGTAGATCGCAGCAAGCCCGGCAATCACGGTCGCCTGCAGGGCAAACGTATCCGAAAAGCCGAACAGATCGGCCAGACCATAGCTCACCTGCAGACCCAGGAAGCCAATGGGGCCAACCGTGCCCGCAACCACAGCGATGATCGAGGACGCATCCGCAATGAGGCCAATCGGCCCGTTGATCGCCTTGTCGCCGAACACCGGGTACAGCAGCGTGCGCGGCGCCAGCGGCATGCCCTTTTCATAGTGGTAATGCATGAGCATGACCGTGGTCAGCGAACCGAGAATGGCCCATGCGAGGAAACCCCAATGCATGAAGCTCTGGGCGATGGCCGGGTTCACGGCCTCGGCCGTTGCCCCTTCACCACCGTAAAGCGGCGCAGGATATAGGAAGTGGGCAATCGGCTCACCCGCCGCCCAGAACACGCCGCCACCAGCCAGCAGCGTGCACATGACCATCGAGCCCCACTGGAAAGTGGTGAACTCGGGCGCGGCTAAGCCGCCCATGATGGCACGACCGCCGGGCAAAACGCACAGCAGCAGGCCGATCAGGAAGGTGGCCAGCAGCAGCACCTGCCAGTAGAGGCCAAAATAGGTGGCCGCAACATTGAACCCCCAATCCACAGCACCCGAAAGGGCCTCCAGATCGACAAGGGCCGCGACGCAGAACAGCGCGATAAAACCGCCAGAGATCAGGAACAGCGGTTTGTTCACGCGGCTTTCCTGTACAGGGGCAGTGTTCAAAGATGCCTCAGACATCTCTCCTCCGTTAATATTAGTCAGGCCGTTTCTATCAGGAATGCGGCCATAGCTTAGTCGTTTAGCTGACCTGCATCAGGCGAGCGGTTTGAAGTTCTCATCAAAGAAACGGTACCAGTTGTCTCCCATGATCCCGTCGACCTCAGCGTCGTTCATGCCGGTGGCACGTAGGCCTGACCGGATGTTGCCGAAGTCACGGTTGTCATTGAACCAACCCGGCATGGGCGGGAAACCGGGGGCCGAGGCAGAGCCCTCGCCATAGTCGATTTCCTTTGTCCAGCGACCTACGCGCATCCATTCCACGATACTGTCGGGCTGGTCCTGACACAGGTCGGTACCAATCCCCAGATGCTGCGCACCATATTTGTCCGCCGTGCGTGCGATCATCTCGCAAAAGCTTTCCAGCGTGCACTCGGACTTGTCTTTCAGGTGGTGCGGGTAAACCGAGAAACCCAGCATGCCGCCGTTTTCCGTCACTGCACGGATCACCGCGTCCCGTTTGTTGCGCAAGGCAGGCGACCAGTCATAGGGGTTCGCATGGGTGATCGCGATGGGACGTTCCGAGATCTCGGCCGCTTCGATGGTCGAGCGGTCGGCCGAGTGGCTCATGTCGACAACAAGACCCACGCGGTTCATCTCTTTGATGACCTGCTTGCCCATACGGGTGATGCCGGAATCCTCAGCCTCATAGCAGCCGGTCGCCAGCAGCGACTGGTTGTTATAGGTCAGCTGCATGAACCGCGCGCCTAGCGTGTGCAGGATCTCGATCAGGCCGATATCGTCTTCCATCGGACTTGGGTTCTGGAACCCGAAGAACACCGCCGTCCGGCCGGTTTCCCGAGCTTTGTCGATGTCGCTGGCCCACTGCCCTTTCATGATCAGGTCCGGGTATTGTTGGAACCAGCGGTTCCACTGTTCGAAATTCAACACCGTTTCACGAAAGTTCTCATGATAGGCGATGGTGACGTGGATCGCGTCCACGCCCCCCTCGCGCAACTGGCGGAAGACCTTTTCCGACCAGTTCACATATTGCAGGCAATCGATCAGCATCAGACGGGGCCTGCGCTGATATAGGCGGTTTTGACCGTGGTGTAGAACTCGGCCGCCGCCTTGCCCTGCTCACGCGGACCGTAGGAGCTGTCGCCACGGCCGCCGAAGGGCACGTGATAGTCGGTGCCGGCGGTGGGCAGGTTCACGGTGACAACACCGGTGCGCGCGTTGCGGCGGAAATGGGTGGCGCGGGCCAGCGACTTGGTCACGATGCCCGAAGTCAGGCCAAAGTTGGTGTCGTTGACCACGCTCAGCGCTTCGTCATAGCTGCCAACCTTGATGACGCTGGTCAGCGGCGCGAACATTTCCTCGCGGTTTATCGCCATGTCGTTGGTAGTGTTCAGGAACACGCCGGGCGACATGTAGTACCCGTCATGCGGCATCTCGAGACGCGCACCGCCACAGGCCAGTTCCGCGCCCTCGGACTTGCCCAGATCGACATAGGCCAGGTTTTCGCTCAACTGCTGCTGGCTGACGACGGGGCCCATCTGAACGCCCTCTTCCAGCGCGTGGCCCACTTTCATCGCCTGCGCACCCGCAACGAGCTTTTCGACAAAGGCGTCATGAATGGCAGAGTGGACCACGAGCCGCGAGGACGCCGTGCATTTCTGACCTGTGCCACCGAACGCACCGCCCAGAGCCAGCGTTACCGCCAGATCCAGATCGGCATCGTCCATAACGGCCAGAGCGTTCTTCGAGCCCATTTCCATCTGGACCTTGGTCAGGTTCTGGATGGCGGCAGCGGCGATACCTTTACCGACCGGAACCGACCCGGTAAAGGAAATCGCGTTGACCTTGGGGCTTTCCACCAGACGTTGACCAATGGAGCGGCCCGAGCCCATGACCAGGCTGAAAAGACCTTTGGGGATGTCCTGGCGGTTGATGATCTCGGTCAGTGCCACAGCAGAGGCCGGGGTGATGTTGGCGGGCTTCCAAACAACCGCGTTGCCATAGCACAGAGCCGGAGCGATCTTCCACGACGCGGTTGCGGTGGGGAAGTTCCACGGGCTGATGATGGCCACAACGCCAACGGCCTCACGGCGAACGTCCACCTCGATATCGGGGCGCACGGAATCCGCGTTCTCACCGATCTGACGCAGGCATTCGGCGGCGTAGTAGGCGAAGAACTGACCGGCGCGGAACACTTCGCCTTTGCCTTCGGCCAGCGGCTTACCTTCTTCGCGGCTCAGCAGCGTGCCCAGTTCCTCGGCGCGGGCCATCAGCTCATTGCCGATCGCGTTCAGAACAGCCTGCTTGCGCTCCAACCCATAGGCGGCCCACTCACGCTGAGCGGCACGCGCCTGATCCAATGTTGCCTCAAGCTGATCCGCGCGGGCCTGTACAAACATGCCGACCAGATCGCTCAGGTCCGATGGGTTGCGGTTTTCGATCTCACCTTCGCCGGTGACCCACTCACCAGCGATCAGGTTCTTTTGAATGTCAGCCATAGCCGTTTGCCCCATAGAGAATTTGCTAAGCGGGTATGGACTCTTTTGCGACAATCAATCAAACTAAAATTATTGAAGTTTATTTCAGCAAGATTGAAGCTCCCGTCATGACACTCAAGATCGAAATGCTTCGCGGCTTTGTCGCGGTGGCCCGCACCGGCAACCTGACGGACGCGGCCGTTGTCCTGAAGCGCACCCCTTCGGCGGTGTCGATGATGCTCAAGCAGTTTGAGACGCATCTGGGCGAGCCGCTGTTTGAGACGGACCGCAAGAACAAGCTGACCGCATTGGGTGAGTTCGTGTTGGAGCAATCGCAACTGGAATTACAGCACTTCGACAATACGGTTCGGGCCATCGAAAACTTTGCCGATGCCAGTATGGGACATGTCAGAATTGCGACGGTTCCATCGGTGGCAGGCACGATCATACCACGCGTTTTTTCCAGAAATACAAAGGCTTACGAGAAAGTGAGGGTGGAACTGCGCGACATGGATTCCAAGTCCGTCCTGCACGAGCTGTCGCGGGGGCGCATTGATATCGGCATCGCGACACTGCGCGGGAACGGGTCGGGCCTGCACAGTCAGCTTTTGCTGACCGACTGGTTCGGCGTGCTGCTGACACCGGACCACCCGCTGGCCAGTGACAACGGCCCCATCGGCTGGGACGCGCTTGAGAATGAGCAGCTGATCGCCAACAGCCTGTCCGAAAGCATCCCCGGGCCCGAGGCGGAAAAACTGCACGCGGGCTCTCGGTTTTCGGCACATAACATCACCTCTATTCTGGGCATGGTCCGGGCCGGGATCGGGGTCACACTCCTGCCCGAGATGGCGGCAATTTCGGTCGGGCAATCCGATCTGGTCTTTCGCCCTCTGGCGGATAAGACCGCCAAGCGGCAAATTCACCTGATACGCAAGGCTGATTCTGCACTGTCGCCTGCTGCGCGCAGACTGGAAAATGACATCCTCGAAACCGTCGAGGACCTAGTGAAAGAGCAACGCTAATGAAAGATCAGGTTGAGAAAATTTCGCTGGGCATCCTGATCTTTCCAGGGTTCCCGATGGCATGCCTGACATCCTGTATCGAACCGCTGCGCGCGGCGAATGAGATCTCAGGGCAGGAGGCGTTCAGCTGGCATGTCATTGCTGAGCAAGACCAACCGATCCAGTCCTCAGCCGGGGTCACCTTTTTCCCCGACTACACCCTGGCCGACGCCCAATCCCTGACGCATCTGCTGTTTGCCTCAAGCCCGAACAGCGTGTTCGACAACCCCTCCAAGGCAAACGCAGCGCTTCAGCGTCTGATGCGGAACAAGACCCGTATTGGTGCAATCAGCGGCGGTGTCTTCCCCCTTGCCCGCACCCGGCTGACCCGCGACAACCCTTTGTCGGTGCATTGGTGTTACGAGGCCGCTTTTCAGGCCGAATTTCCCGAAATCCCGATCCATGGGACAGTGATCTGCGAAGAAGGGGCCTTTAGCACAATCTCTGGCGCCTCTGCCGTGTTCGACCACATGCTGGCCCTGATCGAAAAACGGCTGGGCGGTGATGTCATGGCCGAGGTCGCCTGTTGGTTCCAGCATCCCTTCATTCGCAGCGGGACCGTTACGCAAAAGGTGCCCGCAATCTCAACCGCGCAAAGTCAGGACCTTTTGCCAAAACAGGTTGCAAAGGCCATTCAGCATTTTGCCGAACATATCGAAAATCCCATCCAGATCAGCGAAGTCGCTGATGCGGTGGGCCTTTCGGCACGGTCACTGGAGCGGAGCTTCAAAAAGGCGACAGGGCATAGCCCTTTGACCTATTACCGGCGAATGCGGATGAATCAGGCGCGGCAATTGGTGCTTTATACGAACGACCCAATTGCCGAGGTCGCCTATATGGTCGGCTACGCCACGCCCAGCGCCTTCATGCGACACTATCGTGAGACGTTCGGGGTCACGCCGATCAGCGACCGGCGTGCCAAGAACTCAATGCGGGTGGGCAGCGATGATGTGCTGCCCTCGGGCTAGGCTCAAGCGATAGACTTAGCGGCAGCCAACAGGCCGTGATGCAACGACGCCGCCGAAGAGCGCGGGCCAAGAACGACCATATGATCCACAGCCAGACACCAAAGGAAGACACCCAGATGTTCCGCCGTGGTTCGGATCGCCGCGCCCGGCTCCATCGTGCGGACCGGCGCGTTGCTGAGCCGTTCGAACAGATCGCACAGGGCCGCGCCCTGCGCGTCGAAACGGCACCAACCATCCGTCTGCTCGGAAACTGAGGCCGTGTCACCGACGATCTGTTTTACCTCGGCGGCCAGCAACTCGTGACTGTCATGCGAGGCCATGACCATCCATTGCTCGGACCCCATCCAAAGCGCGGCATAGGGCGTAGCCTGGGCGGATTGACCAACCTCGGGCAAGCTCAGACCGATCTTGTCGGCCAGCGCCTTTTGCACGGCACCGGCCTGATCGTTGCGGGCCGCGACCGACGCCAGCGCCTGATCCACGACCTCTGTGATCGTGATCGAACCGATCGTATCGACACGCGGCGTGTCGCCGCCCAGCGGAGTGATGGGTTTCAGTTTATGCACGAAGCTTCTCCCCTTCCGGGTCCACGAAATGAGCGCTGACGATTTCTACCAAGACCTCTTGGCCTTCCAGCGGGTTCACCAGACGCAGTTTTTCACCCATCCGGTCATAGCCACCTTTGACAAATGCCAACCCGATCGAGCTTTCCAGGATCGGCGAATAGGCGGCCGAGGTGACATAGCCCTGATCATGGGCCGCATCGACCGGGCCGGTGGCGTTCATCAGATGCCCGCCCGCAGGCACGCTGTCCTTGGCATCCACCGGCTTGAGACCGACCAGAGCCAGCGCGTCCGGGGCATTCAGCCCTTCCCGACGGCTGAGCGTGTTGCCGATACAGTCCTTCTTGGTGCTGACCATACGCGCCATGCCAAGGTTCAGAGCCGTGGTCGTGCCGTTCAGCTCATTGCCGGTCGCATGACCCTTTTCGATCCGCATGACGCCCAGGGCCTCGGTGCCGTAGGGCATCACGTCAAACTCTTCGCCCGCCTCCATCAGCACGCGAATCAGCCCGTCGCCATAGCGTGTGGGAACCGCGATCTCATAGGCGAGCTCGCCCGAGAACGAGATCCGGAACAGCCGGGCCCGCAGGCCACCGCAGACGGTAATCTCGCCACAGCCCATGAAGGGGAACGCCTCGTTCGAGATGTCAAACTCGGGGTCCACGATCTTTTGCAGCAGTTTACGGCTGTTGGGACCGGCCACGGCATATTGCGCCCAGGCCTCGGTGGTCGAGATCAGCTGCACGTCCATATCCGGGCAAAGGCATTGGCGGACGAATTCCATGTTGCGATAGACCAGAACCGCGTTGGCGGTGGTGGTGGTAACGACGAAATGGTCCTCGGCAAACCGCGCGGCGGTGCCGTCGTCATAGGCGATGCCATCCTCGCGCAGCATTAGGCCATAGCGCACCTTGCCCACCGGCAGTTTGGCGAACGCGTTGGAGTAGACCATGTTCAGGAACGCCGCTGCATCCGCGCCCTGCACGTCGATCTTGCCTAGCGTCGTCACATCGCACACACCGACCGAGTTTCTTGTCTGCAGCACCTCGCGGTCCACCGATTGCCGCCAATGGATTTCGCCCTTGCGCGGGAACCATTGGGCACGCAGCCAATTGCCGACCTCGACAAACACGGCGCCCTGCTCGTCGGCCCATTTGTGGCTGGGCGTCAGGCGGGTCGGGTGGAAATCCTTACCCACTGCACGGCCACCAAACGCACCCATCGCAACCGGAGTATAAGGCGGGCGGAAGATGCTTGTGCCAGTGTCCTGAATGGACTTGCCCGTTAGTTCCGCCATCACCGCCAAGGCACCCACGTTCGAGGTCTTGCCCTGATCGGTCGCCATGCCCAGTGTGGTATAACGCTTGAGATGCTCCACCGAGGTAAAGTTCTCTTGGTGCGCCAGCTTGACGTCCTTGACGGTCACGTCGTTCTGGTAATCCAGCCATGCGCGTTTTGCGCCTTTGACGTGCCAGAAGGGGCTGATCGAGACCGGCGCATCGGCTGCAGCGGGAAGATCAACGTGGGATGCCGTGATGCCGAGATCGCCCAGAGCGGATACTGCCGCCGCCGCACCGCCGTGCAGCGCCGCTTCGGTACTCATCTCACCCTTGGCCGCACCTGCCACGATCTGACCGACGGGCAGGCCGTCACCCGGAACAAAGGCGTGGATATCCGCGTTCCAGACCGGGCGACCGCGCTGATGGCAGGTCAGGCCCAGGTTCGGGTTCCAGCCACCGGACATCGCCAGCGCCTCGCAATAGAGGTCCGTTGTGTAGCCTTTCTCGGTGCGCACCTGCACCGAAGTCAGCCCCAGGCGGCCTGAGGTGTTGACGATCTCGGCTCCTTTCAGAACCTCGGTGCCCTCCACATCCGCAGCATCTGGACGCGTGTCGACAATGGCGGGGACCTTGATTCCCTGCGCCATCAGATCGCGTGCCGTCTGGTGCGCGTCGTCATTGTTGGCAAAAACCACAACCGATTGCGCGGGCGTCGCGGCCCAGCGGTTGGCGTAGGACCGAACCGCTCCGGCCAGCAGGATACCGGGCCGGTCGTTGTTTTCGAACGCGATGGGGCGTTCGATGGCCCCGGTCGCGATCAGCGCGCGCTTGGAGTAGATGCGCCACAGGGTCTGGCGGGGTTTGTCCGCCTCAGGCGCGATCAGGTGATCCGCGTTGCGTTCGACCGCACCGTAAATTCCGTGGTCGTAGGCCCCGAACACGGTTGTACGCGGCATGACCCGCACATTGTTCATCGACGCCAGTTCGGCCAGTGCCTGCGCGACCCAGTCCGCACCGGAGATATCGGCCAAAGCGCCAGTCTCAGCGATCAGACGCCCACCCATGCGGAAATCTTCATCCGCCAGAATAACCTGAGCGCCCGCACGTCCTGCGGTCAGCGCCGCCGCCAGACCGGTCGGGCCTGCGCCGATGATCAGCAGATCGCAATGCAGGAAGCCCTTGTCATAGAGATCGGGATCATCCTCACCCGTCAGGCTACCCAGACCGGCGGCCTTGCGGATGATCGGTTCATAAAGCTTTTCCCAGAACGCCTTGGGCCACATAAACGTCTTGTAGTAAAACCCTGCGGTCAGGAAGTTCGAGAACTGGTCATTGATCGCCATGAAGTCGCGTTCCAGCGACGGCCAGCGGTTCTGGGAATTGGCGCTCAGGCCGTCATACAGCTCGGCCACGGTGGCGCGAGTGTTCGGCTCTTGCCGTCCGCCCGAGCGCAGCTCGACGAGCGCGTTCGGCTCTTCGCTGCCCCCGGTTAGGGGGCCGCGCGGGCGATGGTATTTGAACGACCGGCCCATCAGGCGCACGCAATTGGCCAACAAGGCTGAAGCCAACGTGTCGCCTTCATACCCCTGATAGGATTTACCGTCGAAGGTGAAGCTGAGGCTGGTGTCCCGGTTGATCAGCCCGCCATTCAGTCGATTGCTCTGAGTCATTGTGAAGCCTTCCCTGCCGCTTTGGCCACGTCACGGGCCAGTTCGACTTTCAGGATTTCATGGGTCAGCGTGTTGCGTGTGACCACCAGCCACGACCGGTCGCCCTGTTCGTGATACCAAAGCTCACGATGCTCGCCCGCCGGGTTTTCACGCAGGTAGAGGTAGTCGTGAAATGCCTGCGCTGCGTCCTCAGCCTGCCAATCGGGACGATTGATCAGCGAGGCATCGCCCAGATAGGTGAACTCCTGCGCGTCGCGCGGGCCAAGCAAGGGGTGATTGATCAGCATGCTTCGACCTCCGACCTTTTGTGAATGATGTTGATGTCGCGAACGCACTGCATCCACTTGGCGCGCAGCTCTTCGCTGGTGACGCCCATGTCATAAGCGGGCGTGGCCAGAGGCTTGCACGCCGTTACCTTGATGACCACGAAACCCGAAAACATCGGCTCAAGCTCGGGCCAGCGGTTGGTATAGGCTAGGCGCAGCGACGGGTAGCGCGCATCGTCGCGCGGAACATAGCTGGCCTCACCCTGGATCAGGACGCCCCGACGGGTCAGGATGTCGATGAAGTTGACCTCGACCTGCGGACGCACCGCAATATTGGCCAGAGTGTCCGGAGACCGCATTTCTGCAAAGCTGATCGTGGTATCATCATGGGTCACAAACGTACCCTTGGGCGAGACATTCGGGTTCCCTTCGGCATCCGCTGTGGCCACAAAGCCAAGATGCCAGTTCTCGATCAGATCGTGTGCAAACTTGTTGATCATGGCGATGGTCCTCAGTGCAGGTTCGGCTGGGCGCCCTGCCCTTTTTCGTCGATCATGTGACCGGTCATGAACCGATCCAGCCGATAGGCCGTGGCGGTTTCATGCGGACGGTCGGTTTTCAGAAGATGCGCAAAGCAATAGCCAGAGGCTGGTGTTGCCTTGAACCCGCCGTAACACCACCCGCCATTGAAATAGAGCCCGTCAATATGCGTCTTGTCGATAAACGGCGAGCCATCCATCGACATATCCATGATCCCGCCCCAGCTGCGCAGCAGGCGCGCACGCCCAAGCGCCGGGATCAGCGCCATACCGCTTTCGATCACATCCTCGACCACCGGCAAATTCCCGCGTTGGGCGTAAGTGTTGTACATGTCGATGTCGCCACCAAAGACCAGACCGCCCTTGTCGGACTGGCTGCAATAGAAGTGCCCGGCCCCATAGGTGATAACGCCGTCGATGAAAGGCTTCAGACCCTCGGAGACGAAAGCCTGCAACACGTGGCTCTCGATCGGCAGGCGCATCCCTGCCTTCTCCATCACGCGGCTGGAACTGCCCGCGACAGAGACGCCAACCTTTTTGGCCCCAATAAAGCCGCGGGTGGTATCGACCCCCAGAACCTTGCCATTTTCAATGCGGAAACCCGTCACCTCGCAGTTCTGAATGATATCCACGCCGCGCATGTCCGCACCGCGCGCATATCCCCACGCCACTGCGTCGTGGCGCACCGTGCCGCCGCGACGGTGTAGCAGGCCACCTTTGATCGGGAACCGGGCGTCATTGAAATTCAGGAACGGATACATGGCGCGTACGCCTGCGGTGTCCAGCAGCTCGGCGTCGGATCCGTTCAGGATCATCGCATTGCCCCGCCGCCGCGCCGCATCCCGCTGTGCATCCGTGTGGACCAGGTTCAAAATACCGCGCTGGCTGACCATGGCGTTATAGTTGAAGTCCTGTTCGAGGTTTTCCCACAGCTTCAGCGAGAACTCGTAGAAAGGCTCATTCCCATCCAACAGATAGTTCGAGCGAATGATCGTCGTGTTCCGCCCCACATTGCCGCCGCCGATCCAGCCTTTTTCCAGTACCGCGATACGCGCGGCACCGAATTCCTTGGCCAGATAGTAGGCTGTGGCCAGACCGTGGCCGCCGCCGCCCACGATCACATAGTCATAAGCATCCGCAGGCTCAGGGTCGCGCCATTGCGGACCCCAGCCCTTGTGGCCGGTCAGGGCCTCTTTGAAAAGTCGCAGCGCCGAGAATCGCATGTAGGCTCCTATTCGTTGCAGCTTACTTTATGCACCCGGGTTGCCCTCGTTTTCAGTGTCGATTTCGGACAGAAGCTATCTCAGATGCGACAGATGCCATCAGAGTGTCGCCGTTTTGGCGTTTCAAGCTCTAACAGCGGCCTGATGCAAAATTAGGTAACTTTTCCTTATCTTTTTTTTATTGTTCATCATTATTCTTTACCGTTTTGAGAATCACGGCTACGACACCCCAAAGCGCGATACAGGAGGAGCGAGAGATGTTCGACGCCAGCACCACGGATAAAGTTGTTTTGGGAGTGATCGGCGCAGATTGCCATGCCGTAGGCAACAAGATCCTCGACAGCCTGCTAACCCGGGCCGGGATCGAGGTCGTGAACCTTGGGGTCATGGTCAGCCAGAGCGAATTCGTCGCCGCATCCCTTGCTGAAAAAGCCGATGCGATCCTTGTCTCATCCATCTACGGGCACGGTGAGATCGACTGCCAGGGCCTGCGCGACCGGTGCGAGGCTGCAGGGATCGGCAACATCCTGCTCTATGTCGGTGGCAACCTCGTGATCGGCAAACAGGATTTCTCGACCGTCGTCACCCGTTTCAAAGAGATGGGCTATGACCGCGTCTTCCCGGCCTCGGCCAATATCGACGAGGTCGTGGCGCTGCTGAAAGACGACATCGACATGAACCGTCTTCCGAATATCGGCCACAACTCGGGCGCTTTCGCATCTGGGTTCGCTGATTGGGCCGCAATCTAGCAAAGGCAGATGGTGACATGACCGGCACGCCAGAAATCACGAATTCCAAGCTGCCCGATTCCGCTTTCGACGCCGAGCGTGAGGGCGTTCTGCAATCCTGGCACACCGGAGCCGAGGTGCATTTTGACGCAGGCCTTGCCCGTCAGCATGCGCTGCCCTCGGAAAAGCGGTTCTCGGCGGCCTTGGCGGATGCGGATAAAACCGGCAAGACGCTGCTGCAACCCCGTGCGGGCGTTGCGCTGTTGCGCGAACACACGGCGCTGATGGAGGGGCTGGCCCCCCATTGCGACGTGCTGCCCACCACCATCGACGCCTATACCCGCCACAACCGCTATGATGAGGCGCAGGATGGCATCGACCGATCCCGCGCGGCGGGCACCTCGCTGCTGAACGGGTTCCCGGCGGTCAATCATGGTGTGGAAGGCTGCACACGGTTGGTCGAGGCCGTCTCAAAACCCATTCAGGTCCGGCACGGCACACCGGATGCACGCCTGCTGGCTGAGGTTACGCTCAGCTCGGGCTTTTCGTCTTACGAGGGCGGCGGGATTTCCTATAACATCCCATATGCAAAAAACATTCCGCTGGAGCAGTCGATCCGCCATTGGCAATATTGCGACCGCCTGGTGGGCCGGTTCGAAGAACACGGTATCCGCATCAACCGCGAACCGTTTGGCCCTTTGACCGGGACTCTGGTACCGCCTTTCGTGTCGCATATGGTTGCGATCATCGAGGGCCTTCTCGCGCTGGAGCAGGGCGTGCGCTGTATCACGCTGGGCTATGGTCAGGCGGGCAATCTGGTGCAGGACGTCGCCGCACTGCGTTCGCTACGGCGGCTTGGGCATCACTACTTCCAGAACGCGGGCTATGACGACTACCAGTTGACCACCGTGTTTCACCAGTGGATGGGCGGCTTCCCCGAGGATGAGGCCAAGGCGACCGCCGTGATCTGTTTGGGGGCATTGGCCGCGAAACAGGCGCGGGCCACCAAGATCATCGTGAAAACACCGCATGAGGCCAGCGGCATCCCCTCGCTTGAGGCGAACCAGGCTGGGCTCAAGGCAACCCGCCAGATGGTCAACATGATCGCGGATCAGAACCGCAATGACGGCAACGAAATCCTGACCGAGGTCGAGGTGATAGAGGCCGAGGTTCACGCCGTCATGCGCGCCGTCCTAAAACTGGGCAAGGGCGACATCGCACGCGGCGCCGTTCTGGCCTTTGAGAGCGGCGTCATGGATATCCCCTTCGCCCCCGCCATCGGGAACGCGGGCAAACTGACACCGGTCCGAGACAACCACGGCGCGCTGCGGATTTTTGAGACCGGAAATGTGCCGCTGCCCAGGGATGTCATGGCCTTCCATCAGGACCGCATCGCGGAACGCGCCCGGTCCGAAGGGCGCGAGGTGTCCTTTGACATGGTGGTCGACGACGTCCGCGCCATCTCGGCCAGTAAACTCATCGGTCGGCCCTCAGTTGCCGCCTAACGCACAGAGAGTGTCATGAAGATCAAGAACGTTGTTTTCGCGCCGGGGCTGGCCTCGTACTATTTCGACGATCAGGCAGCGATCAAACAGGGGGCCAAGCAGGACGGGTTCGTCTATTGCGGGCAAGCGCTGACCGACGGCTTCGCGCGCGTTCGGCAATATGGGGAAAGTGTCTCGATCCTGCTGGAGCTGGAAAACGGCCAGATCGCCGAGGGCGACTGTGCGGCCGTGCAATATTCCGGAGCCGCCGGGCGTGATCCGCTGTTTCTGGCCTCCTTCGTCATCCCATTCCTGCAGGAAAATCTGACGCCGCAGCTGATCGGGCATGATGTGCATAGCTTCCGCGAAAGCGCGGAATTCTTCGATACGCTGGTCGTGGATGGCCAACCTCTGCACACTGCCGTGCGCTATGGCCTGTCGCAGGCGCTGTTGTCTGCGGCCTCGATTGCCTCGGGCAAGATGAAGTTCGAGGTCATCTGCGACGAATGGGGGCTTGAACCCATCGCGGCCCCTCTGCGCCTGTTTGGGCAGAGCGGCGACAACCGCTATGAGGCCGTTGACAAGATGGTGCTGAAACAGGTCGACGCCCTACCTCATGGCCTGATCAACAACATCCCCCAGAAACTGGGCCAGACAGGCGGGAAACTAGCTGAATACGTCACATGGCTGTCGCGTCGCATTCAAGCTCTGCGCACGGATGAGAGCTATCATCCGGTACTGCATATCGACGTCTACGGTACGGTGGGCATGATCTTTGACAATGACGCGGTGAAAATCGCCAACTATATGGCAACGCTGGAACAACGCGCCGCCCCATTCGATCTGTATATCGAAGGGCCTGCGGACGCCGGTTCAAAAGACGGGCAGATCGCCTTGCTGCGCGATATCCGTGCCTCGCTGCGGGCGCTTGGCAGCAACGTCAAAATCGTGGCTGACGAATGGTGCAACACTTATCAGGACGTAGTCGATTTCGTCGACGCCGATTGCTGTGACATGGTTCAGATCAAGACCCCCGATCTGGGATCGTTGCACAATACGGTCGACGCGGTGCTTTACTGCAAAGCCAATGGTGTCGCGGCGTATCAGGGCGGCACCTGTAACGAGACCGATATCTCGGCCCGCGCCTGTCTGCACGCCGCCATGGCCACAAGACCCGACCGCGTGCTGGTCAAGCCCGGGATGGGCTTTGATGAAGGCATGACTATCGTTGCCAACGAAATGCACCGCACCCTTGCGCTTTTGAACACACGAGCTGCAGCATGAGCGATACCCAACTCAAACCCTACGAAGGCCTGCTGGTCGTATCTCTGGAACAGGCCGTCGCTGCCCCCCTCGCGTCGTGCCACTTTGCCCAGGGTGGCGCGCGCGTCATCAAGATCGAGCGTGACACCGGCGATTTCGCCCGCAAGTACGATGGCGCCGTGAAAGGCTCGGCATCCTATTTCGTCTGGGCCAATCACGGTAAGGAAAGCCTGTGTCTGGACATCAAGAACCCCGAGGATGCCGCTTTGCTGCACCGCATTCTGGATAAGGCAGATGTGTTCATCCAGAACCTCGCCCCCGGGGCCATTGCCCGCGCCGGGTTTGGTGAGGATGTCCTGCGCAAACGCAACCCGCGCCTGGTCACCTGCGATATCAGCGGATATGGCGAGGATGGGCGGTACAGCGACATGAAGGCTTATGACTTTCTGGTGCAATGCGAAAGCGGTCTGGTCTCGGTCAACGGAGCGCCCGGACATCCCGGCCGCATAGGCGTTTCGGTCTGCGATATTGGCGCCAGCATGAACGCGATCATCGGCATCCAGAAGGCTCTGATCGCGCGCAGCATCAGCGGCAAAGGCAGCGCGGTGAAGCTGTCCCTTTTCGACACTGCAGCCGATTGGATGACCGTGCCTTTGATGCATACGGTTTATGCGGGCAAAGCGCCTCAGCCGGTCGGCCTGCATCACCCGTCCATCGCGCCTTATGGTGGGTTTACCACCAAGGATGATGAGGTTCTGGCGATCTCGATCCAGAACGAACGCGAGTGGAAACGCCTCTGCGCCGATGTCATCGGACAGCCCGATCTGGCAACCGATCCCCGGTTCTGCGACGCGGCCCAACGGGTCTCCAACCGTGCCGAACTGGATGCCATCGTCGCCGGGTTCTTTGCCCTCCACAGCCGGGCCGAGCTGGAAGGCAAGCTGTTCGCGGCAGCCATCGCCTATGGGGCCGTGAACTCGGTCAGCACCTTTGCCGAACACCCGCAGCTGCGCCGCACACCGGTCACGCTGGAAAGCGGGGACGAGGCGCATCTGGTCGCAGCCCCCGTGCGCTACAGCTTTGATCCGCAAACACCGCGCTTTGGCCGTGTGCCCGCGCTTGGCGAACATACCGATATCATTCGGTCCGAATTCGCCGAGACCGCAGCCGCATGATCCGGTCCTACCTGTTCACTCCGGCGCATCGACCGGAGCTGATTGCCCGCGCGCATGAACGGGGCGCGGATGCGATCCTGCTGGACCTTGAGGACAGCGTACCGCGCGACCAAAAGCAGGCCGCGCGATACGGGTTGGCAGAGGCGGTCGCCATGCTGACTAACCGTGCGGTACCGGTTGTGATACGGGTCAATGCCGATCTTGGCGAATGCGTCCGCGATCTTGAGGCAGCCATCCAGCCCGGCGTCGACGCGATCATGTTGCCCAAGGTCATCGGGGCCGACCATCTGCATCTGGTGGCCGACTATCTGTTGATGCTGGAGCGACAGGCCAGACTTCCCGAGGGTCAGATCAAACTGATTGCCTTGATCGAAACAGCCCAAGGGCTGATGAACGCCGCGTGTATCGCGAAAGCGACCCCTAGGTTGACCGCGCTTGCATTCGGGACTGAGGACTTCTCGACCGATTGCGGTCATGCGCCCTCAGTCGAGGCGCTGAAGGGCCCGGCGCAGTCCTTGATCCATGCGGCCAAAGCGGGTGGCCTGCAGGCCATCGGCCTACCGGGCAGCATTGCCGAGATCCACGACATGGACAGTTTCCGCGCCTGCGTCGACCTTGGGCGTGCGATTGGCTTCGACGCCGTCCTGTGTATCCATCCGCGACAGGTCGAAATCGTTGACGCGGTCTTCACGCCCAGCGCGTCCGAGATCGAACAGGCGACCCGCGTGGTCGAGGCCTTTGGTCGGGCCACTAAGCAGGGGCTGGGTGCCGTCATGCTGGAGGGCAAAATGATCGACCCACCCATCGTGGCGCGGGCGCAATCTATGTTGCAATCCCGGCGTCTTTGAAGAAATCCTCCATAAAGGCCGGGCCTTTCTGATCGACGAAATCCCGAAAGGACCGCGCCGCCGGACGCAGGGGTTTGTTACGCATATGCAGAACGAACCAGTCGCGATATTCAGGCATCCCTTCAACGTTCAGGATTTTCAGCTTTCCGGCCATCGCCTCCAGCGCGATCGTGTGAGCCGAGATGAAGGCCAGCCCCATATTCGCCATGACCGCCTGTTTGATATTGGCGTTACTGTCCATTTCCTGCGCCTTGGGCTGCGGCAGGCCCGAGTCCGAGAAAAAGAACTCATGCACCATGCGCGTGCCCGACCCCCGTTCGCGGACGATGAATTGATGGTTTGGCAAGTCCGAGCGACGGATGCGGCTGGAGCGCACCAGTGGATGATCCGGATGGCCGATCAACACATAGGGGTGTTTGGCGAATTGATGTGCCGTTGTCTCTATCCGGCGCGGAGGGCGACCCATGAGCGCAAGGTCGATCTGATCGGTATCTAGCATCTCAATCACGCTGCGCCGGTTGGCGATTTTGAACTGCAGATCGCATTCCGGGTGCTCCTGCTGGAACTGCGCCAATAGATGCGGGCCGAAATTGCGCGCAGTGGTCACCATCGCCACCCGAACCCGGTGATCCAGCTTGCCCTGCATGATCTGCACAACATCCACCGCCTCGGCCAGCGTTTCGGTCATACGTTCGGCATAGGGCACCAAAGCGGTGGCAACCTCAGTCGGGATCACCGAGCGGCCGGATTTCTCGAACAGCGGCGCGCCGAATTCCTCGCTCAACCGGCTCATCTGCATCGACACCGCAGGCGGCGTCAGCGACAGGCGCTCTGCCGCGCGCACAAAGCTGCGCGTCTCGATCGCTACCAGAAATATCTGCAGCTGGCGCAGGGTGATCTTGTCCGAGGTCGGCGGCATTGCGGCTCCTGTGCGCTAGAAGGCGGGTTTGCGGGTAAAGAAGTCTCCTCCTTTGTCGTCAATAATCACAAATGCCGGGAAATCTACGACTTTTATGCGAAAGACGGCCTCCATCCCGAAGTTGGGAAAATCCAGCGTTTCGATGTTTTTGATGACGTCCTTGCCCAGAACTGCCGCCGCCCCGCCGACCGAGCCCAGAAAGAACCCGCCATGCTCCTTGCAGCTTTGTACGACCGAGGGCGCACGATTGCCCTTGGCGATCATCACGCGGGACGCGCCCAGCGCCTGCAGTTCCGGCACATAAGGGTCCATCCGCGCGGCGGTGGTTGGCCCGAACGAGCCTGAGGCATAGCCTTCGGGCGTTTTAGCCGGGCCCGCATAGTAGACCGGGTGATCGCGGATGTAATCCGGCAGCTCCTGACCCTCTCGGATCATCCGGGCCAGTTCGGCATGCACCAGATCGCGCGCGACGATCATGGTACCGGTCAGTAGAACCGGGCTGGAGACGGACAGCTTAGACAATTCGGCACAGATATCATCCATCGGCTGGTCTAGGTTAATCCGGGTTGCGGATTGCGCCGCGACATCCTGCGCGGGCAGGAACCGAGCCGGATCATGTTCCAACTGCTCGACCCAGATCCCATCCCGGTCGATTCGCCCCTTGATCTGGCGATCCGCCGAACAGCTGACACCCATACCAACCGGCAGGCTTCCTCCGTGGCGCGGCAGGCGAATGACGCGCACGTCATGGCAGAAATATTTTCCGCCAAACTGGGCACCCAGCGACATGTTGCGGGTCAGCTCCAATATCTGCGCCTCAAGCGCCTGATCGCGAAAGGCGCGCCCATCGGGGCTACCGGTCGTGGGTAGATCATCCAATTCCTTGGCCGAGGCCTTCTTGACCGTTTTCAGACAGTGTTCAGCCGAAAGCCCCCCAATGACAATCGCCAGATGGTATGGCGGGCAAGCCGTCGTACCCAAAGTCCGTATCTTTTTGTCGAAGAATGCCAGTATCCGCTCGGGTTCCAGCAGTCGCCTTGTTTCCTGATACAGAAACGTCTTGTTTGCCGAGCCACCTCCTTTGGCCATGAACAGGAACTCCAGAGCATCCCCGCTGAGGGCCTCGATGTCGATCTGCGCGGGCAGGTTGGTACCGGTGTTATGTTCGCGGTACATGCTGAGCGGGGCCATTTGCGAAAAACGCAGATTGCGCGTTTCCCAAGTGTCCTTGACCCCCTGCTCGACCGCCGCGTGCAAATCGCCCCGGACCAGAACATTCTGGCCCTTCTTACCGTGAATGATCGCCGTTCCAGTGTCCTGACAACTCGGGAATTCTCGCTCGGCAGAGATCACCGCGTTCTTTAGCAGTTCCAGCGCCACATAGTGATCGTTGGCCGAAGCATCCGTGTCATCGAGAATCTCGCGTAGCTGGGCAAGATGGCTGGGGCGCAACAGATGCGAGACATCCGCAAAGGCGCTTGAGGTCAAATTGCTGACGGCCTGGGACGACACCCGCAGGAAAGTTTCATCATCGAACTGGGCGGTTTCCAGCCCTTCATTGCCAAGATAGCGATAGCACGTCGCGCCGATTGTTTTTGTTGTCTGGGTCATGGCGCGCACCGTAGTAAGACACGCAAGAACAATCAATAGATTTTACCTTAATTTATGCTTTATTAAGCGATAATTACCAAATGAGTATCGCGCCAGAATACCCGATCTCAGCGAACGCCAATTCACACCACGCAAGGCATCACACCCCATGATCGAACCGGCTCAATATTCGGTGACCCAACTGTCTGCGTTCCGCGCGGGTCGATCTTGAGCAACATCAACGCTAGGATCCAGCGGTCACGGTCTGCGCTCGGACCCGTGCAAGGATCAACGCGAAATCAAGCTGACCAACTGGTGTCTAAGCTCTTTGGCGTCGATGGGTTTGTGTATTAACTCCAACCCGTTCGCCTTGCATTCTTCCGCCGTTTCAGGCGACCGGTTGGCCGAGATGATGCAGGCGGGCACATCGCTGAATTCCGCGCTGATCCGACGCACCGCCTCAGTCCCGGTTTTTCCGCTATCCAGCTGGTAGTCCGCGACGATCGCATCGGGTGTGATACCGATCTCGCGCAGCAGGTCCACGGCCTGATCCTCACTGCTACATTCCAGCACATGAACGCCCCAGGACTCGAGCGTTAGCATCAGTGCATTTCTGAGATTTGCGTCATTTTCAATCAGCAAAACGATCATATCCGCCAGTTGACCCGTTTTCCTGTCGGCAGCAGCGGGACGGCCTTCACTGAACTGCCCTTGGTCCTGCACCACAGGGATTTCGACGGAAAACACCGTGCCTTTTCCCAACTCGGAGCGCAGATGAATCGGGTGGTTGAGCAACCCGCAGGCGCGCTCGACGATGGCGAGACCAAGACCCATACCTTCGGCGGCGCTTGCGTCGGATTGCACCCGCTTGAATTCCTGAAAAACCATGTCGCGCTGATCGGCGGCGATGCCTATTCCGGTATCCAGCACCTCGATCGAAACGCGGGTTTTGCGCCGCTTCACCCCGACCAGAACCTTGCCGGCGTCGGTATAACGGATTGCGTTGGACAGCAGGTTCTGAAGGATGCGCCGCAAGTAGCTAGCATCACTGGCCACAAGCGCGCTGGTCGGCACCACGCGCAATTCCAACCCTTTGGCCTGCGCAACCGGGCGGAAAGCGTCCTCCATCTGCTTGAACATATCACCAACCGACACGGTCGAGAGGTGGACCGTCGCGCTACCGGAATCCAATTTCGATATGTCCAAGAGTGCCTCAAGGATATGCTCAACGCTATTGAGCGCACTTTCCGCCTTTGTGGCCACATCATGCGTTTCCGACTGATCCAACCCGTTTTTCAGCGAAGCCACATAAAGCTTGGCGGCTGACAGAGGTTGTAACAGATCATGACTTGCTGCGGCAACAAAGCGGGACTTTGACGCATTTGCCCGTTCCGCCTCGCCCAGCGCGTCGGCCAATTCAACGGTGCGCGCTTCGACACGTTTTTCCAGAAGTTCCTTGGCGTCCTGCAATGCCTGCGCCGATTTTCGTTCCGCCGTCACATCGGTAAATGAAATCACATAGCCCTTGTCGGGCATTTCCTGCGCAAAGACAGACAGGATTTTCGACCGCCCCCGATGCAGCAGAAACCGCAAGGGCCGCCGAGAGGTGGCCCGCTTGGTCCAGTCGGACAAATCACCCCAGCTCATCCCCGGTTGGAAACTCATATTCGAACCGAGCCGGTCATAGAGCGTTTCAAACTGCGTGCCCATCTGGAATTGCCCGACCGGGATCGCCAGCAACTCACTGGCTCGGTTGTTCCAGCCAATCAATCGGTGCTTGTTGTCGAAGATACAGACACCCTGGTCGATGTGTTCCAGCGTGGCGCGGATCAGGCGCGATTTGTCATCCAAGATGCGGTCGCGCTCCAGCCGCTCGACCCGCATGATATCGGTCACATCCGTCTGCAGGATAACTGTGCCCGCGTCCTTTGTGCGATGTTCCGAGACCTGCATCCAGCGATTTCCGCTCAATCCCACATTGAACACCACATGGTCATCCGCATGACGCGTCAATCGAAGCTCGGCCCAGTCCACAGGTGCAACCCCTTCCGGCAGCAGCAGAGAGCTCGACCGGCTCACGAGATCGACATATTCTGTAAAGCGCAGACCTGGCTTCAGCCGACCTTGGATATCGGGCATATGCAACCCAAAGCGACTGTTGCAAAGCACCAGTTTTTCATCGCGCCCAAACAAGGCAAAGCCATCCTGCACCGCCTCGATCGCGTTCGCCAAATCGGACCGAGCAGCTTCGGTTTCCTCATTGGCCTTGGCCAATTGCGCGTTGGACGCGTTCAGAAGGTCCAGAGCGCGCTCCAGATCATCCGTGCGGGTGCGGATCTCTTGTTCCAACACGGCGGCGCGCTGGAATTGCGCATAAGCAGCACCCGAGGCATCGGTAGATTCCTCGACCCGACGCATCAGCGCCTCGACGATCTTCAGCAGTTTTTCATTCTGGCGTTCGATCGGATCCAGCGGGTCGGTCAGATGCTCGATCATCCGCTAGTCGTCCCTGGGCGGGTAGATCGCCACCCCGGTCATCGTCTGATTGACGTGGATCGAGTTGAACTGCTCACCATAGGTCGAGAATCCGACCACATGATTGTCCGACAGAATGCGCGAGATTTCGTGCGTTTTCTGTTTCTCCTGCGCCTCGAGCCTCCGCAGGATACAGTCGCAGGCCAGGATCGTGTCGGGCTTTTGCTTTTCGTTCAGCGCCGCGATCTCTTCCTGCAGATGCACCGTCATGTCGCGCGGTTCGGCTAGGGTCAGAACCAGCCCCTCATCAATGGCCGAAAAGAACACCAGATCGCCATTACCCGCAACCTGTTGAATGGCCCGTACATGATGTTGACCTCCGATCTGGACGACGACCGGATGAGCCGCGAAGGTAAAGGGGGTCAGCTGTTCGGGGTCTTTGCCAAGGATGCGCGCATATTCCCGCGCTGCGGGTTCTGCGTTGATTTCCTGAACGATGCGGTTGGCGGGGTCGGCTTTGGTCACGACCATACGCTGCGCGGCGGGAACAAGATGATCTGTCTTGAACACCTTGATCGGGCACGAGGTTCGCACCTGCACCAAAATGGCCGCGTTCTCCAACGCCTGTGATCCATGCAGAACATAGGTATGGCCGAACTCGGTCCCGTCGCCGGCAGACCCACCGAACAGAGGCACCGGCCCCAACCCCATCGCCAGCTCGGATGTCAGCTCGTCTTCTTTGGTGGACAAGCCGTCGATCATCAAGAAGGTGAATTCGTTTTCCCAAGCGGGAAAGCTGCGCGTCATTGCGGTTCGGTTATGGATCATTTCGGCAATGATGTCTTGCGCACAGAAATCATTCAGGTCCGGCAACAGAATGGTGCGCGTTTCAAAATGTGAGCGCGGCAAGGCAAGTGCGACGATCTGATCCTCGTTATAGCCACCTTCGGCAAGCTCTCCGGCGGTGGTGCATCCGACCACCATCGTGGGCGCAAATTCCTGTTCAGCCTCGGCGATCACCGCCGCGGCATCGGCATTGGGGCTGACAAACAGAATGATCAGCGCCATGGGATCATCCCCCAACGACTTGGACAGTTCCCTGACTGCGTTATCGGCGCTGCATTCCGCAAATGCCGTTTTTACGATGCCTGGCCTGACGGACTGGGCGCTGGCCCATCCGAATGCTTGGTTCATCGCGACTCCTCCCTAAAGCCCGACGATTGCTGAGAGGTTAGAGTATCTGACCCTATTCTTGCAATACGCTGGCAAACGATGCTTTCTTGGCAATCAGAACCGCCTGAGTGCGGCTTTGAACGCCAAGTTTCCGCATGATTGCAGTGACATGCGCCTTAACCGTTGTTTCGGCAATCGACAGGTCATAGGCGATCTGCTTGTTCAACTTGCCCTCGCAGATCAGTTGCAGAATGCGGCCCTGTTGATTGGTCAGCGCGGCAAGCCGGTTAACCGCATCGCTATGTTCATCCTCTTCCTCATCTTCGATCAGAACGCAGCCATCGGGGACAAAAATCCCCCCCGCATGCACCGTCTCGAACGCGGTGCGGAACACATCGCGCTGGCTATGCTTGGGCACGTATCCCGATGCTCCTGCCTTGATCACTTGACTGATCACACGGTTGTCGGTCAACGAGGACACAACAATCACCGGCGCATCCGCCGCGGATTTCAAGCGCACCAGACCATCCAGGCCATCCACATCCGGCAGGTTCAGGTCCAGCATCACCGCATCCGGTTTCAGCCCTTTGGCCACCAGCTCCATAGCGTTTTCCAAACGGTCTGCGGTGTGAATTTCGCCGATCTCGGCCACGCTGCGCAGGGTCATCGACAAGGCGTCGCAGAACAGCGGGTGATCGTCGACAATCAGAACATTCTCAAAGTCGGTCTGTCTGGCGGGTTCTGCAAGCATCAAGGTCGCCTTTGCATTGAAACTCTCTTTGCTCTGAGTCTAGCAACACCGTCAGCATACGCCTACTGGCGGAAGGTCGTAGACCAAAGAAAACGCGCGCCCGGATACCGAGCGCGCGCTCTTTAGGTTCAGAACCCGCCTCAGTTCGCCGAGGCCAGCTCTTTCGGCAGGCGGAAGGTCCACAAGGTACCGCCCTGGTTCAGGTAGTTGACCTTCTTGGCCACTTCGCCGCCCCACAGCGGAACCGCACCGCCCCAGCCGGAGATGATCGAGACATATTGCTCGCCATCCTGTTCCCAGGTCACAGGTTGACCGACGATGCCGGAACCGGTCTGGAACGACCACAGTTTCTCACCGGTTTCGTCATCGAGCGCGATGAATTCGCCCTCGGGGGTGCCGAAGAACACCAGGCCACCAGCCGTGGTCATCACACCCGACCACAGCGGAGCGTCGTTCTTAAATTCCCACTTCCACTCGCCGGTATCGGGGTCGATGGCCTTGAGCGAGCCGATGTGATCTTCGTAGTTCGGCTTGATGGTAAAGCCCGCGCCCAGATAGGCGGCACCTTTTTTGTAGGTGATCGGCTCATTCCAGATATCCATGCCCCATTCGTTCGAAGGCACGTAGAAATTACCGGTATTCTGCGAGAACGACATTGGCATCCAGTTCTTGCCACCTAGGAACGACGGCGAGGCAAAGATGACCTCACCCTTGTTGCCATCAGCCGCAGCGGCTGGATCACCGGGGCGATTATTTTCGACAAAGATCGGACGTCCGGTCTCATCAATTCCGTCGGCCCATGTGATGTCCTTGACGAAAGGTGTCGCCGAGACGAACCCACCATCCTCACGGTTCAGAACATAGAAGTACCCGTTCCGGTCGGCAGTGGCGTAGCGCTGGTTGCCCTCGCGGTCGGTATAGGCAACCACTTCGTTCACACCGTCATAGTCCCAGCCTTCACGCGGGGTGGTTTGAAAATGCCACTTGATCTCGCCGGTTTTGGGATCGATCCCGATGCGGCTGGCGGCATAGAGGTTGTCGCCCTTGTTGCCTTCGGTGGGGGTGCCCGCATTGCGCAGCCAGCTGTTCCACGGGGCCGGATTGCCTGCGCCGAAGACCAGCGTATCGGTGTCAGCGTCGTAAGAGCCGCCCAACCAGGTCGCGCCGCCGCCGGTTTTCCACATGTCACCGGGCCAGGTTGCGTTCAGCTCTCCGGTCATGGTGCTTTCTTCGCCATTCAGCGTGCCCATGTGGCCTTCGATAACGGGGCGTTCCCAGACCAGATCGCCGGTGTTGACGTCCCGGGCCTGAACCGCGCCGACGATGCCGAACTCACCGCCAGAGTTGCCGGTGATGACCAGACCATCAACAATCAACGGGGCAGCCGTGTAGGAATATCCCGCCTTGTAGTCAGCAATCTTGTCGCGCCAGACCACATCGCCTGTGTCCTTGTTCAGCGCTACGATCCGCGCGTCCAGCGTACCGAAAATGACCTTGTCGCCATAGATGGCGGCACCCCGGTTGACCACGTCACAGCAAGGCAGAATGCCTTCGGGCAGGCGCGCATCGTATTGCCAGACCTCTTTGCCGGTCTCCAGATCAATCGCATAGAGGCGTGAATAAGACCCGGTGATATACATCATCCCGTCATAGATCAGTGGCTGGGTTTCCTGCCCGCGCTGCTTTTCTCCGCCAAGACTGAAGGCCCAGGCCGGAAGCAGGTTCTTGACGTTGTCCTTGTTCAGCATGTCCAGCGGGCTGTAGCGCTGCAAATGCCGCCCCATACCATTGGTCACAACCTGAGTGGTGATCGTTTGGTCATTGGCCAGATCGTCTTCGGTAACTTCTGCATAGGCTGCGCCGGTTGCGACAATGCTCGCAGCGGCGGCCATGATAAACCGGTTCATCGGTATCCTCCCTAGACTTATGTCTTTCCTCCACGCCGAATCTCCGACGCGTCGGGATTGTTGGCGAGAGTATTATTCGCAGGCGGGCACCGGTGTTGGAATTGCACATTGGTCGTAGGGCGCAAACGGCCGATTTCAACTAGGTTGGGCCATCTTTTTTGACGCGCGAGGCTATGATGGGGCGGCTTTTCACTTGGTTAATACCTGCGACTTTGATCTGCACGCAGCCTGCGCTGGCCGATCCTCTGTCGGGGCAAAGGGCCATTTCTCTGATCGACGGAGACGGCAACAAGATATTGATCGGAAACGTGAATTTCGAACCCAAGGGCGACGCCACAGCCTATCAAATCGACCTGAGCGCAGGCCCCTTCGCAAACCATTTCCTGTCCATGCGCCCGTTTCGCTGTCTTGAGGGGGCGGACAAACACTGGTGCCACGTCCCCTACCCTTATGCTCTGCGGCGCGAGGTCTCGGACAGCGATCTGACCGATCTGGAATACGACTTGCTGTTTATCCACAAGGGTGCCACCGAATACGGCATTGATATGTGGAACGGGGTCTATTACCGCCTGCAACGCGACGGCGACCGCCTGATAGGACAGCTGCACGAAATGGATATGGGTATCCTATCGGCCCCGCCAGAAGACGGAGATCTTAGGCCCGTATCCGAGGCAGACATCCACGAGGCCGATCCCGATAGCCACTGGTTACCTCAGGTCGTGATCGACTGATTAGAGGTTGGTTGCGATTTGGAAAACCTTGCACCATCGGGCGCCCGCGCCTATTCCAGTGCCCGACTACGTCACCTCACTAAACTCAGAACAAGGGCGCGTATTTCCACTCATCTGCGTCCGGCGTGACCTCATTGGGGTCATAGCCAGAGTCTTGCAGACGTTTGGCGATTTTCAGGCCATCGCTTGCGGCTTCATCCACATACGCTCGGCCAAGTTCCGGGTCTTGCGCCACCCCGTGGCCGCGCAGCAGGTTGAGGCCGTAGTTGAACTTGCCCACCGGGTCGCCCAGATCAGCGGCGCGTTTGTCCCAGGCGGCGGCGGCATCGGGATCGTAGTCTCCGCCCAGCCCGTTATTGTCCAACTGCCCCATCCATGTCATCGCGCCGGTATACCCGGCATTGGCGCAATTTTCGAACAGCTTGCGCGCCATCTCGTGACGGCCGGATTTGGTGATGTAATAGCCGGTCGCGCAGGTCGTCATATCGGTGACGCCATTGTCAATATTGCTCATGACGCGGCCAAAGCCCGTGTCCTGCGGGTTGAGCGTGCCGTACTCATCCTCGACCGTCTGGGCCGAGGCCGCTGTGCCCAGAAACAGCAATGCGATTGCGATACGGATCATGAAAGAACCCTCCGTTTGAAAGGCATCATAGCGCATCAGGGGGCGCATTTCACCTCTGCCATGGTCGTAGACGGCTTAGCGACCCGGGCGTTTGATCCCGCGGGCCGGGTCGTAGCCCCATAGCGCGAGGCCCAGAAACGCCAAACCGGCAAGGATGGTCCAGCCGAGGGCCGGGCCGTTGAACTGACCATAGAGCGCGAATCGGATCAGCTCGACCGCATGGGTAAAGGGGTTGAGCGCGCAGATATCACGCAACAGGGCCGAGCTTTCGGCCATCTTCCACAGCGGATAGAGCGCCGAGGACAGGAAGAACATCGGGAAGATGACAAAATTCATCACTCCCGCAAAATTCTCAAGCTGCTTGATGGCCGAGGACAGCGCCAGACCCAGCGCCCCCAGCATTAGCCCGGCAACGATCAGCGCGGGAAAGACGCACAGATATCCATACCACGGCATATCGATGCCGTAGATCGCGGCCACCGCCAGAAACGTATAGACCTGCAGGATCGAGATCGTGGTGCTGGCCAGCAGGCGGCAGAACAACAGCCACCATCGCGGCAGAGGGCTGGTCAATAGCAACCGCATCGACCCCATCTCGCGGTCATAGACAAGGCTGAGCGAGCTTTGCATGCCGTTGAACAGCATGATCATGCCGCAGAGGCCCGGCACGATGTAGATCTCATAGGTGATGTAGGTCTGATAGGGCGGCGTGATCGACAGGCCAAGGGCCGCACGGAACCCGGCAGCAAAGACGATCAGCCAGACCAGCGGGCGTATCAAAGCCGCGATGAACCGGCTTCGCTGGCGGACAAAGCGCAGCGCCTCGCGGATCAGGATCGCGCGCAGGGCGATCAGCGCGCCGGTCATGCGGAGGCTCCAGTCATCGACAGGAATACCTGTTGCAGCGGCTGTTCGTCGGTGATGTCGCGGCAGGTGCCTTGTGTCAGCATCTTCCCCCGATGCAGGATGGCAAGCTGATCGTCGGGGTTGATCTCATCGGTCAGATGGGTGGCCCACAACACGGTCAGCCCATCCTGTGCCGATAGATCATGCACATGTTGGGTGATGGCGCTGCGCGCAGCAGCATCCAGCCCCACCGTCGGTTCGTCCAGCAACAGGACCGAGGGCGCATGGATCAGGCAACGCGCAATCTCCAGCCGTCTGCGGTGGCCGCCATTCAGATTGCGGGTGCGTTCGCTTGCGCGTTCGGCCATATCCAGACGTTCCAAAGCGGCGGCGATGCGGCTCTCGGCTGTGCGACCTGACAGACCATGTAAGGCGGCGAAATAGCTGAGGTTGTGATGAACCGTCAGGTCCAGATCCAGCGTCGACTGCTGGAACACAACCCCGATCTGCGCCAAGGCCTGACGGGGTTGTTTCGAGATATCGAACCCCGCCACCTCGATCACCCCCTGCGCGGTGGTGAACAGGCGGGTCAGCAGGGAAAACAGAGTCGATTTCCCCGCGCCATTGGGCCCCAGCAACGCGCAAAACGCGCCCTGCGGAACGTGAAAGCTCACGTCATCAAGGGCGCGTTTGTCGCCATAGGCGTAGCTGACATTGCGGACCGAAAGCCCTGTCACTTAATGGTAATCTCCAGCCGCTGCGTTTCGCCGGTGCTGCCCGGCACTTTCAGATAGTAGCTGCCCGGCTTGATCGCGACAAAGCCTATTTCCATCTCGCCCGCCTCATCGAATTCAACGGAGTCGACGCCCAGAGGCCGGATTTCCAACCCTTCAACCACGATCTCGTCCACCCAGATCGCGCGGAAGAACTCCGGCCCGACCAGAGCCAGTTCCTGACTGCCGTCCCCTTGAATTTCGAACTCATAATAGGTGCCGGATTTCAGCTCCCATGGGGCCTCGGCCAAAGGCACTCCGGCAGAGAGCGTGATCGGAGGCAGGTCTTCCTTGTTCTTGGCCGACAAGATCCCGGCCAGACCAAAGCCGTCGTCATCATCGTCGGCCAAAGCCGCAGCGGGCAAAGCCATAGCCAACATCGCGGCCACGCATACCAGTCGCTTCATCTCTATAATCTCCTCAATCTTGTCAGTTGGTCGGACGGAAGGCCGCGCCCCAGGGGAAACGCCCAACCTTGATCGTCTTGATCGGTTCGCGCTTAGCCACATCGATCACGGTCACATCGCCGGAGACGCCGTTGGTGGTGAACAAAAGCGACTTGTCGGCGTTGAAATCCATGTGCCAGACGCGGCGACCCACGAGGATGTAGTCCTCAACCTCATAAGTTTCGGCATTCACCGCCGCCACATGGTTCGACGGTCCCAGCGCGACAAAGGCGGTCTCATCCCCGTTGGACAATTCAAACCCCACGGGCTGCACCCGGTCGGGGTGGACACCTTCGACCTCGAACTCGATCTTGGCCTTTTCGGTCTGGGTTTCCACGTCGAACACAGTGATGGTGCCGCCGATTTCTGAGCTGACCCAAAGCTCGGTCCCATCCTTCAGAAATTCGGCATGGCGCGGGCGGGAATCGACCAGAGTGTTGGCGAAGAGCTCTTGAGTCTCGGTGTCGATCCAATGAGCCATATTGGTGGTCTCGGACGTGGTGATGGCGATCTTGCCATCGGGGGACACGGCCATCCCTTCGGGTTCGATCCCCACGTCGATCTGAGCAATCACCGTACGCGATTCCGTATCGACCACCGTGGTGATCGCGTCATCTTCGTTGGCGATGTAGAGGTGCTTGTCATTGGGGTGCAGCACAAACTGCTCCGGGTCCTCGCCCGAGGGCAGGTCATGGAGAATCTCGCCCGTTTCGGGGTCCATTACCTGAACCGAGTCACTATCCGACGCGCAGATATAGAGAACCGAGTAGTCCTTGGAGAACGTAATCCCGCGCGGGCGTTCTCCGGTCTCAATGGTGCGGATCACCTCAAGCGTTTCGATGTCAATCACGCTGAGCGTGTCGTCCTTTTCATTGCTGATCCAGATCTCATCCGCAGTGGCCGGAGCGCAGAGCGCGGTCGCTGCCAGAATTGCTGCTAGTCTCATCGCTGTTACTCCTTAAATGCCTGGCACTGGCTTTCGGCTTCATCAATGCCCAGCGTGTCCAGTTCGGTACGTTGATGCAGAAACCCCTCGAGCGGGGCCATCGCCACAACGGCGCGATCCGTGACCAAAGGGATGGGCTGCCGCAACTGGCCGTTCCAGGCTCGGAAATTCATCGCGCGGCCTTTGAATCCGGCCAGTTCGAAATCATCCGACAGGATATAGTCGCGCAGAACCGCCGGATTATCTGATTGTGTACGCGTCACCGCCTCGCCCAAGGCCCGGTAGGCCGCCCATGCCGCGTAATCCTTGGGGCGCATCGCCCGCCCTGCCTGATCGGCAAAACGGTTCTGCATCTGCACGGCGCCCCATTGTTCGACCACGCGCGACCACGTGACGGGCTGCAACCCCTCTGACCCGGCAACGGGGCGCGGTTCCCATGTGTTGAAAGGGATGTAGCGGCCGAAATCGTCCAGCTCATCAGCGACAAGCAGCACGTCATAGTCGCCGAAGTCCTGCGTAAACAGTGGCACTTCCTGCGCAGCGTTGCGCCGCAGATCGGCATCGAAAACCCATATCTTTTCCGCTTGCAGCTCCAAACGGAACTTTTGCAGAGACCGCTTCAACGCCTCGGCAAAGGCCTGATCCCCCGGATGCTCTCCAGCGATCAGGACGATATCTTCCCACCGGCGTTTGACCAGGAACTGCGCCAGAGCGTCGGTGCGCATCACGTCCGATGGCAAGGTGTGCAACAGGTTGGCACGGCACTCGGACTCGCGCAGCGAGAGATCGGGGGCCGAGGCGTTAAACAGCACCGCACCCGCTGCTTCGGGCAGATTGGCGACCTCAAGCTGCGCTTGCGCAGGCGCGTCCAGAATGACGAAGGGACTATTGGCCAAAGCCTGCCGCGCGGCTTGGGCCCAGTCCCCGCCCTCGGGCACCGTGGTCACTGTCAGATCGTATTTGTGCCCCAGAAACTTGGCTGTTGTCAGGTTATCAGCCAGACCTAGCTCGGCGCCCGCCATGCCCAGGTCTTCAGGAATCGGATCAAGGTTGGACAGCACCGGAGGACGCTCAACTTCTTGCTGCAGGTAAGTCACTGAAATCGCAACCTCGGCCTGCGCAGCGCCAGATGCCAGCGCCAAGGCTGCAAGAACAAAAGAAAACCTGAACATTCTGCGCCTCCTCCCCGGCCCTAAAAGTAAAAGCCGGTCGAAAATGGGAAAGCCATTCGACCTTAGTCGCAGATTTTGCCCATCTGCAACCAAGGTCGAATGTCGCGATGTATTTGCCTGCGCTATGACCGGGGAAAGCTTCAATAGGAGGATGAGATGCGTCTTGGTTTTTACAGCGCGGCGCTTGCGGCAACGGTGACAGCGGGAATGGCGCTGGCACATGGAGATGTCGCGCCCCAGCCAGTAAATACGGATGCCCTGCCCGACGTGAGCGAGGAATGGCTGATCGAAAACCCCTATCGCGATCAGGGCGAAGAGGTCTGGCAGGCTGCAATCGAAATCGGCGATTCCGGCTACAACCAGAACTGCGCGCGCTGCCACGGACTGGGCGTCATATCGGGCGGACTGGCCCCCGACCTGCGCTACCTCGAGGCCGAAGAATACGGCGACGAATGGTATATCGAACGCTTCCGCGAGGGCTATACACAGAACGGTATCACCAAGATGCCCGCCTTTGGTGATTTGTTGGGCCAAAAGGCCGCCTGGGCCATTCGCACCTATATCGAGACCCGCCCTGACGACGGCGCGTTGGACGATCACTCGGACCGGTTGAAGGAAATCCGAGACGAGCTGGCCGCTATGGCAGAGGGCGCGGATGGAGACACAGCCGCCCTGCAATCCGAACTGACCGAGATCGCGGGCACGATTGAGACCGGCTCGGGCGCGCCTGTGGCCGACTCGGTGGCCCTGCGCGCTGCGGTGCTGATCTCGGGCGAGGCCCCGGATTTTGCACAAGCGGCGGAGCAGCTGACTATCGGATTGTCTGCCGCGCAATAGAACGGCAGACTGGGGCACATGATCGGACGCCATTTCATTTTCTCCCTGTTGGTCGCCGCCCTGTCCGCAGGGTCGGCTCTGGCCAGGTGTGAAGACCATGTGCCCCAACCCAAACCCCAGAATGCCAGCCGCGACATCGTGGGCGCTGACCTCGATACCATTGTCGAGCGCGGTTACATCGAGTTCGCAGCCTACGAAGATTTTGCGCCCTGGTCCTTTGAGAAGGACGGCAAGATACAGGGCGTGGACATCGAAATCGGCAAGCTGATCGCACAGGATCTGGGGGTCGAGCCCCGGTTCAATCTGGTCGCGGCAGGAGAAAACCTTGAGGCCGATCTGCGCAACTGGATCTGGAAAGGACCGCTGATCAATGGGCGCGTGGCCAATGTCATGCTGCACATTCCCTATGACAGCGAATTTGCCTGCCGGGTCGAACAGGTGGTGTTCACCGGCCAGTATCATGACGAGGAAATCGCCATCGCCTTTCGCCGCGATGCCTATCCCGAAGACCCTCCAGTTCCGGCCTATTTCCGCTTTGACACCGTCGCTGTTGAAAACGATTCGATTGCCGATTTCTACCTGTCGTCTTTTCCCGGCGGGCAACTGTCGCAGAATGTCAGCCGGTTCCCAACCGCAGATCAGGCGATGGAAGCTCTGGCCGCAGGTGAAACGATGGCCGCAATGGGCCCCCGCGCCCAGTTAGAGGCCGGGCTGACCCCGGATCTGGATATCCACACCCCTCCGCTGCCCGGCTTTGCCGTCAGCACCTGGACCAGCGGCGTGGCCGTGCATTTTGCCTATCGCGGCCTCAGCTATGCGGTCGATGACGCGATCTATGCGGCGCTTCAGGATGGCCGCATCGCCAAAATCTTCGAGGACTACGGGCTGACGCACACCCCTCCCGAACTTCGCTGACTACGCCCAAGGTCGCATATGCTTTGCGGCCCCGACGCCCTAGGTTGGAAAAAACTCTGGAGGAGTGACATGGAGTTACATGACAGCCGCACAATAGCCGCGCCAAGGTCCGAGGTCTGGGATGCCCTGCTGTCAGCAGATGTCCTGCGCGAATGCGTCCCTGGCTGCCAGGAGATGACCGGCACCGCCGAAGACGGATTCGACGCCACCGTGGTGCAGAAAGTCGGCCCCGTCAAAGCCACGTTCAAAGGGAAAGTGACCCTGTCCGACATGGTTTCCGGGGAAAGCCTGAAACTGTCGGGCGAAGGCAAAGGCGGCGCTGCCGGTTTTGCCAAGGGCGCAGCAGATGTCACGCTGTCCGATGTCGCCGAAGGCACCTTGCTGACCTACAATGTTGACGCGCGCGTGGGCGGCAAGCTGGCCCAACTGGGCGGGCGTGTCGTGGACGGGTTCGCCAAAAAAATGGCGGATCAGTTCTTTCAGAATTTCCAAAGCGCGGTCGAGGTAGAGCCAGAGGCCCCCGCCAGCGAAGCGACAGCTGAACCCGAACAACAAACGGAAGAGGCAACCGAAAAGAAAGGCTGGCTCAAGCGCGTATTGGGCGGTTGAGCTACGGATTTAAGGGAGGAAAATGTGATGAAAATATCGCTGACTGTGAATGGTCTGTCTGTGAGCGGTGATGTTGAGGGTCGGACGTTATTGTCTGGTTTTTTGCGGGATCATTTGTCTTTGACGGGGACGCATGTTGGCTGTGATACGGCGCAATGCGGTGCCTGTGTGGTGCATGTAAACGGCGAGGCCGTGAAGTCGTGCAACATGCTGGCGGTTGAGGCTGACGGTGCCGAGGTCGGCACGATCGAGGGTCAGGCGTCCGAGGATGGGACGCTCAATACGATCCAGCAGGCGTTTCAGGATCACCACGGGCTGCAATGCGGCTTCTGCACACCGGGCATGGTGATGAGCGCGGCGGCCTTGCTGAAGGACAATCCACGCCCGTCCGAGGCCGAGATCCGCAAGTATTTGGAAGGCAACCTGTGCCGCTGCACGGGCTATCACAACATCGTCAAGGCGATCATGGCCGCTTCGGGCCAGGACGTCAGCAGCATCGCCGCCGAATAAGCGGCCCGAGGGA